>JAUNBR010000088.1 GCA_030527015.1 Planctomycetia bacterium
GCACGAGGGGAATCGCTCTTTGCGGTCTTTCGCTAAGGCTTTTTGTAAGGCGGAATTAACGTGTGCCGGGACGCTTTTGATTTCATCCGGCGGGTCTTGTAAAACGCACAGGCGCAGCATTTCGGTGTTCGCCGCCATGAAGGGAAGGTGGCCAGAATAGAGCTCGTACGCCACGGTCGCAAGAGCGTATTGGTCGGTACGCGCGTCTTGTGTGCGCCCACGCCACTGCTCGGGCGGCATGTACGCCATCGTTCCGCTGGTCTTGACTTGCGAAGTGGAGTGAAACGTCATGCTGACTTGGATTTCCGACGCAAGACCAAAATCGATCAGCTGTACACTGCGAATTGTCCCGTCGTCAGACTTTGGAAGAAAAATGTTGCCCGGCTTTACGTCCCGGTGAATCACGCCCTGTTTGTGCGCGTAATCCAGCGCCGCGGCAAGAGGTTTCAGCAGCGGTAAAATCATCTCTTTCTGAAATCTCTTCTGCTTCCGGAACTCGGCCAGCGTCATGCCTTTAAGCCATTTCATCACGACGTAATACCCAAATTTCGCATCCTTTTCCAGCGCGTAAACCGGGCAAATGTACTGGTGATTCAGCGCCTGAATGGTCTTGAACGTTTCCTTCACCTGATGCATCGCATCTTCGTTGTGGCGAATCTCCTTGGGCACAAATTTCAGCGCGACGTTCCTTTCCCCCACCACATCAAACGCCTTCCAGACCACGCCCATTCCGCCCTGACCGGCCTGATTTTCCAGTCGGTACTTCTCCGCCAGAATCATTCCCGAAACTAACTCCTGAAGCTCAGCATCCATTTCGTAATCCGAATTTTCGTAATTGCCGAATGTGGGCATGCTGTTCAAGGATAAATTTTGTTTGCTGTCGTCACTCATTTTTTAATTACTCCATGATGTGTTTATTTTCAATTTTTGGAGAGCAAGAGTGCTCTCCCTCCCAGGGACTGCGCGCGGCGTTCAAAATATGAATTAAGGAATGAGGATGATGCGGAAGCCGATGCGAATGTCGCGAGACGTCAACGTACCGTTGTTCCGACATGCTGAACGGCAAATTTTCGCGTAGGAGTTCCAGCTGCCGCCACGAACCACTCGGATCGAACCAGAGGCCGGCCCGGTCGGATCGTTTGTTGGCGACTTTTGGTAATAATCCTCATCATACCAATCCGCGCACCATTCCCATACGTTGCCGTGCATGTCGTATAAACCCCACGCGTTCGGAGAATAGCTCTTGACCGGTGTCGTCTTTGCAAGATACATGCCTGTGGTGTTCGTGCCATACGGATAATTCCCGTCGCAATTCGCTTTGTCGCCGTTGAGCGTGTCCCCAAAATGAAAAGCCGTCGTCGTGCCCGCGCGACACGCGTATTCCCACTGCGCTTCCGTCGGAAGCTGGATGTTCAGTCTTTGCGAGCGCAATTTTCGACAAAATTCCTGACAGTCCTTCCAACTTACTTTCTCCACCGGAAGATCGTATCCTCTGAAACGACTTGGATTATTTCCCATCACGCTCTCCCACATCGCTTGCGTCACTTGAGTTTCCAGCATCCAGAAGCCTTTCGTCAGCGTCACACGGTGCTGGGTTTCATTGCCCCTTCGCCCCAATTCCACTTCCGGACTGCCCATCATGAAACTTCCCGCCGGACACCAGCGGAAGGCGAATTGCACGCCGTTAATCGTTTTCAGCATGCGCTCGCCCGGTTTCGGATCTTTGAACGACCTCCGCTCTGCGTTATCGCCTGCTTTTTTTTCCGCCATGAATCGTTCCCGTGCCAGACGCTCCGCGTCCTCGCGAAGCTTTTTCATCTCTTCCTCCGCCTTCATCTTTCGGTAAAGCTCTTCCGCAAGCTCCTCTACCGATTTAGTTTCCGGCGGCGGTGGGGGTGTGGGAATCACAAATGAAGGTGCGGCAGGGGCTGGTGCGGAAAGCGCCTTCACGAAGTCTACGCACGAGGGGAATCGCTCCCTGCGGTCTTTCGCTAAAGCTTTTTGTAAGGCGGAATTAACGTGTGCCGGGACGCTTTTGATTTTCTCCGGACGCTTTTGAAGTTTGCGTGAAATCAGCTTTCTTTCGTTTGATTCAACAAACGGAAGGTGGCCTGCGTAAAGCTCATACGCCACGGTCGCAAGAGCATACTGGTCGGTGCGTCCGTCTTGCTCCTGAGGGTCTCCTTCCCACTGCTCGGGCGGCATGTACGCCATGGTCCCGCTGGTCTTGAGCTGCAGAAAAGTGTGAAACGTCGTGTCCGCCTGGGGAATCTCCGCCGCAATTCCAAAATCAATTAGCTGCACTTCCAACTCTCCATTTTGTGGCGTGAGGAGAAATATGTTGCCCGGCTTCACGTCCCGGTGAATTACCCCTCGTTTGTGCGCGTAATCCAGCGCTTCGGACAAAGGTTTTAAGATCGGCAAAATCATCTCCTGACGAAACTCTCTCTGCTGCCGGAACTCGGCCAGCGACATGCCGTTGAGCCATTTCATCACGACGTAATACCCGAATTTCGCATCCCTTTCCAGCGCGTAAACCGGGCAAATATACTGGTGGTTCAGCGCCTGAATGGTTTGAAACGCCGTTTCGACTTGTTCCATCGCCACGTTGACATGCCGCATTTCCTTGGGCACGAACTTCAGCGCAACCCAGCGTTTTCCCACCGTGTCGAACGCTTTCCAGACCACGCCCATTCCGCCCTGACCGGCCTGATTTTCCAGTCGGTACTTCTCCGCCAAAATCATCCCCGAAACCAATTCCTGAAGCTCAGCGTCCATTTCGTAATCCGAATTTTCGTAATTGCCGAACGTGGGCATGCTGTTCAAGGATAAATTTTGTTTGCTGTCGTCACTCATTTTTTTATTTCTCCATGATGTGTTTATTTTTAATTTGTATGTGTGTTTTAAGATAAAAATGTGTGTTCCCGTTTCGGAACACCCCGTCGGAGAACAGGAGTGTTCTCCCTCCCCAAAACACCCCGTCAGCCACCACCCAAGAGCCGTGGACGAAGGACGAAGTCCGTAGTCCCGGAAACCCGCCGCGCGACTTTCCACTGCGCTGACTCCGAAGTGGGCTGTGCCAAATTCCCCTTCTCTGAAGGGGTACGCCCGAAGGGCGGGGGTAGTCCGAAGTGGGAAACGCGTTCCCCCGGCAAAACACCTTGTCGGAGAGCAAGAGTGCTCTCCCTCCCAAACACCCCGTCAGCCTAACGGCTGCCACCCCTCTGAAAGAGGGGAATTAGCCTGTGCGCTGCGCTCGAACGGATTAAATTTAAGGGACGAGGACAGGGCGGAAGCCGAGGAAGTTGTAGCGTTTCATCGGCATATTGTAGCTCCGAAACGCCGAACGGCAGCCCTCCGCGCCGTCGAACCAGCCACCGCCACGAAACACTTGGTCTGAGCCAGATGCAGGCCCCATCGGGTCGGTTACAGAACCGCTCGGGTAGACGTCATACCAGTCGGCACACCATTCCCAGACGTTTCCGTGCATGTCGTATAATCCCCATGCGTTCGGCTTCTTCTGACCCACTGCTTGGGTCTTCGAACGAGAATTGGAATCGTACCATCCCATGGAATCCAAGTCTCCTGCGTGTGCTCCTGTCGTGCCCGCGCGACACGCATATTCCCACTGCGCTTCCGTCGGAAGTTGAATGTTTAAGCCGAGGTTACGCAGCTTCTTGCAAAACTCCTGACAGTCGTGCCAACACACATTCTCCACAGGAAGATTATCCCCCCTGAAATGACTCGGATTATTTTCCATCACCGATTCCCACATCTTCTGCGTCACTTCCGTCTCCAGCATCCAGAAGCCTTTCGTCAGCGTCACGCGGTGCGGCGTTTCGTCGCTATATCGCCCAGCTTCCGACGACGGACTGCCCATCATGAAACTCCCCGCTGGGCACCAGCGGAACGCGAATTCCACGCCGTCGACGGTCTTCACCATGCGTTCGCCCGCTTTGCAGCCGGATGAAATAGGCACGGGTTTGGGAACCGCTGCCGTCACGTGTGTGCGTTCCGGAACCGTCGGCGTCAGACGTTTGTCGACCTCCTCTTGATTAAGCAGAACGACGCGGAAGCCGAGGAAGCTGTAGCGACTCGTCGACGCAGCGTAGCTCCGAAGCGCCGAACGGCAGTACACCGCGTAGCCGCGCCAGCAACCGCCACGAATCACACGCTCCGAGCCAGACCTTGGCCCCGTAGGGTCGAGGAAGCGTTCAATGAGAAAACAAAAGAAGATCACGCTCGAGCCAGACGTTGGCCCCGTAGGGTCGGTTACGGAACCGCTTGGGTAGTCGCCATACCAGTCCGCGCACCATTCCCTGACGTTCCCGTGCATGTCGTATAATCCCCATGCGTTCGGAGAATAACTTTTCACTGGGGTTGTCTTCTGAAGGTATTTTCCCTTTGTACTGGTGCCATACGGATAATTCCCGTTGCAATTCGCTTTGTCTCCGTTCAGAGTACTTCCAAACGAAAACGGGGTCGTCGTGCCCGCGCGACATGCGTATTCCCACTGCGCTTCCGTCGGAAGCTGAATGTTCAGTCCTTTCGAACGTAATTTCTCGCAAAACTCCTGGCTGTCCTTCCAACTCACATCCTCCACAGGGAGATCGTCACCCTCAAAATCACTCGGATTATCCTCCATCACGCTTTGCCACATCTTCTGTGTCACTTCCGTCTCCAGCATCCAGAAACCTTTGGTAAGCGTCACGCGGTGCTGCGTTTCGTCGGCATCTCGCCCCAATTCATCTTCTGGACTGCCCATCATGAAACTCCCCGCCGGGCACCAACGAAACGCATATTCCACGCCGTTTATTGTTTTCACCATGCGTTCTCCCGCTTTGCGTTCACCGGGTGCGGATTCCGGTTCTGCCGGACGATTTGTTGCTTCCGCCGAAAAAAGGAGGCATGGAAGAAACGCGAAAAACAAGAATAACCATAATTTTTTCATAGTTTGTGTCCTTTATAAAATTTACCTTCGTGAATTGCCACATTATTTGTTATGGCTCTGGAACTACGGACTGCGTCCTGCGTTCACGGCTCCGAGGGGGTGGTGTAATTCCCCTTCCCTGAGGGGAATGATAAAAATCATATCTATATTGACAGAAAGTATAAATTCATTGCGATGAATTAGAAAAACCGATCTTCAAAGACATTCCCTCAACGGCAACGCCCTGGCTGCGAGTGATGGGGCATTTTTTTTCTGGGGAAAAGCCCAGCGTTTCGCCTTCTTTCAATACGACATCTTCATTGAGGACGTGAGCGACAATGTCATACATGGTTTCGTAGATTGCTTGCTCGTTTGCCGAACTGTCGATGATCTCCATTTCCTCAAACCCATAATTCTGCATACCGGAAGTGTATGCGCAAATTCCTTTCGCACTGCGGCGCAACCCGACCCAGACGAGGTTACAAATTGGGAGCACCCCATCTAAAATCATCTTCGAGGAATCGACGTAATATTGCGGCTGATAGACGGTTTCATTTGCATAAACGCCCACGACGCCTTTTATGCTGCGGCAGCAGGACGACAAGACCTTGACGATGAGCGTCCCCACCTCTTTTGGAGGGAGTTCCGTCATTAGCGCGGAGACCGCCACGTGGGCCTGGTGCTGTTTCACAATATCCTCCCCTCCAGGCCACATGAAATTTCTCTGCGCATAATATTCCGCCTCACCCTCTGGAATGGGACAAGGCATGAAAACTACCATGATAAGTGCGTTGTCACAACGCAGAATGAACGCATCACCCATTCCCTCATCGTCGTCTTCTTCGTCCTCGTTATCCTCGTCCTCATCGCGGTCTTCGTCGTCGTCCTCGTCTTCATCCTCGTCGTCTTCGTCCCGGTCTTCTTCGTCGTCCTCGTCGTCAACCGTGATTCCCCACACTTCCTCGAGGTCGCGCTGCAGCGCCTCTTTGTCCCACTCAGGTTTTTCTAGCAGGACAAAACTTTGGAAGCTTCCCATAGTCAATAAATCCTCCGGATTAGATTCGTCATCTTCATCGTCGTCGTCATCGTCGTCCGCCTTGAGCGCCTCCAAACCCCTCTGAATCCAATAAGATCGGATCATTTCTACCAAATTCGTTGCCTGCTGGATGGCATTTTCTTCGTCGTATGGCTCCATTTCACTAAAAATGTGCCCGCAGTGTTCCGTGTCGCTTTCCTTCTCGTATCCGCCACAGACAGCTAAAAGCCACTGATCTTCCGCGCCCGAATTGCGAGTCGTTTTGAACTTGAAGATATAGTAGTGCAGGCCATGGAGGTCGAACTCCCCGGCGCACTCGATTTCTGTCGGAGCCTCCCCCAACTCATGAGGGTGGGAGAGCCAGCGGATCATGGATTCTTTCGCAGCTTCCATTTGTGTATGATTCATAAATATTCTCCTTAGAAAAATTTTATGTGTGCGCCCGTTCGACACACGTCAGTTTAGTAGGTTTTCCAAAACCTCAACTGTTGAGGTTTCCACTACCACTTCAGCATATCACCCCAAAATCTCGTTGTCAAGCGGAAAGAGCGCAAAAATCAAAAAAATGAAAGGCACTTTTTATGCCCAATGCATGATAAATTTCCACTTTTTTCGACATTTTGCTTCGCTGAAAATGCCGGCGTTCAGAGCTGCAGAAAATGGAAACTTAAAGGGGATACGGAATATAAATAAAATCGGAAATGTAAAATTTTGGCTGGAAATAAAACATTCCTTTAAGGGTTCCCCGTCTTGCAGAAAAATCAGGATTCAGTATAATTTAACCACATGTAGTATATTATAAATTTTTATATACCCGATACATTATAAAATTCAGCTTCACCGGCTTTTTTGCTTCGCTGAAAAAGCAGGCTTTCAGCGAAACAAAAAACGAAATTTTAAATTGGAACCAGTATATATCTGATATTTTGTTGTACACAAAATACAAATTTTGTAATCGCGCAAAACAAAAGTTAAACTCAGCGTATTTTTATTCCCATTTTTCATACAGGAGGCATTTATGGCCACAGAACGTTATCCACACCTAAAAGTTACCGATCCTACAGTTTATAATCTGATTTTACAGCAAGAAGCACTGGAACGATCCACTTTAAAGATGATCGCATCTGAAAATTTTGCTTCCTTTTCCGTTCTTGAGGCCACGGGTTCCCCTCTGACAAATAAATACGCGGAAGGGTATCCGGCAGCACGTTATTATGAAGGAAACGCAGTCATCGACGAAATCGAGGATTTAGCGATTACCCGACTGAAGGCACTTTTTGGTGCAGAGCATGTAAATGTTCAGTGTTTGAGTGGTTCTCCCGCGAATCAGGCTGTTTATCGTGCTGTTATGAAACCTGGGGATAAAGTGATGGGGATTCCGGTTTCTGAAGGTGGGCATCTGACTCATGGGTGGAAAGTAAACTTTTCAGGAAAAGATTACCTTCAGGTTCCTTATGGTCCGAATCCTGAAACAGGAATCTTGGATTATGACCAGATTCGGGAAATCGCATTAAAAGAACGTCCGCGTATGATCTGGTGCGGTACGACTGCTTACCCACGAACGATTCATTATGATAAATTCGCAGAAATTGCGACAGAAATTGAAGCGTATCTTGTGGCGGATATCGCGCATATTAGCGGTTTAATCGCCGGTGGCGTCCATCCGAATCCTGTTCCGTACTGTGATCTGGTCTCCAGCACCACCCATAAAATGCTCCGTGGTCCCCGTTCTGGTTTTATTCTTTCTCGAGTGGAAGACCGTTACCAGCAGAAATATTACGCGGATAGTAAATTAAATCTGGCAAAAAGAATTGACCGTGCCATTTTTCCAGGGCTTCAGGGAGGGCCACACATGAACGTTATCGCAGCCATGGCGGTGGCGTTTAAGGAAGCCTCGGAAGATTCTTTTAAGGTATACGCACAGCAAGTTGTGAAAAATGCTCAGACCCTGGGCGCATATCTCCAGGAAGCTGGGATTCACCTGGCCTGCGGCGGAACAGACACGCACCTGCTGTTACTGGATTTCCGTGCGGAGGAATTTACGGGAAAAGATGTCTCACAGGCACTGGCGCGCGCAGGAATTATCTGTAACTTTAACATGGTTCCCGGCGATCAGCGAAAACCCATGGTTACCAGCGGTGTTCGGATGGGAACGCCCGGAATTACTTCCATGGGCATGAAGGAAGATGACATGAAAAAAGTTGCGGAATGGATTACCCGCGTGGTTCGAAGTATTCATACAGAAACCGCCGAATCGGTGGAAAAAGCTGTCGCTGCAGAAATCGCCGATTATACGAAATCGTTTAAGGTTCCTGGTTTAAGCGACTGATCGGAAGATTCGGTGCACGATAAATTTCTGTAAAATTTTAACGGAGGAGGTGTTTTGACCTCTTCCGTTTTTTTTGACGACCGGTTCTCGCTTAAATTTCTGCTTTCACGAGAACACGCGAACCGTGGTGCGTCGCTCCGACTCCGGTTTTAAATCCGCTTCTCAGGCATTCTTTGCTGAAAACTGCTTTCAGAGCAGCAAAAACGGTGGAACCTTATAAATTTAGATCCGTGAATTATTCATGTCATCTGTTTTTATAAACTTTTTTATTTAAATACACACGAAAATTTCTTTTGGATGATTCCTGCTTCTTGACGTCCACGTTATGAATGATATAATTTATATATGTTTTTTTGTATATATTCCGATTTATTTATACCCGATGCAGTATAATTTTTGCCGGCATTTTGTTTTGCTGGAAATGCTTATTTTCAGAGCTACAAAAAACACGGAAAGTTTAAGTAAATCACCTTTCGTCAGGTTCTGCCATCAGGTATTTTATGCACTTCAAAAAGTGATAAATTATACTGGTTCCACTTTAAATTTCAGTTTTTTGCGGCTCTGAAAGCAGGCATTTTCAGCAAAACAAAATGCCGGGGAAGCGAAAATTTATAGAGTATCGGGTATATAATGGTGCATCGGGAATAAACACACACCGTACACAGCTGGAGTACAGTCCATGATAACTTTATTAACGAATGATGACGGCATTTTTTCCCCTGGGCTTTCTGCGATTAAACAGGAAATGGAAAAATTAGGTGACGTATACGTCGTGGCCCCGGCGGCGGAGCAGAGTGGCGTCAGTCAGTCGATGACTTTTCGTGCTCCTTTAATCGTTAAAGATGTTTTTTTTCAAAATAAACGCTGGGGATGGGCCGTGGAAGGAACCCCCACGGACTGTATAAAAGTTGGGGTGAACGCCATCTGTCCTCGGACTCCCGATTTAATTATAAGCGGAATTAATTGGGGGCAAAATGCGGGCACAAATATTCTTTATTCCGGCACACTGGGTGCTGCCCGAGAAGGTGGTTTACGTGGGATCCCGACGGTCGCGTTATCTGTCGAAGATGATGAAATCATGCCTGATTTTACGCGCGCGGCAGCCATCAGCCGTTCTCTCATTCAGCAAATTTTGGAGCTTCTGCAAAAAGAGTCTGACATCACCACACCACATCCTGTTTTTAATATTAACATGGCCCGAGAATCCCTCCAGGAAGAAAATCCACAAATTATTTTCGCGCCGATGGATACCACTCCATACGGTGACACCCTGGAACGTCGTGTGGACACTTTCGGAAGATATTATTACTGGCATTTCCCCAATTCTCGGCGTCACCGTCCGGAAACCATGACGGATATGAACGCTCTGGGATTAAATCGAATCGTCATTACTCCGATTCAAATTGACATGACGAATTATTCTCTGCTAACAAAAATGGAAAACTGGGCGCTTCAGCCTGAACCGCGCTGCGTAACTGAAGAAAACGCACGAAACGAAATACCTTCTGTAAATTTCAGTATGAGAACACAAAAAATTAGAATGCCAGAAAATGACAGATAATTTTTCATTTTTGTGATGTCACACAAAATTTACGGATCTCATAAAGCATCATTTTTTGGGTACATACTCTGCTGCTTCTCGTTTAAATTTCTGTTTTTCACGGCACTAAACGCAGGTATTTTCTGTGAAGTAAAAATCTCGGACTATCAGTCGTCAGGCAGAGAAAACGGAAATTTATCGCGTATCGGGGATAAAACAGAATATGCTCTGATTCCACATTAAATTTCTGTTTTATACTCTGATTCCACATTAAATTTCCTTTTTGTGCGGCTCAGAATGCAGGCATTTTCAGCGAAACTAAATGCCGGTGAAGCAAAAATTTATAATGTATCGGGTATATAGCCATACTATTTTGGATTTCCGCTTTTAAACCCGCCTTCGGAGCTAAGTACCACGGCTTCCGTGTTCTTGTAAAAACAAAAATTTAAAGTGGAACCAGTATATACGGCCACAAAAAAAGAATTTTCACTCTGGTCTGCTGGCGGCAGAGAAGCACAAAAAATCTGTCGCCAGTTTTTATGCCTTCTTGTGTGTTTCCAGCGTCAGTCTTTCATATGATTATTTGTTTTTTTATACCCGAGATACTTTACACGGGCTCTTCCTCTTTCAAATTCCGTTTCCTGCGGTTTCCATTAATGCCAGATTCCTAAAACATATTTTCGGTGAAGTGTGCCGAAGAAGTGCGAAATTTCTTGAGAGGTGATGTGCTTTTTATAGAATACGGTATTTTTATATTCGATGTATGATAAATTTCCACTTTTCCTCTCTGCGGACCGTCCGACATTTTTGCTTTTACTGAAAATGCACGCCTTCAGAGCAGCACAAAACGAAAATTTAATGGAAAATTAGTTTACTTCGCTAAAAATACCTGGCATTTTTTGACTGCGGAAAATAGAAATTTAATAGAGAATCCTGCTGTATAAAATATTCCGCCACGATTCTCCATTTTAAAAACATCACCGTCATTCAGGAAATGCGAAACTTCTTGAGCGGCGGTGAGGTACTTTTATAGAATAAGGTTTTTTATATCTGATGTATTATATATTTCCACTTCGCCTCTCTGCGGACCGTCCGATATTTTTACTTTCGATGAAATACCTGCTTTTTAGCACCGCAAAAAATGGAAATTTTACAGAAAAACTAAAAGTATAAAATGAAGAACATTAAAATAATTCGAACGTTCTCACTAAAAAACCCCGATGTTTTGTGGGACACCGGGGCGCGCTGTTTTTCAAAAGATTATAGGAAAATTAACGTCATAATAAATAAAATCGGCAGTAAAATGGCGCAGCTGTAGGCCATGTACCCAAAGAAACTCGGCATTTTTATGCCCTCCTGCTCGGCGATGGCCTTTACCATGAAGTTAGGACCGTTTCCGATGTAGGTCATGGCGCCCATGAAAACCGCACCGAGACTGATGGCGACCAGCAGTTTTGTGTTTACACCCGCTTCGGTATCTTTCGAAAGCTCCGGATTCCCCTTCGTGACGGTTTCGGCCGTGGTTTTGAAAACGACATAAGTCGGAGCGTTATCCAAAACGGCGGAAAGACTGCCTGTGGTCCAATAAAATTGTTTGGCGGAGGTGAGTCCGAGCTGATCTCCTTTTTCGTTGAGAATCTGAAGCGGAACTTGCATCGTGATGAAAATTCCGAAAAACAGAGCGGCCACTTCGACGATTGCATGAAAATTGAAATTATTCGCCAGTCGTAAAGCGACACTCCCACAGGCCAGAGAGAGGAAAACCAGGCCGAGTTGGACGATTTCGCGCATGAACATCCAGGGATGCCAGTCGGTACCGGGGAAGGTTTTCGAAGGATCCAGAAGCGCGACTGCCAGGACGACACCCACAAGAAGCGGAACGTTCAGCAAAAGACCACTGAATTTCAGACTGGTTTTCTGGTTTTCGTCACGTGAAATATCAGACTTAACTTCGCGGGGATAAGCGTAAAAACGGTCCCAGGCGTAATAAACGGCCAAAAGCAGTGCGTTAACGAAAAGCCATTCTTTCCAAAGATTAATGGTCCAGAGGAAGCCGACACCGCCTAAATATCCGAGGAAAAGAGGTGGGTCGCCCGTGGGCAGTAAGCATCCACCGCAGTTACAGACGGCGAAAATGAAAAAGATAACCGTGTGAACTTTTAATTTTCGTTCGCGGTTCGTTTCCAATAAAGGCCGAATCAGAAGCATCGCGGCCCCGGTGGTTCCGACAAAACTGGCCAGCAGTGCGCCGATTCCGATGAAGGCGGTATTCACCCCAGGTTTTGCGGCGAGGTTTCCTTCCACGCGGATTCCGCCGGCGATCGTAAACAGGGCAAAAAGCAGAACAATAAACGGAATGAACTCGTTAATAATTGCGTTAGCGAAAACCGTCCAGATTTTACTCCCCGCGGCTTCCGTCGAAAAACCGTGGCCGGGCCAGTGACTGACGACGACATCCGGATACATGAAACCATAATAGATTAACGTGAGAATACCCAAAACCGCAGCGACGTAAAACCGGTGCAGATTACTTTCCCACCAGTGCTCCGTGAAAGGAATCAGCGGCAGCAGCGCGATCGCCAAAAGCAGCGCGGCAAAAGGAATAATCATATAAAATGGAGGCAGCGTTTTCCCCTTCTGCGCGTCAGCATCCTGGGCCGCATGAGATTCTGCGTTTACCGTGGTCTGCGCTTCCGACGCGGGGGCCGCTTCCGCAGTGGTTTCCGCCGGAGTCGGCTGATTCACATTTTCTTCCGTGGGCTGCGATGCAATTTCCCCGGTCGTAGCCGTGTCGGTGCCAGCGTCCGCTGCCACGTGGTGATCGTCATGATGTGCGTGGAGTTTTAACTCCGTTCCCTTCTGCGGTAACCCAAAAATAGCGGAAAGAAAATAGGCCACTAAAACCACGAAAATTCCACAAGCTGCCATTTTGTACGCCGATGGACTGGGACCGTGACTGTCCCCGTGCGGCGCATGATCTGTTAAATGTTCATTATCAGGCGTCTGTCCCTGATTCGGTGAATGATTTTCACTCATCTTCTGAGGCCTCCGGTAAATAAAATAAGAGTAAATCTTATAGAGTGAGACGGTTTCACTCAAAAATAACTTCTCTTATGAGAACAGATTTTTCCATTTTCCGCAAGTACCCCCCGGAGAATTTTCCAAAATTTTCAGAAAATTTGGAAAAAGTGCGGCGTATACTGATTTCACTTTAAATTTCCGCTTTCGCATTTTGTTTCGCGAAAATACTGCTTAAAGAGCCGTAAAAAACAGAAATTTAAGGTGGAACCAGGTATATCCCCACGCGGTCAGCGTTCAGTTTTTATTCTGGTGCGTAAATTAAAGTGAAGATGAATCCACGAAAATCGTTTGTTGCCGGTCTGGCCCCACGGAAACGATTTCCACAGGCGTACCGATCAATTTTCCCAAAAGCTGGACGTAAGCTCGGGCATTTTCCGGAAGATCTTCCCACCGACGTGCGCCGGTAATGTCTTGCTGCCAGCCGGGAACCGTGATGAAAATCGGTTTCACTTTTCGTAAATCGTCCACCTGAGAGGGGAAATTTCTTGTCCGCACACCGTCAATTTCGTATTCTGTGCAAATACTGATTTCCGGCAATTTACTCAGAACGTCTAAAAGCATAACGCTCAGAACGCTGGCCCCGCTGAGCCGCGCCGTGTATCGCGCCGCCACCGCGTCGAACCATCCACAGCGTCTCGGACGTTTTGTTACCGTGCCGTATTCATTTCCCTCATCGCGGATATGCTGCCCGATTTCGTTATCTAATTCTGTAGGAAAGGGGCCGCCGCCGACCCGAGTCGTGTACGCCTTAATAATTCCGATTAATTTAGTGATATGCCGTGGCGCGACTCCCGATCCGTTACAGACACCCACGCCGGAACTGTTGCTGCTGGTGACGTACGGAAATGTACCGTGATCGATATCCAGCAGCGCGCCTTGTGCACCCTCAAAAAGGATCTTTTTATTTTCGTCCAGCGCGTCTAATAAATAAGCCGTGGTATCCGTCACCATGGGACGCAGACGCTGCGCATAATTTAAATAGTCAGAAACAATCTTTTCCGCATCCAGCCGAGACTCTCCACCGGCAGGGTCCATCCCGTACAAAATTTTATTCTTTACGGCGCACAATGAATAAATCCGTTCTGCGAAAGCTTCCGTGTACAGATCTCCCATACGGATCGCCCAGCTGCGACCGACTTTATCGCGGTAACAGGGCCCGATTCCGCGCTGCGTCGTGCCGATGTCCTCGCCGGTGGTCGTGCGATTCATCAGGCGATCTTCCTCAAAATGCCAGGGCATAATGACATGGGCGCGATCACTAATACGCAAATTTTCGCAGGAAACGCCTTCTTTTTGCAGACCTTCGATTTCCGTAATGAAACTCGCTGGATTCAGCACCACACCGCCGGTAATCAGGCAGGGAACTTGGGAACGGAAAATCCCGCTGGGAATTAATGATAACTTAAACTTTTTTCCGTCAAAAACCACGGTATGCCCCGCGTTCGCACCACCCTGGTAACGCACGACGACATCATGTTTTTCAGTCAAAATATCTACAATTTTTCCTTTAGCTTCATCACCCCACTGAAGTCCGACGACACATGTTGCAGGCACGGATCCATTCTCCTTTTGATATATATTTCATAAAAAAACCAAAACCACTCTTTCTATTTTAACCAGATAACAAAATTTTGCAAGACGCCCCGCACTTTACCCTTTTGACATCCCTCCTATCACTTCCCTCCCACATGTGCCACCATGCACCTCCCCCCCCCCCTCTCTCTCTCTATTTTATTTTCCCTGCGGAGCCGTGGCCGGAGGACGAAGTCCGTAGTCCCGGATGAATCGCCGAGCGACGTTCCGTCCACGTTTCGATTTTCCCCCGAGCCGTGGACGAAGGGCGAAGCCCGTAGTCCCGGATGAAGTGCCGAGAGACATTCCGTCATTAATTTTGAAAACCCACATCTTTTAACAAAAGCATTTCCTATCATCAGGAAGTGCTTTTTTT
>JAUNBR010000015.1:0-4833 GCA_030527015.1 Planctomycetia bacterium
AAAAGCCTGCTTTTAGAGCCGCACAAAACGAAATTTTAAATTGGAACCAGTATAGGCGGCAGAAGTATTCTGAATGTTCTGAATGTCTGTTTTTAAATTTTTATTTTCTGTCGGTCAGATTTTGCATTTTTGTTTTGCAGATGTTTCAGAAGGAATAAGATTTCGTTTATAGGAATTTTGTTCTAAGAAATATAGAGCGGCCTTTCTTTCGTCTGGAAAAGTGAAAATTATAGTGCGTCGGATATAAAATTTTTGTGGTACGTAGAAAAGAAGTGTTTCCATCTGTGGATTTTTCTGCTATAATAATATAACTGAATCTACTGAAAATATGCACATTTTCCTTTAAGTTTAAGGGAAAAGGGGGAAAGAACTCTTTATAATATGTACGGTATTTTGAGTAGAAGTCAGTTTTATTTATGCTTTTCGTATGTTATGTGATATATATGAATGCCTGTAGAGAGCGCCATAAAGCTAAAATTTAAAGTGAAACCAAGTAAATTTTTGAGATAAATGCCGAAAGAAGAATTATTTATTCAGGAAAATCCGATACAAAACTCGTTACCGGGGCCAAAAAAGCCGGAAGAAATGCCTGTGCTGGTGTGGAATCAGGAAGATATGAAAATGCCGGACGCGACGACAGCTTATCGGTTAACATGGCAGGAGATACTGTGGGGGTGTGTAACTTATGGAGGAGGTATCGCGGGGGTTCTCCTGCTTCTTTATGTGATTATTTTGTCTGTTCAGGAAGTGCTGAAAACCACTGCCAGTAAAGAACAGTCTGCGGAAATGATCGTAAAGAAAAATGAGATAAGGGAAAGGTGTGTGCTTCTTATAGGGAATGGGGATGCCGTAACTGCGCTGGCGGTGACACCGGATGGGCGTTTTATAGTTACAGGAGGAGGGAAAGAGGATGCGATTTTTCAGGCGTCATCTTCAGGTTCTTTATGGGATCTTGGGTCCGAAGAAATTTGGGAGTCTCCGAATACGTCAGTTTTAGAGGGAGATCTGTTGACGGAACGGGTACCGTCGGTGCTGGGAGAAAATTCGGAGAAGGAAAGAATATTCATGGGGAAAGTGGATGGTAAGCAAAAAATGGCATTTCTGAAAAAGCCGTTACGTTACTTGACGGGCTCCCGAGAAGTTTCTCCAAATTATTTTTATTCCTGGAAAGTCCCTGACTGGCGGAAACAAAAAGATTATCGAGAAATGCTTTTATCTCAGGCAGGGGGTGCGGCAGGAAGCGCAGATCAGGATCTTAAAGTGGCACCGTCTGCTATTTTAGATTTATTGGATGGTTTTACTGAGAAATCACTGTGGGAATTAAATAAACAGATTTTTCAGCAAAATGTTTTAAATAGGGAGGCGGCGGCAAAAAGGGGGACAGAAAATGAAGAGACGCTCAGGGAATTAGCGTATCCTCTGATTATATGGGATATGGAAACGCTCAGACCAGTACAGGTATTTTGGAAGCATGCATCTCCGATAACATCTGTGGTTATTTCTCCTTCAGGAAATAAAATGATCACGACGGATTTAAGCGGAAATGCTATTTTTTGGCAGTTAAGAGGGGAAAAAGGTCAGTTTCTCAAAGAAAGACAGGCTAAAATTTTAGTAGAAAATGATTCTTTCCCCAGCATAAGTCAGGAAACTGAGGAAGCCATTTCGGAAGGTAAGTCAGAAGAAAGTTCATCAGAAACTGGACAGGAAGAGTATTTACCAGAGAATGTTTCCTCGCAAGAAGAGAGTTTAGAGAGTAAAGAGGAAGAGGAAACAGAAACGGAAGAGGAAACGGCGGAGGAAGAGGAAGCGGAGGCAGAAACGGAGGGAAAAACTGAAGAAGAACAGTTGGTGGAAGCATTTTTTTCTGAAAGAAGATTATTAGATTCCACGGATAAAAAAGCCTGGGAAGTCATGCGTCAGTTTAGGGAGCGTTTTTATGCAGAACGGAACGAAATGGAAACGGGGGAGCGTTCTAAAGTTTACTGGGAGCAGGTGGCGACGATTTATCCCGATTCTCGGACAGGGGGAGGGCCGGTTACCGCGTATTATGATGCCGCTTTTTCGCCTTCAGGAAAGCAGTTCGTTTTGTGTGGAAGTGCACTGGATCTGGACCGTAATTTAAACCCATATGGTGAAAGTGGAGTGCTGGTATTATGGGATATAGAAAACTGGTGTGAGGTTACACGTTATCGGGAGAATGTAAAACGTGAAGGCACATGGTTTCGTCCTGAAAAGCCGGTGGGGTGTTTTCGGAGTGTGGTGTTTTCTGCAGATGGGAATTATTTGCTGGCCGGTGCGTCGGGGAAAAATGCAGGTGTATATGCCTTTTCGACGAGTGGTAATGGATATAAATTTGTGATTTCGGGTAAGGAACGTAAACTTCTGGCAGAATATTTATTAGGAACACTGGAGGATAATTCTCATGTAGAGCAGGATGTGAGTGGACATGAATTTCCGGAAGCGGCTCTTGTGCGTGTGACGATTTCTGCGGATGGAAGCCGAGTGGTTTCTGTGGATGAAATGGGACGTATGTTTCTTTGGAAGTTTAATGCTCCTGGAGGGCAGTGCTTGGCGGAAGTCGGTCTGGAAAATGTATTTACCACTTCAGTTCGAGAAGTTATTTATTCGCATGATAAAGGTTTTATTGTGCTTATCGGAGAGCAGACGGCTTTTTGTGATGGACTGAAGGATGAAATAAAATTTTTAGGGAATATGAATTTTCAGACGGATCCTCCGCAGGTATTTTTTAGGCCGAATTTTGATGTTACTTCAGGCTGTTTTTCTCCAGATATGAAATATTTTGTTTTGGGATGCAGTGATGGAAATATCCGTATCTGGCCGGCAGAAGAAATTCCTCTTGTCGTACAGATAGATATGGAATCTATTTTGTCGAAAAAACGGAAAGAAAAAACGGAAAATTCTGAAGATAGTACGTATGAAAAATCGATTGATGATGCGAAATCTGTTATGGATTTTGACGAAGATACGACACGAGAAAATCCTGCGAAAGAAAAGTATAATCTGGAGGAAATAAACAGGAGATTACAGAAAGATTCGTATGATCCTTTATTCGGAACTGGGCAGCATGGTCTGGAGTCTCCAGAGATGTGAAGTCAGAGGAGAGATATGTACGGAGTTTTCTTTATGAAGAAAATACTTTTGTGAAGAACTGCATGGAACTCTTAAGTTTAAGGTAAAATTAGCGTATAATTTTTAAGAAGTGTAAATTTATCATTAAGAAAAAGGAATTTCAAAAATGGCGAAGAAAAAGACGGCTGCTGCTTCGGCGGCAAAAAGTGCACTGGACATCATACTGGAGTCGAATCAGACATTAAAGACGACAGTCGCACAGATAGAGAAGGAATTTGGGGAAGGAGCGATTATGGCTCTGGGCGCGAATTCCTCATTAAATATAGAGGGTATTTCCACGGGGTGCCTTTCACTGGATGTCGCGCTGGGAGGGAAGGGGCTTCCGCGGGGAAGGGTGGTGGAGATTTTTGGTCCGGAGTCCAGTGGAAAAACCACGTTAACGCTTCATGTGGTCGCGCAGGCGCAGAAAATAGGGGGGGTGGCGGCATTTATAGATGCGGAACATGCGCTGGATCCTTCCTGGGCGAAAAAATTGGGCGTGGATCTGGAAACGTTACTGGTAAGTCAGCCGTCCAGCGGAGAAGAAGCACTTCATATCGCGGAGATGCTTATTCGCTCGAATGCTGTGGATGTGGTCGTGGTGGATTCTGTGGCAGCTCTGGTACCAAAAAAAGAGCTGGAAGGAGAAATTGGGGATCAGCATGTGGGATTACAGGCACGGTTAATGAGTCAGTCACTGCGTAAACTGACCGGTGTTATTTCTAAAAGTAAGGCGATCGTTATTTTTATTAATCAGATTCGGGATAAAATTGGCATGACCGGTTATGGTTCCCCGGAAACGACACCCGGTGGTCGTGCGCTAAAGTTTTATTGTTCGTGCCGAATTGATGTGCGAAGAATCGCGCAGGTGAAAGAAGGGGAAAATGTGATTGGCCAGAGAGTTCGGGCGAAAGTGGTGAAAAATAAAGTCGCACCACCATTTCGGTCTGCGGAATTTGACATGATGCATGTCGGAGGGATCAGTTATGAAGGAGATATTTTAGATCTGGCCCTGGCTGAAAAATTGGTGATTCGCAGCGGAGCCTGGTTCCGGTATGGAGATCTTCCTCTGGGGCAGGGCAGGGAAAAGGCCAGAGCTTTTTTGAAAGATAATCCAGAAATATGCGAGGAATTAAAAGAACAGGTTTTGGCGATTATGGCTGGAGATGATGTGGCAGATCCTGGTGAGCTGGAAGCAGAGGTGGCGGAGGATTTTTAAAAGATTTATATCCGATACACATATACCCGATGCACGCTAAAATTCCGTTTTCCCTGTCCGCGGCCCGTCCGATATTTTTACTTCGGCGAAAATGCCGGACTTTAAGAGCAGCATAAAATGGAAATTTAACCTGGAGTCAGGTGTATATTCGATGCACGCTAAAATTCCGTTTTCCCTGTCCGCGGCCCGTCCGATATTTTTACTTCGGCGAAAATGCCGGACTTTAAGAGCAGCATAAAACGGAAATTTAACCTGGAGTCAGGTGTATATCCGATGCACGCTAAAATTCCGTTTTCCCTGTCTGCGGCCCGTCCGATATTTTTACTTCGGCGAAAATGCCGGACTTTAAGAGCAGCATAAAACGGAAATTTAACCTGGAGTCAGGTGTATATCCGATGCACGCTAAAATTCCGTTTTCCCTGTCTGCGGCCCGTCCGATATTTTTACTTCGGCGAAAATGCCGGACTTTAAGAGCAGCATAAAAC
>JAUNBR010000015.1:4933-63141 GCA_030527015.1 Planctomycetia bacterium
ACTTTAAGAGCAGCATAAAACGGAAATTTAACCTGGAGTCAGGTGTATATCCGATACACGCTAAAATTCCGCTTTCCCTGTCCGCAGACCGTCCGATATTTTTACTTCGGCGAAAATGCCGGACTTTAAGAGCAGTATAAAATGGAAATTTAACCTGGAGTCAGGTGTATATCCGATGCACGCTAAAATTCCGTTTTCCCTGTCCGCGGACCGTCCGATATTTTTACTTCGGCGAAAATGCCGGACTTTAAGAGCAGCATAAAACGGAAATTTAACCTGGAGTCAGGTGTATATCCGATGCACGCTAAAATTCCGTTTTCCCTGTCCGCGGACCGTCCGATATTTTTACTTCGGCGAAAATGCCGGACTTTAAGAGCAGCATAAAATGGAAATTTAAATGAGAATCAGGTATATTTTACTAAAAATGCGTGCTTTTCGTGGCTGTACAAAAAGGAAATTTAACGAGAAAAAGTATAAGAAATGGAGAATTAGAGAAGATGGAAGGACGCACAGAAGAGTTTCTGGATTTAAAAGATTATGTGACAAGTATCGTGGATTATCCGAAGAAGGGAATCATTTTCCGAGATATTACGACGATTATTCAGTCGCCGCAGGCATTTTGTCAGGCGTGTGATCAGTTAGTGGCGTTATTACAAAAAATGAAAATAGATGTGATCGCGGCACCTGAGGCCAGAGGATTTATTTTTGCGGCACCGGTGGCATATCGTCTGGGGTGCGGACTGGTGCCGGTGCGGAAACCTGGAAAGTTGCCGCGGAAGGTGATTACAGAAAGTTATGATCTGGAGTATGGAGAAGATACTCTGTGTATGCATGAAGATGCGATTTTCCCGGGTGCCAGAGTTTTGATTTTAGATGATCTGCTGGCCACGGGTGGGACGGTGGAGGCCGTTCGAAAACTGGTGGAAAAGCTGCATGGGAAAGTGGTGGGTTACGCTTTTGTGATGGAACTTTCTTCTGAATGTGCAGGGCGAAAACGTCTGGAAACGGAAGATATTCCTGTTTTTTCGCTGATCGATTTTTGAGTGGGCTGGCGTGATTTATACCCGATACACTATAAAATTCTCTGCTTCTTCGGAATTTAGCTTCGCTAAAAATGCCGGCTTTCAGAGCCGCGGAAAACGGAAATTTAATGTGGGACCTGTATAAAGTGAAATCAGTATTTATAGAATCTGGGATATGTCTGAAGTGTTTCGGGATGTATCTGAGGTACTATCATTTTGTATATTCTGTTCGCCGACAGACGGGCATTTTTGTTTTAGAAAGTGCCGGAAAATGTCTGCGTTCAGAATTACATAAAATGAAAATTTTGCTCGGCGCGTTATGAATTTTTGCCTCCGTCATTTTGTGATGTATGAGATGCCGGCACTCTTATACCCGATACACTATAAATTATCGCTTCCCGGGTTTTTGCTTCGCTGAAAATGCTTGCTTTTAGAGCCGCAAAAAACTAAAATTAGTATGGCTCGGAGGATGAGTTATTTTAAAAGCAGAACCGTATATGCCTGAAGCGTATATGATGAAATGTGCTTTTTAGACTTTTATCCCGGATATGCGATAAATTTACTTCTCCGGCATTTTATGTCGTGAAAAATGTTTGTGTTCAGAGCGACATATACCTGATACATTATAAATTTCCGCTTCTCCGGCATTTTGCTTCACTGAAAATGCCTGCTTTTAGATCCGCACAAAACAGAAATATAAAGTGGAACCAGTATAAAACATATACTTAAAATGGAATCTGCGGATCATGGTGAAGAAGGTGTGTAATATTTTGAGATTTATCTGAGGAAAGGGAGGTCATGCATATTCTTCTGGTGTCACCGAGAGGCTTTTGTGCGGGAGTGAATATGGCGATTCATACACTGGAGGCGGCACTTCAGAGGTATGGAACGCCGTTTTATGTTTTTCATGAAATCGTCCATAATAATCACGTGGTGAAAAGTTTTCGCGAAAAGGGTGTGATTTTTGTAGATACCCTGGAAGAAGTGCCGGACGGGGAAAATCTGATGTATTCGGCGCATGGAGTGTCGCCAGCGATTTGTCGTCAGGCGCAGCAGAAACATTTAAGGGTGATAGACGCGACATGTCCGCTGGTGAATCGGATTCATCAGGAAGCGCGAAAATTGGCAGAAAATGGATACTCGATTATTTTAATTGGCCATGCAGGGCATGACGAAATTATAGGAATCGTGGGGGAGGCGCCGGAGGTGATACAGACGATCTGTACTCCAGAGGAAGTGGATACACTGCAGGTGCCGGATGAACAAAAAGTGGCGTGCCTGACCCAGACGACACTTTCGGTGGAAGAGACAGAAGAAATTATGGCGAAATTACGGAAACGTTTTCCTGAAATGAAAATGACGGTTTCCAGCTGTATCTGTTACGCGACTCAGAATCGGCAGCGCGGCGTAAAGCAGCTGGCGTCTGCGTGCGATTTAGTTTTAATTGTGGGAAGTCATACGAGCTCTAATAGTCGGCGTTTATGGGAACTTGCGCTGAATCAGGGAGTGGATGCGATTCTTGTAGATGGCGTGGAAGATCTGGATATTTCCCGGTTTCAGAATGTCAAGAAACTGCTGGTTACCGCAGGAGCCAGTGCTCCAGAATGGGTGGTGCAGAAAATTATAGAAATGCTGAAAACGAAACTGGGAGCCACGGTGGAAACGGTGGAAATATGTAAGGAAACATTACAATTTAAAGTGCCGATAAAACATGAGGGAGAATAAAAAACTCATGGAAATAGAGAGATTTTCTTTATGAGAATGAAAGGAAAAATGTGTGTGGTGTGAGTAAAAGAACTGAGGCCATATGATTTCTAAAATTCTGCGTTTTTGTTTTCGCTGTGTTTCATGATGATGAAAGACAGTTTTTTTACTGCGCGAAACGAAAATGAAAAAGAATGTCCGTCATGGTGTGTTACAGGGATATGTCAGATTCTATTTTTCTTTTTGCGTGGCTAAAAAACAGGAAGTTTTGATGAAATATACTGCGCTCTTTTAAATGTCTGACTTGTGCGTGCTCCGAAAGCAGGCATTTTTAGTGATGCAAAATGCCGGTGAAGCGGAATTTTATAGTGGTGCATCGGGTATAAAATTTTTGTTAAATTCTTAAAAAATTTTTTCTTTCTTCTTTTTCAGTTTTAAAAAGCACGGGGGAATCTTCTGTAAAATCCGGGAGATGAAAGGTGAAGTGGTATACTGAAAACGAGAGGGGTTCTGTTTCGTGTTTCTCTGAACGCACGTTAAGTAAATTCTGGTTTTTCCACGAGGAAAGGTGTTATTTTCACAGGTTTTTTTCTGATATTTAGCGGAGATTTTTCCGATAAAATTTATGTCTGAGGCACCTGGAATTTTTATTTCCTCGGCATTTCATAATGTATGAAATGGCAGCTTTAGTGGCCGCCCGAAATGGAAATTTAAAGTAGAGTCAGTATAAATTTTAAAAGGAAGCAGAGTATAAATAACGTGAATAAGTTTATTCATGAAATTTTGGAATGCCGAAATTTATTGTCTGTCAGGTGAAATATGAAGTATGAGAAGATCCAGAAAATAATGAAGCAGGATTAATACAAAATAGGTGGCAGAATGGATGCAAGACAAGAATTTCTTTACGGATTATTACATGTGAGACATCAGGATTATTTTAAATTGTCATTTTGTGCAGGCATGAAGTCATATATTCCCAGCGCACAAAATTTTAGAAAGATAAAATTTTGCTGGCCGTCTGATATGAGTATTTTTTATGAGAAGTATTTCATTCAGTTTATGAAGACAGGGCTATTTCTTGTGATGATTATTTGGAATTCATATCTGGAGGCACAAGTACCGTGGCCGGGGGGAATGTATCGGACGGATAAACCTTCTGCGCTAATTAATGAACCTCAAAAAGTTGTCTGGATGACATCTTTAGAAGAGGCGGCAGCTCTGGCGGTAAAGATAAAAGCACCTCTGTTCGTGCATTTTTATTCGCCTGAGTGTGGGCCGTGCAGAGATATGGAGCGTGTGGTTTTTTCGGATGCAGAAGTGATGTGTCTGCAGGAAAAATATTATATTATGGTGAAAGTTAATGTGCTGGAAAATCGAGAAGCGTTAAAACATTTTGGTATTCATGCGGTGCCCACGGACATGATCTTTTCACATGAAGGACGTTTAGTTGCGAAAAGTGTGGGAGGAAAAAGTAAGGAAAAATACTGTTCTTTTTGGCGTTCTGTCGCGTGTCGGATGCGTTATACGCCACGGGCGGAAAATGTAGCACAAGCACTGGTGAACACTCATAAGCCGGCGGAGTTAAAGTCGGCAGTACGTGTTTCCACCGGGGATTCAAAAACCATGAGTGATGTGAAAATGAAAAAGCGAGAATCAGAGGAAAAAATATCCACAGAACCACATCTGCCACCAGGTTTTGCCGCGGGGGAAATACAAAAAGATGAAGTTCAGACATATATTCCTGAAGTGCGCGGAAATATGGGGTCTCGGGTGATGCTGGATGGATACTGTCCGGTAACGCTGGTGGAAAGTGAAAAATGGTTACGTGGTGATCCCCGTTATGGGGTGAGTCATCGGGGTTATGTGTATCTTTTTGGTTCAGAACAGTTGGCACGAAAATTTTTTGAGAACCCCGATTATTATGCTGTCGCCGCGGGCGGATATGATGTGGTGAGGTTAATGGATCAGCACCGGTATGAAGTGGGAACGCGTGAATATGGTTTACGGTATGATGGTGTGAATTTTGTATTTTCTTGTGAAGAATCACGCGAAATTTTTCGTCAGGATCCGGAAAAATATATCGCGCCAATTCGGCTGGAACATTTACGTACTGCGGGAACCAGAGAGGGAAAAGAAGTTTTTTGATGCGGATACATTAAACGGCTTTCATTTTTGTTTTGTGTCGTGTATGTTTATGCGGCACATTTTTTGTGAGTATTTTGGAGAAATCAAGAAATTTACTGGCCGGGATTAAGTTTTACTTTTTAATATTTTATAGAACACAGATTTTGTATCCGACATGCTATAAATTTTATTTTCCGATTTTTTCAGTAAATATACTGGTTCCACTTAACATTTCCGTTTTTTGCGGCTCTGAAAGCAGGCATTTTCAGTGAAGGATCATGCCGGGAAAGAGGAAATTTATAGTGTATCGGGTATAAGAATATCGAAAGGTGGGAATTTATAGCGTATCAGAAATGAAAAGAGCTTTTATCTTTTTTTGTGTCGCGGTTCCTCCCAGGTCAGGATAAAGCACACGCAGCGTTTCAAATAATTTTTTTGCTGTATCTTTTTCACCAAGAAGAATGTAAATCCTCATAATTTCATATTTTGCCTGAAACCAGGATTCCGATTTTTGAGGAGACCTTTTCTCGATATTTCTCCACTGCGCCTGCGCTTTACGGAGGATTTCGTTATTTTTCGTTTTCTCACCATTTTCAGTCAGTAATTGTGCATAAGTTGTTTGTACCGCACGATTCTTAGGAAATTTTGCAGAAATATTTTCATAAATGGAGAGAGCTTCTCCGGTCTGTCCGAGAATTACCAGTGCATGTGCCAAAGCAAGATGTAACTGGTTTTTTGTGTCGTCAGGAAGTTTCTCGGCATCCTTTTCCAGTAATTCGGCCACGGTCAGCTGAAGTTTTGCGTACTGGCGCGCCGTTCGAGTATCGGAGGCGGTTTCCGTAAACTGCTGAAGTACTTTTAAGGTGGTAAGCAGAGAAGAGAGATTACTTTCCTGAGTTCCGTGCTGACGAGAATATTCTGTAATTTCGCGTAACATTTCGGAAACATGATCGTCACGTCCCTGAATGACCGTGGCTAAAATTAAAAGGCAGCGCGTGGCAATTTGTGTCTGCTGGGAAAGATGATCAGAACCATGCAGGAGAGCAAAAAGTGTTTTTTCCGCTTCCGGTGCAGTCTGTGGGAGATATTCCAGACGCCATCTGGCATTTTGTAACATGAGGTAATGGCGGTCTTCACTTTCAGGTAATGTTTTCAGAACCGTCTGGCTCCAGGCCAGTGCTCGGCGAACTGCGGCGGTTAATTCAGCTTCATTCCCAGCGCCCTGTTTTTGGAGAGACGTTAAATAAATGTTTCGTGTCTGTATGGCGGAGTGTAAACGCTCGGTAAATTCCACTGCGTCATGCGGTGTATGTTTTACCAGAAGCATACTTACGTCGACTGCTTCTTTTATTTTGCCGCGCAGGCGTAAAATGTTATTTAGCTGGTTAAGAATTTCTGTGATCTTCGGATTTTTTTGCCCCCAAAACTGATAATGCTCCACCAGTATTTTTTCATGAAAATCCATCGTGGCGTGAAAATTTTTCATGGCGTTTTGTGTCTGTTTTATTCTCGAGGCATGATCTGAAATTTCATTTTCCGTGGTGGAGTTATGCTCTTCTCCCGTTTTATGAACGGAGGAGGATTCTGTTTCAGAAGGCGAAAGTTTTAATTCAGAATGTGAAAGTTCTGATTCTGAGTGTGAGCCTGGCGGTGTTAGAGTTTCTGACGAAGATTCCATTTCTTTTGGATCAGAGTCTGTTTTTGCTTTCGTGTTCCATTCTTCTAATAATTTAGTCTGGAGCCGTGCCTGCTGCATGGCGTCTTGTGTGATTTCAGATGAGAGAAAAATGGCATTCAGATGATTTTTTATAGAATTCGGATGGTCAGGAAATGTAGTAGCAGCAGAACGATAAAATTTTAGTGCCTCTGTAAATCGTCCGTCATGATAAAGTTTTATGGCGGCCAGGACGGCGACATTTTCTCCTGTGATCGCGTCATTATCGGCCACGGCTTTTTCCCACGCGCGCGCACATGCTCGTACGGTGCGGTCTGTATTTCCACTGCGGTATGCGTTTTCTGCCAGTAAAGTTAGTGTCTTCAGGTCATCTGTTAAAATGTCTTGAGAGTTTTGTTCTGAATCAAGCATTTTTGAAAGAAGGATCTCCGCTCGGAATGCCCAGAGAGGTGAATCCTTTCGCCGGATTTCATCTCGTAAGTGAAAAGCAGTTTCTCTCCAGTGCTGAATGGTCTGTTTTTCAGATCCTTCATGGCAGGAGTGGATCCACATGGAAATGAGAAATTCCAAAAACGCACAGTCGAGGGTCCCGCTTTTCCCGATTTCTTCAGGAGAAAATTCCTGTTTCCAGAGTTCATGAGCACTTTTAAGGTCATCCGTGGCCAGAATCGTACGCAGTTTTTCTGCTAAAAATTCACGGCGGACGGAATCCGTCATGGGAAGTTTTTCGATTTCCCTGAGCTTATTTTTTGCTTCTGAATCCAGGCCTAATAAACGCAGGCAGGCGATTTCTGCCAGATCAATTTTCCATTTTAAGGAAGAGCCACGTGAAATGCCAATTAAAAACTGAACCTGAGTTAATGCCTGCTGGAGAGAATGGATCCGGTCATTACTGCCCGAGGGATAAGATTCTCCCTGACATTTTAACGCCAGCAGTAAATGATACTGGATATTATTTCGCAGAGAAATGCATTCCCAGACGCTGAGGCCTTCCTGTGAAAATCGTTCTTCTGGCGCATGCCATGCTTTCGTGAATGTTTTATTTTTCCCCGAGGATTTTTTTTTGGTCGGTGCATCCATGGGAATATTTTCCAGGGTTTTATCCAGCGTTTTCAGGAGTTTAATTACCTGACGTAAAAGAACGCGAGATTCTTCCAGTTTCGCAGAATGTTCGCCCTCCATCTGTCCTTCAAGACATTTTCGTTCCGCGGCGGCCAGAAGACAGATGCTCCACTGGTATTCCACCACCGGAAGCCAGGGACTACTCGCGTGAGTCTGACGAAAGTCGGTCAAAATTTTTTCTGCCTGTTCCCGTAACTCAGACTGTTCTTTCTCGGAAGAAATCAGAGAATGCTCCATGATGACACGCATCCATTCCATGGTCAGTTCGGCCTGAAGTTCCGCAGAGCATTCAGGGCTTTTCATCCGCTGCTGGCAGTGAATTTCTGCCAGACGAAAAAGCCCTTTTTCTAAAAGTGCGTCAAGAAAAATCCGGTCTGGTGAATCTGGAATGCCGACTTCTGAAGTATCTGATGAATTATCTTGTGAAAAAGAAGAAACAGAAATTCCGGTCAGTATGAAAAAAAAGAATGTCCACAAAAAACATGTTTTAAAAAGGTGCCTAGAAAGATTTTTGAATTTTACGAAAACATGTGTTTTAGATTCAGAAGTGCTGTAAGCATCTGGCTTCTGGATTTTTTTCGTAGGTGGAATCTGTGGATCTTTTGTCGGATAAAATGGGAGAATAAAATGGAAATAAAAGAAATCCTTTTTTAGGATGGCGGAAAATGAAAAAATAAAAATAATAGTACGAAACAGGGCGGATATGATCGTTCTGCTAAAAAAGGAAAGAGAGTCTCTGAGCGGCCATTTAAATCGGTAAGGCATTTATACGTTTCTCCTTCCGTTTTCTTCAGATTTCCTTTTAACTGGTTTTATAACAGACGTACTAAAAATTTACTTTTCTTGGCATTTTATACCCGATACACTATAAATTTCTGCTTCCTCGGCATTTTATTTTCACTAAAAATACCGGGGGCTTTCAGAGCTGCACGGAATGGGAATTTAAGGTGGGAGCAGTATATTCTCGATACACTATAAAATTCCGCTTCCTCGGCATTTTGCTTTACTGAAAATGCCTGCTTTCAGAACCGCATAAAACGGAAATTTAAAATGGAGCCAGTAATATATCCGATACACTATTAAATTTTGCTTTCCCGGCATTTTCGTTCGCTGAAAGAGCCTATTTTCAGAGGTGCAGAAAATGAAAATTTAAGGAGAATAAGTATCATTCATAAAATGCCAGCTTCCATGTTCTCGGATACGGAAATTTAATGTGGAGCCGGTGTATTATCAGGTGAATCGTTAATCGCGAATTGAATGTGCTTAAATCCTGCCAGTCGGGCCGCATCCTGAATGCTGATGACGTACATCATGGGAACATTTCCGTCCACATCAAAAATAACTGGAATTTCGGAGCTTTGTTGCGCTAACTGATTTAAGACGGAGGTTACCGCGGAAAGGGAATCATAACGTGTACCATGAATGTCCCAGAAGGGGTTTTTCTCAAAATGAAATCCGATGATAATTTCTCCCAGATCTAAAATATCTGGAGGAATTTCGACTTCTTCTGACGAGGGGATATTTCCGAGCATGGTCATCAGAGGAGAAGGCATGAGCTGTTCTGGAATCTGAAAATTTGAAGTCCACGCAAAAAATATCAGCAATAAAAAAATAACATCTATCATGGATGTCATCTGAAGGCTGACGCCCTCTGTGCCGGTATGAAATGGACTGGAACGTTTCATGATTTTTAAAAAACAGTAAAAGTAATGATATACCTGGCTCTTCTTTAAATTTTCCTTTTCTGCGCCTCTAAAACCAGGTTTTTTCAGCGAAACAAAATGCCGCGGAAGTGGAAATTTATAGGTGCATCAGGTATATACTGGTTCTCCTTTAAATTTCCGTTTTGTGCGGCTCTAAAATCCGGCATTTTCAGCGAAGCAAAAATGCCGGAGAAGCGAAATATTATAATGTATCAGATATAAAACATAAAATATAGGGTACAGGTATGATGGGGTTTAATCCATGAAACTTAGTGTGGAAGAATTTTTCTGACCATAAATTAAGGCCATAAATTCAGAGCGCGTTTTGGCATCTTTCACGAAAGCACCGCGCATGGCAGAAGTGACGCACACGGTACCAGGTTTTTTTATGCCGCGAATCGCCATACACGTATGCATGGCTTCCACGATTACGCCGACTCCCCGAACACCGAGTTCTTCGGTGAGTAAATTTGCCAGCGTTTCCGTCATACGCTCCTGCACCTGTGGCTGACTGGCGACTTCCTCCACCACACGGGCAAGTTTACTTAATCCAATAATTTTTCCGTTCGGCAGGTATCCGATATGCGTTTTTCCGATAAACGGTAAAAAATGGTGCTCGCACATGCTATTAAAAGAAATGTCACGAACCAGCACGATTTCATCATATTTTTCAGTAAAATATTTATGCAGGTGAACACGAGGATCCCGGTGCAGACCTTTAAATAATTCCGCATACATACGTGCCACGCGCCGTGGTGTTTCGGTTAATCCCTCTCGGTCAGGGTTTTCGCCCACGGCTAATAAAATCTCACGAAATGCACGCTCAATTCGCGGAATATCCACTTTTTTTTCTAAATCTGGAAGAATGTCTGCTGTCATTTTACTCAAATATGTTTTCTAAATAAATTAATGTTCTCTAAATAAATTATATTTATACCCGATACATTATAAATTTTCGCTTCCCCTGTATTTTGCTTCGCCGAAAATGCCGGGGAAACGGAGATTTATAGAATATCGAGTATATTATACCCGATACATTATAAAATTTAGCTTCACCGGCTTTTTTGCTTCGCTGAAAAAGCCTGCTTTTAGAGCCGCATAAAACGAAATTTTAAATTGGAACCAGTATAACAGTAAAGCTGGGTTAAAAATACCTACTTTCGTGGCCGCACAGAACGGAAATTTAAAGGAAAGCCGGTATTAAGAATAAATTCGGCCAAAAATATTCTTGTTTTTGTGGCCACATGAAGTGGAATATTACCAAAGAACCTGAATATTTCTGGATTTCCACGATAATTTCAGGTGAAAACCTAAATATATCATATAAAAAAATCCACAAAAAAGCAAGATCTTTCTTTTTGAAAATCGGTTAAAAAATAACAAGAATTCTGCATTTTTAATTTATTCCCGATGTACTATAAAATTCTGTTTTTTTGATATTTCACACGAAAAGTATGAAATGTCTGTTTCCATATCCCCGCAAAATAAAAATTTAATGGGCATCAAATAAAATTTATGCGGGTTCTCCTTTAAATTTCCGTTTTATACAGTTTTGAAAAGGCATTTTCAGTGAAACAAAATATCTGCCGGCGGACAGGGAAGGTGTGAATTTATCATACATCGGGTATAAAAAATCGGAGTTTATTCACATAATAATTTTAGGGAATCCAGGACTTTTAACATTTCTGTACGACTGATGCGTGTCCATTTCGCGAGTTTATGATTTAAAATAGCGATTTTAAAAGCCTCAAAAACTTCTTCCACATCTTCAGGTAAAGAAGAAGGTAAATCTCCAAAAGTTGGAGTGAGATTTTGGCGCATATTCGCTTCGATTTCTGCGGGAGAGGCCGTGGTGGCCTGAGGAGAAAGAAGTGTTTCGTCGGTGGAATCCCGATGATCGGAAGGTTCAGAAAAAGAGTTACTTGGATTTTTTGTTTTATTTTCTTTGTCGTGAGGAGAAATTTCTTCTCGGGCGGTTCCAGACAGGGATCCGTCTGCGATTACTTTTTTGTTTTCTGAAAGAATGGTATTCAGATCCGCAGTTCCGTTTTCGCCGGAAAGACGCGTGGAATCTAAAGCTGCAGTAACATCTTCATCCAGCTCTGAAAGAATCACATCTTCTTCACGGGGTTTACATTCAGGCGGAGCGCCGATCGCCACCCACCTCTGATTTCTCATCTGAGCGACACTCCATCTCTGATGGACGGCACCTTCCAGCCAGACTTCCGCGTCTTGCCAGTCCAGAGCTGCCTGAAAATGGCTCCAGTAAAGACCGGGAAAATTATCATAAGATTCCGAAAATCGTTCGTAAACACGGCGTAAACGTCCGACATGCTGCGGACTGACGTTTCCCACACGTCGGCTCCATGCATCATCAGAATATAACTGAGCGGGCGCACCGGAAAAAATCATATTTTCTCTCCAGCGTGAAATGAGCTGCCCTTTTTCCCAGTTCGTTTTACTGATAAGACGGTTCCACTGGCCGATATATTCCCGAGATGCCTCCTCGACGACATAAATGTCGTATTCTGCAGAGGAATCATGAACCAGAGGATCACTCTCCATTCCGTCTTCGTCGGTGGTAGAATCTGGATCGGCATCAAAAGGTGGATTCATATCTTGAGCCGAATAATCGGGAGAAAACGTGTCGGAATGATTAAAATCGTAATCGTCAGAATAAGAAACCATAATGATTTAACTCCTGAAAGGTGACTGAAAGGAATCCGATAAGAAAAAACCTATTATAACATATTTGACGCAGAAAGGACAGGAATACATGAAAAAACTTTAAAAAAGCACTCTATTTTTTTTGCGAAGTTCCGTTTAAATGGTATATTCAAAAGAGTAGGTACTGTATTTACAAAGAAAATTTTTGTGTATGAATATAAAAAGTGAAAACAAAAATAAAATCTCTCTTTTAGTATAAGGTGAAATAATGATAACGAAAGAATTTTTAAGTTTTTTGGGAATGCTGGTTATTCTTGTGGGGATTCAGGTTTACATGACGGAAAGAGTGTTTCTGACTTCCCAGTTTACACGTGCTCTGGCAGAGAGAAAAGATCCGTCTATTACAAGAAAAACTTGGTTATATGAGGCGGTTTTTGGTGAGCCGGCAAAAATTCCAGAAAAGGAAGTCCTGATACCAGAATGGGTGGGTTATATGATTATTTTTACTGGTGGAATGATGTGTTTACAGAGTACTTCAAAAAGTAAATGATAAAGGTAAGTTTTGTGTACATGTCTGTTTTTAAATTTTGTGCGATTCTTGAAGCAGAGATTTTCAGAAACAGAAAGCAGATCGGACTGTCGGTGAATACGGAAAGAGTGAATTATTATACGTCAGATATATAATTTAAATAATGAAAGGAGAATTTTTGAAAATATTACAAAAATAGTGATACGGATTTTTGAATAAGAGACAGCTTTCTTATACAGGCGTCTTGTAAGTTTTTTCTTAACTGGTATATTATATATGATCGAAGTACTGTAAAATTCTGTTTTTGGTAATCATGTACTGTCTAAATGCCGTACATGGAGTGCTTTTATAAAGTGAAATATATCGGTTTCCTATAATATTAATATGGTATAATTTGGAAATATTAAGATATTATAGTATCATTTAAGAATAAATAGAAAGTCGGAAAAATGCACCATTATCCTCTTTTGGAAATTCTTGCAGTGGGTTTTTCCCTGGCATTAATTTTTGGTTATTTGGCGAAGCGTCTGGGATTATCGCCGATCGTAGGATATTTATTGGCAGGTTTTGTAATTGGGCCGCAGATGCCGGGTTTTGTGGCGGAGGCACATTTAGCACATGAACTTTCAGAAGCAGGTGTAATTCTTTTAATGTTCGGAGTCGGCCTGCATTTTAATCTGAATGACCTGCTGGCGGTACGTGGTGTTTCGCTGCCGGGTGCAATTATTCAGAGTACGTGTGCCACACTGTGCGGTCTTTTGGTGGCGCACTGTTTTGGAATGTCCCTGATGGTGGGATTTATTCTGGGGCTGGGTCTGGCGGTGGCCAGTACGGTGGTGCTTTTACGGGTTTTGACGGATAATCATGTTCTGGAAACGGTACAGGGACATGTCGCGGTGGGCTGGCTGGTGGTGGAAGATATTCTGACGGTACTTGCGCTGGTTCTTCTTCCGAATTTAGCGATTATTTATTTAGGACAGGAAGAAATAAATGCACTGGGGCTGGCGAAAGTTTTTGGCGGAGCGATTCTTCGTCTGGTTTTATTGTGGGTGGTCGTTTTAGTCGTGGGGGGGCGCGTGGTTCCGTGGCTTTTGACGCGGGTGGTACGTTCAAGATCCCAGGAATTATTTACTTTAGCGGTACTTTCGGCAGCTTTTGCCACGGCGGTCGTTTCGGCGAAATGTTTTGGCGCGTCCATGGCCCTGGGAGCATTTCTGGGGGGAATGGTTATCGGGAAGACGAAAGTCAGTTATCAGGCTGGGGCGAATGTTTTACCATTTCAGGATGCTTTCGCGGTGCTCTTTTTCTTAGCGGTGGGAATGCTTTTTGATCCGGCATTTCTTGTGCGGGAACCATGGCTGGTGCTGGGATGCCTGATTATCGTGATGGTGGTGAAACCGCTGGTGGCAGTCGTCGCGGTATCTTTTTTGGGGTACTCTGCGATGACTGGTCTGACGGTCGCGGCGGGTCTGGCCCAGGTGGGTGAATTTTCGTTCATTTTGGCTCAGGAGGCGAAATCCTGTGGGATACTGGTTAATGATGATGTTTATAGTGCGCTGGTGATTACCGCTTTTGTGTCGATCAGCCTGAATCCTTTTTTATTCAGAAAAATTCCAGGATTTCTGGAGTCCTTAAAGAAATATCCCAGATTATGGTATATTCTGAACGTGCGCGCAGATCGGCGAGCTGCCAGGAAGAATGAGAATACCAGAGAATTATCGGGCGTAAGATTAGAGCATGGCGAAAAGTCTTTTGATCCGGATAATATTTTTGCGGTGGTGGTGGGGTATGGCCCGGTGGGACAGAGTGTGTGTCATTCTTTGACGGAATGCCAGGTGACGCCAGTAGTGATCGATCTGAATGTGGATACGGTAAATAATTTAAATGATCTGCATTTATATGCGGTATATGGAGATGCCACAAAAAAAGAAGTTTTGTTGGGTGCGGGGATAAAACGTGCGAGGTATCTTATTTTAACGTTACCGTCACTGTCACATAATGCCGCGGCGGCCACGGTGGCGAAACAGCTGAATCCTGAAATTCAGATTATGGCACGGACACGATTTATTGCAGATGCTGGATTTTTAGAACAGGCGGGAGTGAAGGGAATCGCTTTTGAGGAAGAAGTCGTGGCAGATTTTCTGGCGAATCAGGTGCTGAAGAGTATCGAAAAGGAAATGAAAAATTCGGAAGAGTCTGATTTTACAGAGGAAAATCTTTTGGAAGAGGAAAGTGCACTGGGGGAAAAAGATAAGGCGGTTTCAGAAGAAATGGGGATGCGTGAAGGGAAAGAGGACGTGGAAGAAAAAAGACGGGAGGAATGATCGGTATTTTATGTCCGATGCACGATAATTTCTGCTTTTTCAGCATTTTTGCTTTCTCGCTGAAAATGCTTGGCTTTTAGAACTGCGCAAAATGGAAATTTAAAGTGGAAACAGGATAAAAGAGAGTGTGTCTGCCCCCGCTTGTCGAGGAGTGTATTTTTGATATTTTATATTCAGTGAGAGTAAATTTTTATGTCCGGTGCAGGTCATTTCTTCTCTGGTTTTTGTGATAAAGAAATGTCCGCTGGCAGAAATGTGTAAAAGAAAAATTAGAGGAAATTATAACCGATACACGATAAATTTCCGTTTTCCAGGCATTTTACTTCGCTGAAATACCTGCTTTAAGAGCGCACAAAACGGAAATTTAAAATGGAACCAGTATAGGCATGAAGAGTCGGAATGAGATGTCGGGAATGTTTGTGGGGAATCTGAAAATTTGACGTGGTGAGATGAATCGAGAATAATGGTGTGTCGGGTGTATGATATAACAGGGATGTGTGAATCGGATAAATTGTGAAAAATTTCCCTCGGAAGAGGTCTGAAAATGGTAAATCCTCATGCAGGCAGAGCGAGTGTTTCGAAACAGAAGAAACGTATTTCTATTCGTGGTGCCAGGGTACATAATCTGAAAAATGTAAGTGTGGATATTCCACGAAATCGGCTGGTGGTAATTACGGGGCCCAGCGGAAGTGGGAAGAGTTCACTGGCTTTTGATACGCTGTATGCGGAAGGGCAGAGACAGTATATCGAAAGTTTGTCGGTATATTCTCGGCAGTTCTTTCATCAGCTGGAGCGTCCGGATGTGGATATGATAGAGGGTCTGCAGCCGACGATTTCCATAAATCAGCATACAGGGATTCATAATCCGCGCAGTACGGTGGGGACGGTTACGGAGATATATGATTATCTTCGTCTTCTGTATGCACGTCTTGGCACGGCATCTTGTCCGAAGTGTGGAAGGCTGATTCGGCCTTTAGTTCCAGAGCAGATCGTGGATGCTCTGATGGCGCTGGGGGAGGGGACACGTCTAATTCTTATGGCTCCGATCGTACGTGGGAGGAAGGGAAGTCATCAGGAAATTTTTGCGCTGATTCGGAAAGCGGGTTATGTGCGTGTGCGTGTGGACGGTAAAATTTTGGATATGGATAATGTTCCTGAATTGGATCGTCATAAGCACCATTTTATTGAAGCGGTGGTGGATCGGATCGTGATCCGGGAGAGTAGTCGGGAGCGAATTTCAGAATCGGTGCATATGGCTGTGCGTCATGGAGGAGGCCTGGCTCTGGCGACGATAGAACATGTTTTGCCCACGGGAAACGTATGGAGAGACCGGCTCTTTAGCACGAAAAATGCGTGTCCGACATGTAATATCGGTTTCGATTCTTTAGAGCCGCGGATGTTTAGTTTTAATAGTCCGTATGGTATCTGTAAAGTGTGTGAAGGTTTTGGGTACCTGGAAAAATTTGACCCGGATCTTGTGCTGCCGAATCGGGCATTATCGCTGGCCAGCGGAGCGGTGGAAGCCTGGAGTAAATTACCGGAGGCCACGTTAAAGAAGTTTCGTTCGCGGATGGCGTTATGTCTTGCGGTTCTGGGAATCAGGTGGAATACTCCGCTTAATAAATTAAATGAAGCGGAATTTGATTTTCTGCTGTATGGATCCAAGAGTGATTTATATAAAGTGGAGGATGCTGCCAGAAGTGGGTATCTTGGGAAGGAGAAAATGACTCTTTTTGCGGAGGAACAGAAAGATGCTGTTCTGAAAGGTGCATTTAAACCTCTGATGTCTGAATTAATAGATGGAGATGATGCGATAAAAAGGTATGAGTCTCCGGAGGGGAATCTTTTGGAGGATGAGGAGGATTTTGGTCGAAAGGAGAAAAAAGTATCCGAAAAAAAGCAGGTGGTGAAGCCAAAAAGTGTGGATGTTTTGGAGAAAGAGGAGGGGGAGTCCGCAGAGGAAGAAACGCTTTCATCGATTCACCTCAGGGGAGGAAATGTTTTAGACGTGGAGGCGGATGCGGCGGAGTTTCTGGAGAATATGGATGATTCACTGATTTCGTGTGGTCTGACGAATCTTGTGAATGCGTCGAGAAGTTCCGTATGTCGGCGTCTGCCTGAGCCGGGCGAGAACGTGGAGGGCATTTTTGATATTATTAATGAGGAGTATCAAAAAGGTGCCACGGGAGCATTTCGTCTTTCTTTGGAGGCATGCCGAGGAAGAATAAAATGTCCGGAATGTCATGGGGCGCGGTTACGTGAGGAAGCACGGTGTGTAAAAATCGGAAATTTTGAGAAGCGTCAGAAGGATCAGGAAAAAGAGGGAGAAGATTTTTATCGTCCACGGGCGATTCATGAAGTAACGCAGATGAGCGTGGAAGAAATATTATCGTTTTTTTCAGGGATGAAATTCGATGAAAATGAAGAAATGCCGATCGCGGAGCCAATTATTTCGCAGATTATCCCCAGGCTGGAATTTTTAGTGCAGGTCGGGCTGGGATATTTAACGCTGGATCGCGCGGCGGATACACTTTCTGGCGGAGAATTACAGCGTGTGCATCTGGCGGGTGGTTTAGGATCTGGCCTGGTGGGCGTGTGTTATATTTTGGATGAACCGTCGATAGGGCTTCATCCGAGAGATAATCAGCGATTAATTGACACACTGCGAAATCTTCAGCAGATGGATAATACAGTTCTGGTGGTGGAGCATGATGAAGCGATTATGCGCCAGGCGGACTGGATTATAGATGTGGGGCCGGGAGCGGGCAGGCACGGAGGAATGATTGTCGCGGAGGGGACGCCGGAAGATATACAGAATCACCCTTCTTCGCTGACGGGGAAGTATCTGCGTCGTTCGAAAAATGAGGTGAATGGGAACGGAGTCGGGGAAGATGATGCGGAGCCGGTTCGTGACGGGGAATGTTTTCGTGGCAGAGAACGGCGGAAGCCGAGAAAATTTACACGAGGAAAATGTATTACGCTGGAGCATGTTACGACGAATAATTTAAAGGATGTCACGGTGGATTTTCCTCTCGGGGTTTTTGTTTGTGTGACGGGCGTCAGTGGAAGTGGAAAAAGTTCGCTGGTGAATGAAACGCTTGCGCCTGCGCTGATACGGAAATTAGGGGGAAGTTCAGTGAAGCCGGGGCCACATGGAGGTCTGAAAGGCGCGAACCGAATCGATAAAGTGGTGCTGGTGGATCAGACGCCGATTGGCCGGACTCCGAGGAGTAATCCAGCGACATATATCGGGGTGTTTGATGAAATTCGGAAAGTGTTTACTGGGACACGGGAAGCGAAACAGCGTGGGTATAAAGTCGGGCGTTTCAGCTTTAATGTGAAAGGCGGTCGGTGCGAACACTGTCAGGGACAGGGCGTTCAAAAAATTGAGATGAACTTTTTACCCGATCTTTTTGTGGAGTGTCCGGAATGTGAAGGGAAGCGGTTTAATCGTCAGACGCTGGAAGTGCGTTATCGTGGAAAGTCGATTGCGGATGTTCTGGATATGCAGGTGGAGGAAGCTGCAAAATTTTTTGAGAATTTTCCGTCGATCCTTCGTCCCCTGGAAAGTCTTATCGCGGTGGGACTGGGGTATATTTCTCTTGGTCAGCCGTCCACGACTTTAAGTGGGGGGGAGGCGCAGCGTGTGAAACTGGCATCAGAATTATGTCGGTCTAATACGGGGAATATGATGTATATTTTGGATGAGCCGACGACAGGACTTCATTTTGAAGATATTCAGCGATTACTGAAAGTACTTCATGATTTAGTGGAACTGGGAAATTCTGTAATCGTGATCGAGCATAATATGGATGTGATTACTTCGGCGGACTGGATTATTGATATGGGGCCGGAGGGGGGCGCTGAGGGAGGATTTATTGTCGCGACGGGTGTCCCGGCAGAAGTGGCACGAGTGGAGGAAAGTCATACGGGCCGTTTTTTACGTGAAAAAATGGCGGGCATTCAGTGAATATACTAGATTTTTTTAAGGCCTGAGGGAACTATAAAATTTTATTTCCTCTGCTTTTTATTTTGTTGAGAATACGGTTTTCGCGGCGGTGTGAAACTTAAGTATAAAATGGAGCCGGTGTTATTTATACTGGCTTTCCTTTAACTTTCCGTTTTTTGCAGCTCTCGAAGCAGGCATTTTCAGAGAGGCAAAAAGCCGGGGATGCGGAATTTTATAGTGTATCGGATATAATAAGGTATCAGGTAAAATATTCACTTTTCTGTCATTTTTGTTGCTGGAGAATACCTGCTTTCAGAAACACGCAGAACGGAAATTTAAAATAGAAACAGGTGTATTTTGAGAGAAAAATCGTTTTTGTGGCAGTATATACTGGTTCCAATTTAAAATTTCGTTTTGTGCGGCTCTCGAAGCAGGCATTTTTAGAGAGGCAAAAAAGCCGGGGAAGCTGAATTTTATAATGTATCGGGTAAAAAACGAAAATTTAGAGTAAAATCGGTATAAAGCCGGTATAATTTTAAGTCATGGATATTTTTTGGGGAGTTTCGGTATTTTCTTTATTTGCGCTGCTTTCGGGTGGTGTGACGTTCATGGTGCAGCGAAATCAGTGGATGGACTTTATTCAGGCATGGAATGAAGGCCAGCGTGTGGACGAGGAATATGCGCCGAAGCATAAGGAAGTTTATCGTTATCACCGGCGGCGTTTTCGTCGGCGGAGTATGGTGAGTTTCTTGATGGGTCTGGTGGGCGTGATGCTTCCTGTGGCGTGGTATTTTACGCGGACATTACCGTCATTCGGCGTTTTTTTGTGGGTTACTGTGATCTTCCTGCTGGTGTGGATTATGACCCTGGGAATTTTGGATGCCGTTTCTACTTATTTTTATTATTTACATATCAGAGATGATCTGCTGGTTCATCAGGCGGCACTTAAAGCCAGAAAAAAACAGGTGGAGAAGATTCTGGAACAGCAAAAGATGGGAAATGAAAGAGGAGGGGAAGAAGGAAACCAAAAATCGGAAGACGGAAAATGAAAGAAAAGATTACAGAGAGAAGGAATTTATTTTTTTGTTTTATCCGAATCTATTTTATATCCCGATATATTATAAATTTCCGCTTCACCGGTATTTTTGTTTTACAGAAAATACCTGTTTTTATGGCAGCAGAAGACGGAAATTTAAGGAGGAGCAGTATAAACTCCGATTTTTTAACATTCTGAATGGAGGAAACTGTTTTTGTGGCCGGATAAATATAAAATGAAAGGAGAGGCCAGTATGAGAACAGGTTTTATGGTGAACAGAAAAAAGTGCCCGAATGAGAGGTGAATGGATATACGGTAAAATTTTTTTATGTGTTTTGTAAAGCACGGAATATGTGTTTTTATGACCGAAAAAAATTTAAGTTTAAGGTAAAATCAGTATAAATAAATGAAATAAAAAAGAACAGGTAATATTAAAATTTTTTAGAAAGAGTGAGAATAAAAATGGCACTGACTGCATATTCGTTGTGTCCTGGTGGGACGGGAAAAAAGTTAAAATTTTGCTGTCCAGGATGTCTGGAAGAACTGGAAAAAGTAAATAAATTTATAGATGCAGAACAGTATTCGGCATGTCTGAATTATATCGATTCACTGCTGGAAAAGGATGCCGCACGGGCATGTCTTCTGGCTCTGCGCTGCCGTGTTTTATCGCAGATTCCGGAGAAAAAAGAAGAGCTTTTTCAGACGGCGAATCATTTTTTTGAGGTGTGCCCGGAAAGCCCGGTGGCGATCGCGGAGTGGGTGTGTGCGCAGATCATCGAGACACATGATCGTTTTATGCAGGATGTTTCTCAGTTACAGGAAAAAGGTGAAAATCATTCGGTAATTTTATTAGCGCATGTACAAGAACAGCGGGAGAAGATTCGTCTGTGGGTTTCAAAAATGCTGCAGGCGATTCATATGGAACCGATCATGGAGCAGACGGCGGATAAAATGTCCCTGCTGGTGCGAGTACTGATCGCGGCGGGAATGTATGAGTCGGCGTTCGAATGGATAAGATTTTTGCATGCGTCGGAGCATTATCGTCAGGATGCCCAGCAGCAGCTGAGTGAAATCGTGGCGAATAAGGAAATACCGCTGTGTTTACGAGTGATGCTGTCTGTTCGGGAAGCACCGGCGGGGCATGTGTGGACGGAGCCGTTTAATGAAGTGGTTCTTCTGATGAAGTCTCTTGGATGGGAAGAAGCACAAAATAAATTGGAAAAGCTGGAGAGGGAATATCCAGAAATTACGAAGAAGTCGGTGTACTGGTATAATCGGGCTCTGCTGCATGAGTGGAAATGTGAAATTCAGGAAGCGCGGTCATGCTGGGAGAATTTCCTTGTGGCGGAAGATGTGAATTTCGAGGAATCGTTGGAAATTCAGACACGACTTTTTGCACTTTCCCAGTATCCGCTGGATGATGCGGTGAATTCTTATCGAATAACCTTTACGCTTACTCAGACGGATGAAGTAAAAGAGGCGTTACTGTCAGATCCGTATGTGAATATGATGACACAGGAACTTCCTCCGTCACCGGATGGTTCAGTTGCGCTGGCGGCATGTGAAATTTTGGATGGTGAAAAATTTTATACGGTCACGGAATTTAATGAGGAGGAATTTTCGATCGAGGATATTCCGGTGGTTATCGGGAATGCCATTTTATGGGCACGCCAGACAGATAAAGAGCCACGTCTGGAAATTTTTAATGTGCTGAATCAGGTTCAGGTGACGGAACATCTGAAAGAATTACTTGGAAAATGGATCGTCGGAGAGCCTAAAGTACAGACGGAAATGCGAGTTTCGGTGACTTTTGATTCTTTTTCCCGAGAACTGTGTTTACCTCGAGATACGTCGCGTGGAAAAGCGCTGGAACTGTATGAACAGCATTATCGTAATCTGCTTTTAAATCGGTGGATTCATTTCCCGCTGGGAGTTTTAGGGCGTCAGTCGATGCAAAAAGTGGCGGGAGATCCTGCATATTATTTAAAAATGGAAGCCGTTATCCAGATGTTATATTTTTCTCTGGAACGGAATGGAATGGATAAAAATATGTTGGTCGAGCTGCGTGATAAACTTTCACTTCCTCCGCTGGCGGAAATACCACCAGAAAAGGTGGCGGAAACGCATCCCATGTTTTATGATCGGGTGGATATTCAGAAAGTTCCACAGAATGTCTTTCCGCGATTTTTTCATAAGTGCATGATGTATGGACTGAGAGAGAAATCTCTGCTCACGGCGCGTTTTATCGTGGCACATCCGGAATTACAGGAGAGTTTACGGTTTCAGGCGGCGACATTTTTATTACGGGCACATGATCGTGAGTCGGAATTACATTCTCTGGCGTCAGAAGCGCGGGCATTTTGTGAAAAGCAGGGAATAAAACACAGTACGATCGACTTACTGGAAATGGAACTGTACATGGAGGAAGGAAATCAGCTGGAGCTGATGAAGATGGTACGTCATTTACAGGCAGAGCATATGGATGATCCGGAAGTAATACAGACATTACTGTATTTACAGCAGCAGGCGCGGGCAGCAGCAGAGCGTTATACGGGTGGAGTATCGGATGGAGTAATGGGAGAAATGTCAGAGATGCCTTCCTCAAGAACTGCGGCAGATACCGGCAGCGGTCTCTGGACACCGGATTCTGCGGGGCAGGGGAAAGCACCGAAAGAGGAGGGAGGCGGTTCTTCGAAACTGTGGCTGCCCGACTGAGGGGAAGAGAGGTAAGAAATGTTTATCGCTGTGGAGGGCGGAGATGGAGCTGGGAAGAGTACTCAGGTAAAATTACTGGCCCGGTATTTTGAGGAAAAGGGAAGAGAAGTGGTGATATGCCGTGAACCGGGAAGTACACTTCTGGGAGAGCGTGTACGGGAAATTTTGCTTCATCAGGAAGATTTAAAGATCTGTCGGTGGAGTGAACTTTTTCTGTTTATGGCAGCACGCAGTCAGCTGGTGACAGAAGTAATTTGTCCCGCGCTGAGTGACGGGAAAGTGGTTTTGGCAGATCGGTTTTTGCTTTCCAGTATGGTATATCAGGGATATGCCGGAGAACTGGGTGTGGAAGAAATACGTGAAATCGGGAAATACGCCACAGGCGGGCTTTTACCCGATCTTACTTTTCTTTTGGATATTTCTCTTCAGAAGGCGCAGGAACGTCGGCAGACTCAGCCAGATCGGATGGAAAAGCAGGGAGATCTGTTTCATCTGCGGGTGCGGGAAGGATTTCTTGCGGAGGCGAAAAAGTTTCCTCGGAAAGTTGTGCTTCTCTCGGCAGAGCATTCTGTGGAAGAGATTCATGCGCAGATTATTTCTGTGGTGGAGACTTTATTACGAAAGAGACAGACGGGGGAAACGGATGTCTGAAGTGCCGGTGTTTCTGAGGTTTATGTTCTGAATTTCCTGTAAATTTTTGTTTTTGTGTGATCACAGAAATGAGAATTTTTTAGATAAAACAGAATATCCAGGAAGTGGAATTTTGGGCATTACGTTAAATTCATGTGCCATGCACTATAAATTTTCGTTTTCATTTCGCGGACAGGCCGGCTGGTATTTTTTTGCTAAAAATGTCGGCTTTCAGAACTCATATACTGGTTCCACTTTAAATTTCCGTTTTGTGCGGCTCTGAAAGCAGGCATTTTAAGCTGAAGCTAAATGCCTGGGAAGCGGAAATTTATAGTGTATCGGGCATAAAATGGAAATTTAAATCGGGTCAGTATATTTTACTGAAGGTGTGTGTTATGCGCGGTATGAATACCCGAATAGAACTTCGGGAGACTTAAATTTAAAAAAGAAATCCGAAAGGATTATTCATGTTATTATTTTAATAAATAAGAGAGTTTATCATGCGAAAAATACTTGTAACCAGTGCTCTTCCGTACGCGAATGGGCACATTCATCTCGGGCATTTAGTGGAGTATATCCAGACGGATATATGGGCGCGGGCGCAGCGGCTGCGTGGAAATCGGTGTATTTACATCTGTGCGGACGATACACACGGTACGGCGATTATGATTCGTGCGGGGCAAGAAAATCGTTCGCCGGAAGCTCTTATCGCGGATATGAGTGAGGCGCACCAGAAGGATTTTGCTGGAATGGATATACAGTTCGATCATTATGGCAGCACGAATTCTGCGGAGACGAAACAGTTTTGTGAGGAAATTTGGCGTGCGTTAAGGCGTGATGGTCTGGTTAAAGAAAAAGAGGTATCCCAGCTGTATGACACGAAAGTGGGGACTTTTTTGGCAGATCGTTTCGTGCGTGGTACATGTCCAAAATGTGGGAAAGCGGATCAGTATGGGGATAATTGTGAATGTGGTGCGACTTATTCTCCGACACAGTTAATAGATCCGGTCAGTACTCTTTCGGGGACACGTCCGGAGGTGCGTCAGGCGACACATCTTTTTGTAGAGCTGGAAAAAATGCATGAATTTTTGGAAGAATGGACTCAAAAAGGCACGCATTTACAGTCGGAAATTGCGAATTATCTTGCGGGTCATTTTCTGAATGATACGCTGTATGACTGGGATATTTCCCGGCCTGCGCCGTATTTTGGTTTCGAAATACCAGATTCTCCGGGGAATTATTGGTATGTATGGTATGATGCGCCGATCGGTTATATCGGCGCGACACTTCAGTGGAGTAAGTTAAACGGCGAGAATGTGGACGAGTGGTGGCGTTCTGCGGATACGGAAATTTATCATGTGATCGGAAAAGATATTACGTATTTTCATACCTTATTTTGGCCGGCCATGCTTAAAACTGCGGGACTTACATTACCCAAAAAGATACACGTTCATGGCTTTTTGACCGTGAACGGAGAAAAAATGTCGAAAAGAAAAGGCACGTTTATTCTTGCCTCGACGTATCTGGAACATCTGGATCCTGCATATCTGCGGTATTATTATGCTTCAAAAATATCAGGTCGTGTGGATGATCTGGATCTGAATTTTACGGATATCGTGGGAAAAGTGAATTCTGATTTAGTGGGAAATCTTGTGAATCTGGCCAGTCGGACAGCGAAATTTGCGGAACCTCTTGGCCTTTCTGAAATTTATCCTGAAGACGGAGGAATTTTTGCGGAAGCGGCTTCCAGAATGGAGGAAATCGCAGAGGCTTATGAGGCTTTCGATTTTTCTCGGGTGACTCGGCTGGTGATGCAGATCGGGGATATGGCGAATAAATATGTGGAGGATGCTGCACCGTGGTCACTTAAGAAGGATCCAGAAAAACAGGTGGAATTACAGAATGTCTGCACGATCGCGCTGAATGTTTATCGTCAGATGGTGATTTATCTGTCTCCGATTTTACCACATCTTGCGCGTGATACAGCGGAACTTTTGGGTGAGCGTGTCGAGGATTGGCGTCTGGAAAGTGTGAAAACCCCGCTGGTGGGAACAAAAGTAAATAAGTTCCGGCATTTAATGCAGCGGATGGATCCGCAAAAAATTGATGCGATGATTGCGCGCAGTCAAGAAATTAATGCGGAGGAAGAAAAGATGAAGGATGTGGCGAAATGGAATGATGGGCCAGAACCTCTGGAAGCGGAGCCTCTGGCGCCGGAGTGCACGATCGAGGATTTTACGAAAGTGGATCTGCGCGTGGCGAGAATAATTGATGCGAAGCATGTGCCCACGGCGAATAAACTGCTGCAGTTAACGCTGAGCCTGGGAGGTGGCCATACGCGGAACGTTTTCGCTGGAATTAAGGCGGCGTATAATCCGGAAGATCTGGTGGGCAGGCTGGTGATATGTGTCGCGAATTTAAAACCACGCCAGATGAAATTCGGTCTCAGTGAAGGAATGGTGTGTGCGGCGGGTGCCGGCGGGACGGAAATATTCCTGCTTTCTCCAGATGATGGGGCAAAACCTGGTCACCGGGTACATTAATATTTAAAATTTTCCTGAAATCATGAAAGAATTTTGTAAATTCTCGTTTTCAGATATTTTGGAACCGGTATTCGCTGAAATGGTGGCGAGCAGAGTTTCATAAAATTAAGTTTTGGAGCCAGTATTTTTCAAAATACTGGCTTTATTTTAAATTTCTGTTTTGTGTGGCTCTGCGCGTGTATTTTTAGCAGGAGTAAAATGTCTGGGAAGTGAAATTTATACCCGATGCACTATAAAATTTCACTTCTCCGATATTTTTGCTTCGCTGAAAATGCCGGTGTTTAAAGAACCGCACAAAACGGAAATTTAAGGGAAAACCAGTATATAATGTATGGAATTTATAATGTTTACCACCGTCTTCGAAGATCGCTTGGGCGCGGTTCTTCATCATGTGTGGGTTCCGGCTGCTGTAAATATGTGCGTTCCTGTTTTGGGGATTCTTCCCGTGGTACAGTTTCGGAGTTTAAAGAGTCTTTTTGAGGATTTTCTTTTGTGTCTGAGGGAGAATCTCCAAAAGTATTATATGAAGGTGGCGAAAGCTCCACGCCAAAAATACTGTCTTCCATGTGCCCGGCGGTGGATTCAGATGATGTAAAATAAAATGTTTTATGGTCATCAGAATCACGGAATCCGGTTCTCCCCCAGACCGACATAATCGCGTCATGATGATATGCGATTATCGCATTTTGTGCCGTACGGTGAAAGGAGGAGCCGCGCTGAGTTCCGGTGTTCCCATATGCGCTGTAACCGAAAAAGGATGAAATATCTGGTGCTGGTGTAATGGGCGGTGTAATGGGAGATACTGGTGTGATGGGAACCACGGGCTCTTCTGGGTCCACGGGCTCTTCAGGATCCACAGGAGTGTCATTCAGAATTTGCATGGAAATGGCGTGGACGGAAGCCATTCCTGCTGTTCCATCTTCATTCATCTGTATGGCTTTTACGTCAAAAAGAATCGTGGCAGCTTCCGCATTCTGAGGAACATCCCAGGTGAATTCACCAGAGGTGGAGTTAAAAGATGCGCCGGTGGGAAGTTCACCGATAATTTCGAGAATGATTTCTCCGGTTTCGCCAGTTTCAGGGATGGGAGTCAGAGTAAATTTTACGTGTTCACCGGGCATGACCGTTTTAGGAACAGAAGAAATCCCCTCCAGTGTAGGGCCGTTCGCGGTTTCTCGTACGGTGATGACAAAACGCTGAGTCGCTTCGGCACCATGATTATCACGGACGGCGACATGAATGGTATACTCCTCTCCGCCATGAATCCGAGAAGGTGTCCACGTTAATTCGCCTGTCTGAGCGTTTATGGTCATGCCTTCAGGAATGTCCGTTTCTTTCACAAAAGAATAGGTCAGCGTGTTCTTCGGTAAATCTGAGTCTCGGCCGAGAAGCTGTAAAATAATCGGTTCCAGCTCATCAGCAGAAATATCTGAAATGGAATCCAGCGTGGGTGGAGTATTTACTTCTGCGACTTCTATTACCGTGGTTAGAGAAGTGACCATTTCTTCGAAAGTCGCGGTAAAAATCACGGTATAAGTACCGTCCTGTTCTTCAGAAGGAGTCCAGCGGAACGTTCCTGTTTCCGGGTCAAAAACGGCACCGGGAGGTAAGGTGGAGCTATTTATAGCATAAGTAATCGCCGCGTCAGGATTATCTTTTACGGAAGCAGTAACCTGAAACTGAAGTGTTTCGCCTTCATTCACATGCGGGGAAGGAATTTCATTAAATACGGGTCCTTCCAGTACCTTTAAAATGAAAGTTTGGTCGGTATAATTCCCCGCCACGTTCATGGCTCGGATGGTGACGGTGGTATCTTCGCTGATCGTGGAAGGAGGTGTCCATGTTAAAATACCGGTATTTTGGTGAATGAGCATACCGGCGGGGCCAGTGATAAGAGAATAAGTTACGGTATCTGTTTCAGAAAGATTTTCCACGGTGGCGTGATATGTATATTCTTTAGAAGGCGTGACCCAGTTCATGGGAGTGGAGGTGAAGACGGGAGTGGAAGTGTCCACCGTTACCGAAATGGAATTTGATCGTGAACTGGGAACATTTATCGTGCCGGAAAGACCATTCCAGGAGATATTTTCTGTGGAAAGAATCTGTCGGGCAGTTACATTTAAAACCCCGTCTGAAAGAACGGTTTCTCCGTCTGTTACCATGACGATTTCACTGAATCCGGCGGTGGCGCCACTTATGGGAACATTATTAACATAAAGCACGACTGTTGCGCCGGGAATAACTCCGGAAACACGAAAACGCAGCGCAGTACTGGCGGAAGCATTATTGTTGGCGGTAATTTTGTCTGATGAACTGATGCCGGTATCTGTGGAGGCAAGTAACGTTACTTTCAGCGGTGCGGCAGGAATGGCATCTGTCGGAAAACCAGAAGACGTGTTTCTGTAATTTCCCACATAAATTGTGATGCTGCTTTCAGAGGTAAGCCCATTCTGACCGCTGGATAAAATTTCGGTCGCGTAAACGGTGACATCAAAAGCTCCTGTAATATGGCTGGAAGGAACTGACCAGGTAATTACTCCAGTATTTTCGTTTACTTCCATTCCTTCAGGAGCGTTCGTGCCTAAAGAGTAACGGATGGAATTTTTGTTTGGATCAGGATCTGTCGCGGTGATCTGAGTCCAGAGTGGATCTCCAGGAAGGACGAGAGAAATGGAGGGAACCGTAAAGACAGGTGCGTTATCCACTTCCACGACGTATACCTGAAAACTTTTTGTCGCCCATGTACCATACGCATTTATAACACGGACGGTGAAGGTGTACTGGTTACCACCATTTTCCTCGGACGGCGTCCAGGTGAAAACGCCAGTTTCTTCGTTAATGGAAGCTCCCGTGGGAATGTTATCCCCCAGCAGCGCATATCGGAAAGAGTCTTGTTCATTCGTACTGCTGGCCTGAATCTGAAGCGTTAATAGAGTACCTTCATCCGTGTTCGGTGCGAGAATCTCTTGGATTACAGGCGGTGTACTGCTGACATCAGAAATAATATTCAGCTCAAAATTTTGTATGGTTTCCTCGTTATAATCTGTCGTGGCCACGACAGTAATTTCAGTGAAACCGATATTCGTAGTCTGGGGAGTCCACTGAATAACGCCAGTTTCGGCGTTAATGGTCATGGAAGCGGGTGCATTTCGCAGTGAATAAGTGATGGATTTTTTGTCAGTTTCATGATCGGTCTGGACATCATAAGTAAAAAGCTGATTTATCACTAAAGGATCTGTGGGTGGCTGAGAAGTAAAGGTGGCAGGAGTGGCCGCCACGGTCAGGGTAAATTCTTCCGCATAATTACTGGTAATGTCCACATATGTATTTAGGTTTCCGATATTTACTTGCTGGTTTAATAAAGACTGAACGGCGGTGACCGTATGTTTTCCATCTGTTAAATTTAAATAAGAGGGGGTGCTGAGCTGCACGGTGGTGGAGCTGGCGACAGTGGTCGCGACGACCTGTTCATTAATGATCAGAGAAACGGTCGCGCCGATTTTTACACCTGAAATTTCAAAAAGAAGATTTTTTGAATCATTCGTATTTCCGTTTTCGCTTCCCACCAGACGGATGGAGGAAGGTGCTTTCGGCTGGACGTAAATGGGGACGTACTGAGTGTCCCAGGCCATATTCTGAGTATCATACTCTCGGACGCTATTTTCACGTAAAAATACGAAAAGTCCGGCCACTCCAGAAAAACCTTCCGCCACTTTAACGGTTCCATATCCTGTGCTGGTGTCTACTGTATATGTGATATTATCATTTTCGGGGTAAACCTGACCATTATAATAGACGGCTTCTCCCTCACGATCCACGGAAGTAATGGTGAAATTTTTTGAGCCACCTTCTTCCACGATAATGGGGGCCACGGTTCCCATGTATGGTCGGCCATTCGAGGTATCTGCCTGAATGGTGACGGTAAAATTTTGTTGTGTGGTTCCACCATTTCCGTCATCCACGGTAACGGTGATTTCTGCACTTCCAGTGTAACCATAAGCAGCAGAAATAAGCAGAACACCGCGCTGGGTATCTTGGAAAACGCGTACTGTGTCGATAACCACGTCTGTGACGGGAACAGAAGGAGTGCTGGAGGTGTCTTCCACAGGCTCCAGAGGAGTCTGGGAAATAGTGTTCAAAACATCTTCTCCGCTGGTCTGGAATCCAAAAATGGTGTGTCGGTAATCCAGCCAGCGTGTGGCGGCATCTGTAATAAAGAACTGAGAATCATTCGAATCGCGGCCAGAATTCGCCATGGCCAGTATGCCTTTTTGCGTAAATTGTAACATTTCCACGAATTCATCATCAAAATAATAACCAGAACCACTGGTGCCGGTACCAGTCGGATCCCCGGCCTGAATCATGAAATCATCGATTACCCGATGAAATTTCATGGTGTAAGAATTCGAAGAAGTATTATAAAATCCGGATTCCGCCAGCTCTATAATTCGTGCCGCGGTTTCCGGTGTGAGCTTCTCAAAAATGAGAAAAGTCATTTTGCCTAATTCCGTGCCGTTTTGGGTGACGGTGAACTCCAGGCTCTGGCCTTCAGGCAGGGAGAGTGAAATTTTTTCGTTCGTAGTCGTGGCCTGAAAAGTTAGTGCATCTCCGTCCGTGTCATGACCTTTCAGGGAGACATAAGCAGAAGTGCCAGAATACATGGTAATATCTGGTAAAGCTTCAAGAGTTGGGGCGACATTTAGCATGAAACGAGATTCTAAAATTTCCATCGCCAGCTTCCGATTTTGTGTCGTGGTGGAAGTGTGCGATTTTTCCCATAAAAAATCACGTGGTGAAGAAATGAGTTTTTTTAATAAAAGCGGAGAGTTCATGGAAGTCCTTTATCTTTCTGAGCATGAATCATAAATCAAGAAATGAGGGGGCATGATTTATTAAAACATGAATCATTATTTATAAAATGTAAACCATATAATCTGATAATAAGGTGATTTTATTTCAAAATATTTATATCTGAAACGCCATACTGTTTCCACTTTAAATTTTCGTTTTTTTTGCTCTGAAAGCAGGTATTTTCCGCGATGCAAAAATCCCTGGGAAGCGGAAATTTATAGTGTATCGGGCATAAAAATTCCAGTTTTTGACATTTTGCATTTTACGAAAAATGCCGGTATCCAGAATCATAAGGAACGGAAATAAAAATAAGATTATCGTAATTTTATTCCCAAGGTACTATAAATTCCGCTTTTTTGTCCGCCGGCAGGCCAGTCTGTATTTTGTTTTACAAAAAATATGTACACACAGAGCAGAGAGAAACGAAATTTAAGCGGAATCAGAGTACAGATTTCTATTTTCTGGTATGACGAAATGATATATGTTAAAAAATGATTTATAAAAATGTATTAAAAATAAAAAAGGATACATCTGATTCCGTGTGAAAATAAAATACGGAGGATCTTTTTATCTTTTTTAGTGAAAATAATTATACTTTTCCCTTATCGGATATTCTAAAAAAACTCTTGGATGTCTCTCTGAAAAATCGAAAAAGTTTATTTAATTAGAAAATCCATCTAAATATACTTAATTTAAAATCTGTGTATAAAACATGAAAGTCATTCCTGTATTTTGAGTGTATACTGCTTTTATTTTAGATTTCTGTTTTGTGCGTTCTGAAAGCCAGCATTTACAGCGAAACAAAAATGCTGGGCGGCCTGAAAGAGCAAAAATTATAATGTGTCGGTTTTACCTTTAAAAATTAAATTTTTGCTGATTCGGTGATTTTTTTGAATATTTTAAGGAATTTTTGAAAGAAAAAAATTTATAGTGCGTCGAGGATAAAAGGAGAAATGAGGTATCATATAAAAACGGAACATATTTTAAAAAATAGGAAAAGACTTTATATGCCCGATACACTATAAAATTTCGTTTCTCCAGCATTTTGTTTGCGGAAAATGCCTGCTTTTAGAGCTGCGAAAAACGAAAATATGAAGTGGAACCCGTATATAAGTACGTTTAGATCAGTAAAAAAGTTTGTCTCGCATATTTATTTAGGAGCAGGGATAAATATTCGCAGCAAAAAATGTTTAAAGATACAGAATTTATGATGCACTGTGAATTTCCGCTTTCCGTGTCCGCCGACAGACAGGCCAGATTTTTGCTTCGCTAAAAATTCCGATTTTCAGAGCCGTATAAAACGGAAATTTAAACGAAAATCAGTATAAAGTAAAAAGAGTAATACTCCGGGAAATGCTGGAAACGCAAAAAATATAATATCTCGGATATAAAAAAATATTCGGATATAAAAATAGATTATGGTGGAAAAGTTTAAAAGAAAGAAGTACGAGAAATTTTTGTGAGTACATTTTTTAACGAAAGGAAAGAAAATGAAAGAAATTTTGCACTTGACGGAGCAGGGGAAATTGTCTAAAGTTATTTCGTGCCTGAAATACGTTAAATTTCATTTTGTGAGCGTTCCGTGAGGTGAAAAAAATCACAGTTTTTACAGAACTGCTTCATGTGAAAAAGTGGTTTACGGTGATTCAGTACGAAAAGATCAGAACAGAAAATTTATGTCGGAGGCATGAGAAAATTTTGTGTTTATGGAATTTTGTATCTGTTTATACCCGATACACTATAAATTTTCGCTTCCTCGGCATTTTTTTTGCTGAAAATGCCTGCTTTCAGAACGCACAAAACAGAAATTTAAAATGGAACCAGTATATGTATCCGGATTTATACCCGATACATTATAAATTTTCGCTTCTCCAGCATTTTTGCTTCGGTAAAAATGGTGCGTTCAGAACCGTATAACATGGAAATTTAAACTGGAACCAGTATATAATGGGACATAAAGGGTGTCGGAAGAATGGAATTTAGGTGTATCAGGTAAAAATATCCTCGGACAGAGATGGCAAAAACGGAAATTTAAAGCAGAAACAGAGAAGAAATAAAGGATAAAAAATGGATCCTTTTAAGACGAGAAAAGTACCCCGATTTTTACAGGCACAGGAAAAATTGGCGAGTAAACTGCAGGTTCATGTGGAACATGGGGTGTTTCGGAGTTTATCGCTGGAGCGTCCGACATCTACTTTTGCGCCGCAGCATTATGAAGCGAATTATTCATATCCGCTGATTATCTGGATGCACGGAGATGGGAAGGATGAAAGTCAGTTAATTCGCGTGATGCCCATGATCAGTCTGCGGAATTATATGGCGGTTTCGCTGCGTGGGAAGAGGATATATAGTCGGAAAGGTATTCCAGAGAAGGGATTTTTTTGGCCGCATGAATCGTATGATGATGCACTGGCGGGTGTTTTGGAGTGTATAAATATTACTAAAACACGTTATAATATTTCCTCAGATCGGATTTATCTTGTCGGATCGGGCGGCGGAGGAACCATGGCCTTACATCTGGCGTTTAAGAATCCACAATTTTTTGCAGGAGTGGCTTCTTTGGATGGGCCGTTTCCGCGGGACACGATGCTTTTAGAACATATAAAGAAACTGCGGAAAGTACGTATTTTATTGAGTATTTCGCGGGGATCAGAAAAAAATCCGGTGTCGGCGGTGTGTGAGAACCTTCCGTTATTACATGCAGCGGGACTGCTGGTGACGGTGAGGAATTATCCCACGGCGGGAACTCTGCAGGCGGATATGCTGAGAGATGTGGACCGCTGGATTATGGGTGGAATGGAATCGGCGATAAAGTAATTCTGAAAAGTTTCTGAGAATGTTATTCCCGAGGCGTTATATATACCCGATACACTATAATTTTCGCTTCACCGGCATTTTGCTTCACTGAAGATGCCTGCTTTCAGAGCTGCAAAAAACTGAAATTTAAAGTGGAACCATTATAAAATTCCACTTTTCCGGTATTTTGTTTTGTTAAAAATGTCGGGCTTTCAGAGCCGCGCAAAATGGAAATTTAAAGGAAAACCAGGTATAAAGTAAAACCAGATAATGAAAATGGTAATAAAGATTAATTTTCACGTGCATGGATGTTAAGAAGTCATGAACGAAGAAAAACATGAAGTTTCTGAAACGAAAAAATCGTATTACGGTGGTTTAAGTTCCAGCACGCGTATTACACTGGCGGGAATCGCGGCGGTGGTAATGCTGGGATTTACTTTTTGGGTGATCGTGACTTATGGGTCAGGGAAACCGGTGGAGAGGGAATGTCTTTTTGAAGGGAAAGAGTTTAATGCCCGAGATATTATGGGCGTGGAGGCGGCGTTCGCCAGAGAGGGACTTCGTGAATATAAAATCATGGAAGGCCGGGTGGAAGTGCCTTTTTCTGATCGGGATCAGTACATTCTTGCGCTGGAAAAGCACGGCGTGATTTCCTCCTCTTCCTCGGCGGAAAAGTCGCGGGGAATAATGGGAGTTCCACGGACGGGGGACGAAAGAAAGCAGGACTGGGTTCAGAGAAAACAGCAGGAAATCGCGAGAAAAATTGAAGATTTTCGTGGAATCGAGAAAGCGGATGTTATTTTAGACGTTCAGGAAACTTCGGTCGGAATTACACGTAAAGAAACGGCCACAGCTTCTGTAACGATAAGAAGTGCTCCGAATATACATCTGAGTGATATGGACATGCAGGCGATTCATGCACTGGTGGTTCATGCCGTGAGTATTCTGAAACCAGAAGATGTAATTATAGTGGATTCTCGCGAAAACAGACTGTGGAGATGGACATCTTCATCACGGACAGGGTTACAAGAAATGGCGTTTCGTGCGGAAGAAAATGATTCGGCCATGGGATATTCATATCAGAATATTCATCTGACAGATACGCGCACTTCTTCACGGAGAGAGAAAGAGATCCCGAGTTTTTTTGAAACGTCTCATGAGGCGACAGTTTATTTAATACAGCAGGATCGGACGGCAGATCTGCAAAAGAATAATTTTGTAAATGAAATTTCAGAGCAAAAATTGGCAGGTGAAACGAATGGTGTAAAGAAAGAAACGTCTGAACTTTCTGCATTAAAAGAGGGGAAGCCGGAACCTGAAATTTTGAAAGTGGGTTTAGGTGTTCTGATTTTTGCTTTTACTGGTTTTTTTGCCGCTTTACTGGGAAAAAGGTTTTCTCAAAAAAAGCCTCGAAAACCAGAGAAATCGCTGAAAGAAAATATAAAAAATACTCCTGAAAAGAAAGAGAAATCTGAGAAAGAAAAAAGAGAAATGGAGTCTTCTCTGGAAATGTCGGAGATGGTTAAGGAAGATGTGGAAAAAGAAGCGGAGCATCTTTTGTTGGATAAGGCAGAAGGAAAGACAGGTGCTTCGGTCATGGAAGAGAAAGCGGATTCTTCCGTGCCAGAAAAAACAGATGTGCCGGAAAGTGTGATTTCTGGAAAGGACGAGATTTGTACTGTGGCAGAAAATACGTCGGATAAAAAATGTGACTCGGAAGTAAAGAGTGCTGAAAAAATCATAACGAAAGAGCCTCAGAGTTTTATCTCTGTTTACGGAGCGCAGGAGAAGTCTGAAAATGGAAAAGAATCATCGGAATTTACGGCGGATCGGGTGATGGAAGATGTGTCGGAAACTCTGTTTTCCCAGGAGCAAAAAACGGGTGTTACAGGAGAAGAGAAGTCGGAAAGGTCTCATTTAAAAAAGAAGGATCTTTTACGAGAGAATGTGTGGAATGATGAGAGACGCCCGGTAATTTATTCTCGGAGTTTAGATGATTTAAAGAATGCTCCAGCGCAGTATGTGGCGGAGGCACTTCGTTTTGAGCGTCCACAGGTAACTGCTCAGGTGATGCTTCATGTGGGAAAAACGCAGGCTTCTGCCATTTTGGCGTGTTTCCCATCCGAGAAGCAGGAAGAAATCATGACGAGATTTATGGAGTGTCGTGAGATTAATAGAGAAATTCTGGAAGATGTTTTGGATTCTGTCGCGGCACGAGTATACGCGTTAATGCCTTCAGAAATATTTACGGAAAAGCGGCCTGCCAGAGAAATGAAAAACTCTGAAGAAAGTGGAGATCAAAAAGAAAATTCGGACGGTGGTACGGATGGTTTATTAGTATCCGGAGAATATGTTTTTGATCAGGTATATGAAAAAGGTGAAACCTTCTGGGAGGAAAAAGAAAGTGTGACTGAAAAATCAAAAGAGATTTTTCAGAGCGTTTATGAAAATAAGACCGAAGAAGTCTCGGCGGAAGTGTCTGATGGGAAGCCGAACTCCAGTTCATTTTCTTTAGAAGAGTCTTATGGTGAGCGATTATCAGAAGGAGAAGACAAAAATAAGTTATCATTTTTGCCGCCGGGAGTGAGTCAAAATCTGACTTTTGACGACTTTATCCGCTTCAGTGATGACTCTCTGCGAGATATTCTAAAAAGTGCGGATCCGGAGGAGGCCATGCTTTCTTTTGTTTCGGCGTCCAGTGAATTACAGGAACGTTTTTTGTGTGTGATGAAACCCCAGTATGCCGAGCAGATCCGACTCTGTATGAAATCTTTAGGCCCCATGCGTTTAAGTGATCTGGAAGAGTCACGGCGGAGAATGGTACTTCTGGTGGGGCGTTTAGTGGCGGAACGAAAGATTAAAATTCCCGAGGAATTTTTGTTGTCATAAACTGTTTTTATGATTCATGGGCATTTCTGTGTTTCCATTTATTTTTTTATATCCCATACACTATAAAATTTCGCTTTACCGGCATTTTATTCATTACTGAAAATGTCTGCGTTAAGAACTGTATAAAACTAAAATTTAAAGTGGAATCAGCACATGACGAAAAAAAATACCGGTGGGGAAATTTTTAATTATGAAGATTTAGAGGCGCAGTCACGTCAGTTTTTGGACCATGTGCGTGCTCAGGGACGTGCTTTGGTGGAAGAAGCGGCGAAAGAGGTGGAAGCACTGAAGGCCGAGATGCTTGAGGAAATCGCGCGGGACCGAAAGAAAGCAGAGGAGGAAGGATACCAGGAAGGGTATAAACGGGGATATAAAAATGGAGTGAAAACTGCGGCGGAGGAAGCCCAGGAAAAGATTCAGCAGGAGGTGACACGGAATCTGGAACCCGCGCGTGTAACTGTATTAAAAATGGTGGAGTTTCTGGAAAATGAGCGGAATGCGTGGAAAAGTCGGTGGGAGAAGGAAGCCCTGAGTTTCGTATGTATGCTCGCGGGGCATGTCATTCGTCGGGAGTTACAAAAAGACCCGGAAATATCATTAAACTGGATCCGAGAAGCACTGGAGTTAATTTCCAGCGGAGAAGTTACGCTGAAGTTAAATCCCCAGACTTTATCTGTTCTGAAGCCGACTCTGGAGAAAATAGCGGGCCAGATGCATAATTTAGTGTCCGTGGAATTTCTGCCGGACGAGACTTTTCCGCTGGGAGACTGTCAGCTGCAGACGCGTTTTGGGGAAATCGACATGCGTGTCGACACTCAGTTAAAAAGAATCATGGAGGAGCTTTTCTGAAAGATGGATGTAAACCAGATAAGCAGTCAGTTACAGAAGATTTCTCCATTTATGATCACGGGGACGATTACAGAAACTGCGGGAATGACGGCCTGTGCGGCGGGTTTTCCGGTGCCGTATGGCGCGATCGCGGAAATTCAGAGGGCAGATGGTTCTGTGATTCAGGCGGAGGTGATCGGATTTCGAGATCACACGTCCATTCTTTTTCCTTACGGAAATATGCATGGGATTCGTCGGGGGGATCAGGTGTATTTAAGGCATACTTCACCTTTCTTGCGTGTCAGCACGGAAATGTGTGGGAAAATATTAAACGCGCAGGGAAAAATTCTTTCCGTGGGGAAGGAATCCGATAAGAAATCAGAAAAAAATACTTCCTCTTTTTCGTTAACGGAACGGGTTCCGTATGTGTGTACTCCTCCACCGGCGCACGAACGTCCTCGGATTACAGAAATTTTGTCCACGGGAGTGCGTGTAATAGACGCATTATTAACCGTGGGGCGTGGCCAGCGTGTGGGGATTTTTGCCGGATCTGGAGTGGGGAAAAGTGTCCTGCTGGGAATGATTGCCCGGTATACAGAAGCAGATGTGATCGTAATCGGTTTAATTGGGGAGCGTGGCCGAGAGGTAAATGATTTTATCCAGCGAGAGTTGGGAGAACATGGTCTGAAAAAAAGTGTTTTGGTCGTGGCCACGAGTGATGAACCGGCGATTATGAAAGTCAGGGCGGCACAGACGGCCACGGCAGTCGCAGAATATTTTCGGAATCAGGGGAAAAATGTGCTACTTCTGATGGATTCACTGACTCGCGTGGCCATGGCCCAGAGGGACATCGGGCTGGCGGCTGGAGAAACCGCGGTTACGCGTGGTTATCCTCCATCTGTTTTCGCGTTACTTCCTCCACTGGTGGAGAGGGCAGGGCGTACCATGAAGGGAGATATTACAGCGATTTATACCGTTCTTGTGGAAGGAGATGATGAGAATGAGATAATCGCGGATACCGTGCGCAGTTTACTGGATGGACATATCTGGCTTTCCCGAAAAATTGCGGCGCGTGGACAGTATCCCGCAGTGGATGTGCTGGCCAGTATAAGTCGTTTAATGCCGGATATTTGTGATGCGTGTCATCAGGAATCGGCGAATAAGTTGCGCCGGATGTTAGCACTCTGGAAAGAAAAAGAAGATGTAATTACCCTGGGTGTTTATCGTTCTGGGACGAATCCTGAACTGGATCGGGTGATCGCCACACGTGAAAATGTTTTGAGTTTCTTAAAACAGGACGTGGCGGTATCCTGTGACCTGGACACCGCGAGACAGCAGCTTTTGTCACTGGTTTCTTTGGCCTGAATTTATACCTGATGTATTATAAATTTTCACTGAAACTATACAGGTTCCACTTTAAATTTTCGTTTAGTGCGGCTCTGAAAGCAGGCATTTTCGGCGAAGCAAAATGTCGAGGAAACGGAATTTTATAGTGTGTATCGGATATAAAAAGCCTGTTTTCATGGATGTATGAACAGGGAATTTAAAGAATAATTAAGAGAATATTTAATATTATGAATTTTCGATTTTCACTTTCGACAGTCCAAAAAATACATGAAAATCAGCGAGAACAGCACCAGATGAATTTTGCTGATGCACTGAAAAAAATGGAAATAATAATACAGCAGATTCAGAGTCTGGATACACAACTTAAAAATTTACGTCTGGAAAAAGAAGCGTTTCTTCGAATGTCGGGTACACTTTCGTTTACCACCTTTTTAGCGTATGAGCAGAGAGAAAAGTGGCTTTTGGAAGAACTGAACCGTCAGCGCGCACGGTGTCAGGAGATTCAGAATGAAACAGAAAAATGTCGTTCTGCAGTCATGGATGCGGATATACAGGTAAAAATGCTGGAAAAATTGGAGGAAAAGCAGCGAATGGAGTATATTCAGGATGAAAAAAAATCACTGTATGCCGCATAAATGGTGAGAAGGGTTTCCCGGATGGTGAGCATATTTTTTGTTGGAAACGGATATGCTGAATTTTGGGAGAGATTTATCTCGGAGTCTATTTTTGATTTTTGCCAGATATAAAACGAGTCATGTCGTTACTGAAATTTTGACGAGTGAAAGTTTTAAAGGTAAAGTTTATGGTGTATTAAAGACAGATCATTATACTATAATAAATATACTGATTCCACTTTAAATTTCCGTTTTATGCGGCTCTAAAAGTAGGCTTTTTCAGTGAAGCAAAAAAGCCGGTAAAGCTAAATTTTATAATGTATCGGGTATAAATATGTTTTTTCGATTTAAATGAATTTTCCAGTTTATATTATTCTGTAAGGGTGTATGAGGCGGTACTTTACATTACTGAAAAATCAGAAGTGGGGAATGGGAAATCGCGAAAACTATCTTTTAAAGGTTTCGCATATAAGGTGATGTGATCAAAATATTTCTCATGTGTAAATAATTTTACTTAAAAATTATAAATGTCATTTTTCTGATATTTTATTTCTGGGCACTACAAATTTTTACTTTCTTGGCATTTTAGTTCTTCTGCGAATATCTTTATACCCGATACACTATAAAATTCCGCTTCCCCGGCATTTAGCTTCGCTGAAAATGCCTGCTTTCGGAGCCGCATAAACCGGAAATTTAAAGTGGAACCAGTATAGAACCACTCAGAGCGAGAATTCAAAGAAATTTTTGGTATTCGGGTACATAAAATGTATGATGTTTTGTGGCCGGAAAAGTGAAAAATGGAGTAAATTTGTCGCAAAATTCTTGATTTTTTATAGATAAAAAATAATATCTCATGAATGTGCCTTCAGGAAAGATGGTAAAAATATACTGCGCGTCTTGTGCTGTTTTTGACAAAATTACCGTTTAAGCTATTTATTTCGGTTTTCTTTTTGCCGATAAAAAATTCATATTAACCGAATAAAAGAAGTAATAGATTTTTGTTTGGAATATGTATTTGGAAATTTTAGGTTCAGTTAAGATTTATTTTTGGGGTCTGTAATGAAATATCATGTTCTTTCTAAAAAAATCATGATTTTAGGAGTTTTCCTCCCCATTTTATATATGATTATATTCCCGGCTTTTATTTTTTCTGAGGAAATCTCACAAAAAAAAGAGATTTTACGTACGCAGTGGAATCTTGTACGCTGGCATGATCCAGAAATGCTGAGGGAGTATTTAAATGATGCGAAAATCGTACCAGAGGGAAACCGGTGGTGTGAGGAAGTGGAACAGCTGATCGACGAACTTTCATTTTTTTATCCTGCCTGTGAAAAAGAAAGTATTTCGGAAACAGAAAAAAAATTGTTACGAAAAAAAATACTTAAAAAAACGGAGAGAGAAAGATCGTCTGAGGATGCCGATGAAAAGACGTTCAGGTTTCAATTTTTGGGTAATAAAGAAGTAAAACCGAAAAAAACGGTACTGGAATGGGACTTTCAGGATGCGGAAATTCGTCAGCAGAGGGCGTTTTTGCTGCAGAAATTAAATCAAAAATCGGAGGAAGTCTCTCGGATTTTAGTACGCACACAAAATATCCCTTTTATTACACGTTTAGGTCGTGCGAATTTTGCACTTCAGAGAAGGCTGGCGGTCTGGCGTTACTGTGACGCGATAATGAATAGTACATCTGAGTATTCTGCACAGAATATTTATCAGGTAATCGATTTTCATTTTTGGAATCAGACACTTATGTCTGTGCGAGAACTTATTCAGAATCATCCGTATGCGGATACGTGGGCGACATATATTCGTTACGGGCATTTAGTACATTTAACCCAGATAAAAGATTTGCGGAAGCAGCGAGAAATCGCACAGTCAGTTCTTGTTCGTTTAGACAGATCACGATTAAATGATTCTCAAAAAAAGTTCATTTCACAGAGGCCGTTTCAGATTTTAGTCGGAGAATTATTGAAAGTCGCTCGGCTGCGGAGTCCGGAGGATTATCTTCTGTATTCACTGGAGGAATATGAATCGGCGAATCAGATCAGTGAAGGGAATCATTTAGCGGCAGAGTGTTTACGTGGATGGTTTTTACAGGACAGCGAAAAACAGAATCTGCTTCAGTATGTGGAATATAGTTATAGAAATGCGAATATTCGGCTGGAAATTTCGAGTGAATTTTTGAATCGTCTGGTTCCCCAAAGAGGGCCGGAAACGATGACGATAAATGAATATATTCTGAACAGGCCAGTATATGGACGTGGAGTTACCAGCACAAATATTCAGGTTCAGATGATTCCAGATCCGCAGAGATTCCGTTTAGGTTTTATGGTGGAAGGAAGTGTGGAGTCGAGCACGGTCAGTCAGGCCAGCATGGTGAGAGTGGCGAATAATTCTGAGGCGAATTTTAATGGATTAAAGGAAGTGGAGCTGACGGAACGTGGGATGCTTAGTGCGCCGGCGGTGGCGACTGTCGCGAATCGAGTACAGATGCGGCACCTGAAAACATCACTGGACATTATTCCGCTGGTGGGTATTTTTGCGAATGAAGTCGCGCGCTCACAGGCCAGAAATCAGCAGGAGCTGGCACGGCTGGAGTCACAGGAGAAGATTCGTCGGCAAGTAATCGCGTCTCTGGATGATGAAGTAAATTTTCGTCTTCAGAATGTGAATAGTTTTTGGCAGGAACGTATTTTGGCACCGTTAGGCCGACTGGGAATCGATTTTCGGCAGCTGGATGCGGAAACCACGGAAGAAACCGCCACAGTGCGCTGGCGTCTGGCCGGTGCGGACCAGCTGGGCGGGCACACACCACGGCCGCTGGCCATGCCGAATAATCTGTTAAACTTTCAGATTCATGAGTCGGCCATTAATAATTTTCTGCAGCAGCTGAAGCTGGATGGAAAGACGTTTACTTTACCGCAGTTACATGAACATATCGCGGTGCGTTTTCCGAAATGGCGCGAAAGAGTGGTGGAGGATGAAGATATTCCGGAAGATCTGGTCATTTCATTTCCTCCGACAGACGCTCTTTCCGTGAAGCTGGCGGACGGGCACATTATGCTGCAATTATCCATCTCCAGTTTACGTATCGGTGAGCATCACTGGGAAAATTTTAAAATTCATGTCCCGTATCGGGTGGAAACGAAAGATTTTCAGGCGCAGGTGCACCGGGACGGTGTGATTCGGCTTATCGGCAGGATGAAACTGAAGCAGCAGATCGCGGTACGCGGTGTTTTCAGTAAAGTTTTTCCGAAAGATACGGTAACGAATGTTTTGCCAGAATATATGACGCAGGATCAGCGTTTCGCGACATTTAAGATCACTCAGTGTGTGATGCAGGATGGTTGGATGGGTATTTCTCTGGGAGAATCTTCCAGGGGTCAGAATATTATGGTTCGGCAAAATACGTTACCCGTATATCGGTAATATATACTGGTTTTCCATTAAATTTTCATTTTCTGTGGTTCAGAAAGCAGGCATTCAGCGAAGTATACTGGTTCCAAATTAAAATTTCGTTTTGTGCGGCTCTAAAAGCAGGCTTTTCAGCGAAGCAAAAAAGCCGGTGAAGCTGAATTTTATAATGTATCGGGTATAAAATGCCGTGGAAGTGAAAATTTATAGTGCATCGGGGATACTTCATTTTACATGAAAGTTTCGTTTTGCGCCGCCACTCGGAGGCGTACGTTTCTCACAGAGAGAAATGTTTCCTTTTGTCTGAGCGCATGAAAAAGAAATTTTAAGCCAGAACGTTACCATTTCTTCCGTTCTGAAATTTTCTTCACGGAGAAAATCCTGATTTCAGAGCCGCACAAAACGGAAATTTAAAGTGGAACCAGTATACATGTCATGCGAAACGAATATTTCTGATTTTAACGTACGAAGTGCTTCCCAAATTACAGGTTTTCAGGATCTGGCGATGAATTTTTTGCACCTGGGGTGGGCGGAATTCATTCTGCGTGAGCCTGTGGCGGTTAAAATGTGGGAGTCTTATTTTGATTTATTTCTCGATTATGCTTTTTTGATCATTCACCGGTCGGGTACACCAGCAGCTGTCGGTCTGACGGTACCACTTACCTTAAAATTACCTGTGCACGAGCTTCCTGATGAAGGCTGGCAGTGGATGGTCGGGCAGGTACTGCGAAACGCTTCACGAAAAGAGATTCCGAATATCCTCTGCGCAGTCGCGGCGGTGGTTCATCCGGATTTCCGCGGAAATGGACTGGCGTCTCGAATCGTGATGGAAATGAAATCTCTCGCTGCCAAAAATGCACTGGCCGGGGTGATCGCGCCTTTACGTTTACCTCTGAAGTCGCGTTATCCGCACATGTCCATGCAGGAGTATATCACCTGGAAGTGTCCAGACGGTAAACCGTATGATCCCTGGTTGCGCGTTCATCTGGCTCTCGGAGCGAAACAGCTCGGAATTTGTTCCCGCTCAATTATTATTACGGCGGACTTACCGAAATGGACTGCATGGACCGGACAGACGTTCTCGGCCTCTGGTGAATACTTTATACCTGGAGGAGACGCTCCTCTGATGGTAAATCTTACAGAGAATACGGGGACATATACCGCCGCAGGCGTCTGGGTAATGCATGTTTCATAACGCACCTCCGTATAAGAAAAATGGTTTTTCTGAGATAAAATATACTTTCTGATACCACCGTTCATTTTATTTTGCGCGGTTCTGGAAACGGACTGTGATTATACCCGATACACGATAAAATTCCGCGTCCCAGGCATTTTGCTTTGCTGAAAATGCCTGCTTCGAGCGCCGCAAAAAACTGAAATTTAAAGTGGAACCAGTATAAAACACCTCATCGGGTGAGGATGTACAAAATTTAAATTTATACGCCAGACACTATGAATTTCCTCATCTTCTGTTCACCGTCAGGCATGCTGCTATTTTTGTTTTACTGAAGATGTCAGCATACAGAGCCGCATAAAATGGAAATTTAAAAGAAAACCAGTATAAAGTAAAGTCAGTATAATGAAACTTTGGCCGTGCCCCAGCGGGACGTTACGATAATTTCTTTTTCCCCCCAGCGGATATTTTTTATCGGATTATTATCATCAGGAGAAGGCACGAGAACGGAAATGATACGCAGAGTTCCAGCAGCTTTAAATCGTGCGTGAACTGTAGGCGCGGGAACCACATCACTTCCGGAATATCCACTTCCGTTATTTACCCATCCGGCGGCGGTCTCTGGAATGGAGGTTAAAACAGTTTCCGTACCCGCCTTTTCTGGTTTTTCCCAGCCATGCGCGTAAAACAGACGAAGATAATCCTTCTGGTTCGGAAATGCGTTTTGATTTTTTCGTATCTCATTTTTCACGCCTTTTGGGGAGGTTTTCTCTAGCATTTCTTTTTCTGTTTTGGGGGAAGTCTGTTCGGTGGTAAACGCCGTGGTCCAGACATGTAAATTCGGCTTTCCTGCATCCTGAGTATAAAAATGATTACGCATGGGATCCAGTTTTACACACGAAATCGGAAAGTCGGAAGCCAGATTCCAGATCTGAGTATAAATATGCTCATCTTTATCCGAATCTTCAGGAATCATCGTGTCAATTATAATCCATACTTTCGCGATTTTATCAAAAAAAATCCGTCTGACATGCTGCGTGTGGAGAATCGGCTCATGTACTTCTCCGTACCGATATTTTTTCTGTTTCGTTCCATAACCAGACTGATAAATGGTGGTTACGTCATCAAATTTCGCGGATGTTTTCCATTCTCCCGGGACGAAAGTGTCATAAACACCATGACGCGGTAACCGCCTGCGTGACTGGCCCAGTGTGTCGATATTCACGGTGTTATGCCCCCAAGAAGAGCCGAATAAACCTCCTTCTCCCGGATTGGAAACGAGCATGGAGCGTCCATATGCTTCGACCGTAATTTTATTGCCGTCCTCCGATTCATGTCCTGCGCCGCGACGAACGTTATGTAAAGCTAAATAGAGTGCCTCGCGTGACCAGTCATTACGTAATATAAATAATCCATGATAACGGAACGCGATGGACGTGTAATCCTCCGGTGGCTGCTGGTCTACATATTTATAGGGAAACTCGTGTGAGCGCCGATTCGCGGAACCTTTACATAAAACTAAATTTTTTCCTGTGGGAGTTCCGATATTTCGCTGGAATTCAATTCGTTTACTTAAATGAAGTTTTAAATATTCTTTCCACGGATAATCTTCGTCGATTCTCTCGGTGAGATTTAAAAAGCGGTTATACTCATTCGTCGTGCCGAACATATAATTATATGAATTTTCGCTGCCTGCTCCGTCCAGGCCTAAATCAGGAAAGATGGAAGCATCCTTCTTTTGACCGATAAGTGATTCGATATCTGCGTTAAGCAGAGGTTTCATTTTTTCCACACGCTTAAATTCTGGAAGCATCTGGGTACAGTCCAGCAGAGTACATGAATTGGTGATTCTTTGATTCGCTGGCCCTTTTCCACAATTCGCGGCCGCATTTTGAAAATTCCAGACCACCAGAAAATACACGATTTCAGCCATGGATCGTGCGTCGGTACAGTGCTCGAACAGATCTGGAAAATTAGCGAAAGCGTGATGTGTCTGAAAGATGAAATTCTGTCCCTGCCAGATGACCACCAGAGGCTGACGCCAATAAACATCACACAGCCAATTATCCGAACTGGCTAAAATGGGTTTCTCGATTTTATAATAATCCAGCGCAGCCTGTTTCGCGGCAGGATTTTTATGTAAATACATCCCGATTCGCCATGAATTATTGGCGTAATCGCGCCAAATCGCGGTCCATCTGCGTAAAGAGGCTTCCTGTTTTTCCCGGGACCAGTTCTGCCGGTTCCCGACACGTTCATTAAATCGGATAATCGCTCCCGGGTGCCACATCAGATGGGCATGCAGATCATAACTGTCTGGCCGGTGCCAGCGCATTCCCGGCTGATTAATCGGAGCCAGAGCCTCCAGTGTTTCCTGGGAAATATCTTCTCGGGGTGCAAAAGGTTCTTGTCCGAAAGGAAGTCCGAGATCCATACTGATCTGGTGTTTCATTATTACCGTTTCTTCTTTTAGTAAAAGATCAGACGAGTTTAGCTGCCCAGACGTCCATCCACGAAAAGGGGGGTAATCTTCTGCACAGGAAAGATTCCGCATCCGGGCACAAAAAGTCTGATACCAGCTGTGAAGAGCCTGTGAATAATTTTTTTGGTTTACCCATTTTTTGACCTGTTTCATCGACGGATGTTCGAGGTTTATTTCCTCAAAAAATTTCTCGCCAAATTCCGTGTCAGTCATTCCATACATGTATTCTGGAAGTGCAGGACGTGCCGGAATATCTTGACCCGGTGCCTGTGTGCCGACAGAAATGAAAATCCACAGGAAAAAAATAATTTTATTTTTCATAAAAGGAATCCGTTTCTTATTTTTTGGTTATATACTGGTTTCACTTTAAATTTCCATTTTGTGCGGTTCTGAAAGCAGGTATTTTCAGCGAAGTAAAATACCGAAAAAGCGAAAATTTATAGTGTACCGGGTATAATAAATGATATGATGAACTGAAACTCTGGGTTACAGGCAGCACGGGAAGTAAAACAGAGTGCTTTTCCGATATGTGTATTCTGTTTCGCCTTATATTTTTGTTTTGTGTCGCTCTGGATACGCAGGGAGTTCACTTCACTGTTTTCAGGAAGAGAAATGGAAATACCGAAAAAGTGAAAATTTATAGTGTGTATCGGATATAAAATCCCGTACTTCGTGGCTCGAAGAACCGGCCTCTTATGTATCACGGAATGCCAGAGAAAAGGAGAAGCCGTGTGTGTCGGCCAGGATGTATTTCACTTTAAATTTCCATTTCATGTGGTCATGGCGTTCTGCATTTCGCGCGTTATAAAAAGTCGTGAGAAAGAAAATTCATAGTGTATAAGATATAAAATGTGTTTTTAGATCATGTAAATAATAAGCCAGAAAAGTGCGCGTTTACAGGATGCCTGATATAATTCGCATCCAGTCATATTTTCCGTGCATGAAGTTTTTTCTCTGCGATAAATTTCATAAGTCTGCATTTCGGATAAGGAAACCCGTGTTCTCGGAATATGTCCGATAATGATAAATCACTGATTTCCAGATATTCTAAAACACGTGGAAAAAGAGGTTTTCATAACCGCGTGAACTAAAAAATTAAAATATATTCTGATTCCACTTTAAATTTCCGTTTTTTTCGGTTCTGAAAGCCGGCATTTTCAGCGAAGCAAAAATACCGCAGAAGCGTATTTTATCATGCATCGGGTATAAAAATAAAATTTAGAGTGGAATCAGTATAAATTTTAAAACGCAGGGAATTAATGCCATAACTGTTTTTTAAAAATCTCTTCCGCACGTTTTTTCATGGCGTATAAATCGAGTTTTCCTGAACCTAAAAGAGGAATGTGATCCACCTGAACGTAAGCGTCCGAGGCAGGGATCCACAGCGGAGGATAATCCATTTCCAGTAATCCGCGCGTTAAATCTTCAGGTGTTTTTCCATTCAGTGAAGTATATAAAACGACAAGTTTTTCTCCCTTTTTCTTATCTGAAACAGAAGTCACACAAATTTTCGGCTCATCTTCTTCCGAGTTTCCAAGAATTTTATTTAACCGTTCTTCCAGTCCTTCATGCGGTACCATTTCACCACCGAGTTTCGAGAATCGACTCAGGCGGCCTGCGATATATATGTAACTGTCTTCGTCAAGATACACGAGATCTCCCGTGCAGTACCAGCCATCTTTAATGACCTCTGCAGTTTTTTCAGGATCATTATAATAACCTTTCATGATGAGAATGCCTTTTACCCACAGCATGCCCGTCTGACCCACGGCACATTCCTCACCGGTATTCAGATCCAGCACCTTAATCGAAACACCAGGCAGTGGAAATCCCACGGACGCATCCTTCTGCCCGAGCTCTAATTCATTTCTCTGACGTGATTTGGGAATGTTCGCGGCAATTACCGGGGAACACTCCGTGATTCCATATCCCTGAACAGGGCGAATTTTAAAACGTTCCCGGTATTCGTCGATCAGCGAAACGGGACAGCGCTCTCCGCCCACCGCGATAAGGTTAATACTTTTAAACTCTTCTGGACTCATGGCGCGGGCATACATTCTTAAAAATGTCGGTGTGCCGGCGCCTATCGTGGGCTGGTATTTCTTAAATAATTTTGAGATGACACGTACATCCAGAGGGGAATAATGATAATATCCCGCCAGTCCACGTGTCAGCACGGTCCAGAGTGTGGTCGTGTATCCAAAAGAATGGAAAAATGGTAAAATGCCCACCACGCTGTCCTGCAGTCCGATATGAAAAAACTCAGAGAAAGAAATAATATTTCCTCCGATATTTTTGTGAGAAAGCATAACCCCTTTCGGAATGCCCGTGGAACCAGAAGTGAAAATAATGGTCATGTTTTCGTCCGGATCCATATTATGTAAATTCAGCATCCGGTACAGAAGCCATAAAGGCAGGCAAAAAGTCATAAAGGCTGCGACGATTTTATCCCAGACGGTGATTTTTGCCCGGAGATCTTCCAGGTAAATTACATCACACTCCAGATTAAAATTCATTTTTTCCATTACCTTTTTACTGGTAATGACATGCTGAATATCTGCTTTATGAATACATATATTCATTACCTCTGAGGAAACGGTGTAATTCAGATTCACCACCGTTTTTCGGTCCATGGTAATCGCGATATTCGCCAGTACCCCGGGAACAGATGGCGGCACGAGCAGACCGATATTCTGTTCATTCTTATTTTTTCCGTAAATCTCCCTGCGGAAAACTCGTTTTAGAACGATCGCCGAAATGAGTGATTTATACCCGGAAAGCTCAGCACCGGTAGAGTCCGCCAGATGTAATTTCTTCCCACGCTTTCTGGAATTTTTTACGAAACCTCGGATGGGAATCTGATCCGGATTAAAATTATCTGATGCAGTACCTGTTACCATCATACTTTTTTCCACAAATTCACACTGCAGCTTCATCACGGGATGCCGTAATTCATAACGGTCTTTCGGCGCATAAAATGGCTTTCCAAAAGTTATGATGACATGCCTGCGAAACTGTAAATTAAATAGACTTCTCCATGAAAAACGCTCTGGAATTTTCCAGAAAAATTTGTCATACTTAAAACTGAAAATACTTCCCCATAAACCACCGATATGAAATGGAATAATAGGCACCTGCGGAAGATCCTTCAGCATGTGTAACACCCCGCCCTGAAATGGATAAATGCATCCGTTTCGCGTGATGCCGCCTTCAGGAAAAATACAGATAACCTCTCCCTCCTTCAGGCTTTTATTCGCTTCACGAATCGATTTTAGTGCCGTCCGCCCTGGCCGTACCGGAAGCCCCCGATACAGTTTCGATAATTTTTTCATAAGCGCAGACTGCACATATGCATCCCAGTAAAGCACACGCGGATAACGTTTCCCACGCAGCTTTTCCAGCGGAATCATTCCATTTTCGTCGGGTTCTGGATCTGGATCCTGATTTTTTTCCGTAAGTGGATAATTTCCTAAATCCGGCAGCAGTAAAAGCAGCAGACCGTCCAGAAAGCTCTGATGATTTCCCACCAGCACCGCGGCGCCCGTATCTTTTGGTAAATTCTCCATTCCACGAAGTTCGATTCGGTAAAACATCCGTAAAAAAGTGAGAATCACCCACCGTGAAGTGTCTTTCAGTTTTACAAAAAATAGTGCGATTCCCGCCACCACGAGTGTCGCCACGCCTGCTGCCAGCCATATACCACGTGCGGAAAATCCTAAATAAATCGTCAGCAGTCCAAAAATTCCACTGGCCAGAAGCATAAACGTGAAACTAATAAAATTACTGCCCGCGATGATCTGTCCTCTGTGCTGCTGCAGTCCATTCTGCTGCAGATATGTCATCAGCAAAATGTCAAACATTCCGGAGAATACCCCCAGTAACATTAACACACACGCCGCATAATAAAACGGAAAAGATAAAGGATTCTGTACTCCCGCGGGAGTGGCGTAAAGTGCCAGAGCAAAAATCCCGATTCCCAGTGCGAAACCTGGAATATAACGTAAATTCACTCGGCCATTTTTCGTCAGGAAACCAGCAAAAAAACTGCCCACGCCGATTCCGATTACCAGTAAACCCAGTAATAAACTCACGTGTGTCTGATCATTTACCAGATCCCGCATGGCGAATTTATCGATATTCGTCATGGCCAAGTTTCCCAGGCCCCAGTAATACGCACTTCCCACCGCCGCGAGGAATAAACCACCTGCTGTCCAGAGATATGATATGTCTTGGAAACTCTGTCTGACAGGATTCAGAGGAAACTGCTTTTCCGGATCTTTGGGAGAAAGTTTTCCGATAATAAAACTGGACAGTAATCCCGTTACGGCCACTCCGATCAGTACACTGGCTGAAATCCATAAATTCGCTTGCCCCGGCGCCTGTGACAGATACCTCTGCGCAGGATTTTCAGCAAGAGTCGTCATATTAAATAATATGGCCCCGATGACCGTTCCGAAAATACAGGCGAACATCGTGGTCAGGCCGATCAGGCCATTCGCTTTCGCCACATTTTCTTCTGAAACAATTTCTGGAATGGAACTGTATTTTGACGGACTGTAAAATGCACTCTGACTTCCCATCATGAAAAGTGCGATAAACAGTAACCATGGATTTCCGATATAAATACAAAAAATACCGAAAATCATAATAATGATTTCCGCGATTTTACACCAGATCATAACACGGCGTTTACTGTACCGATCTGCGCAGATTCCACCGTACCCGGAAAGTAAAACGAAAGGAAGCAAAAATACCAGACCGCCGACTGTCAGAGCATAATTTCCACCTTTTTCATATGCTTCCTTCACGGGCAGTCCCTGCTCTAAAAAATACAGGCCGAGTGTCGCTTTTCCGATCGGAATGATTAACCACCGGAAAATATTATCGTTTAATGCCACCGTAAATTGTGTGATTAACAGACCGATAAAACTCCAGGTGAAAAGTTTTTCAGGTTTCTTTTTCCCTTTCTTTTTAGCATCCTCACGATTATCGTTTATGTGATGATCTTTCGATAAATCGGTAATATCTGTGGATTTTTGCTGTCCGGCGAGAATATTTGAAAAATGAATATTCGATTTTTTATCTTTCATATTTATATTTTTTAATAAAAACCGTGTCTCCATTACATTCTTTTCCTGTGCAGAAGAACGGTAAACGTTCTCGAATTATAAACTCCCACGCGGAATTTGACAGGAAAGACGTGTAAAAGTTATGTAAAAATTAAGTGATAGTTATGTAAATTATACAGAAAACCAGGTTTTTTACAAGACGTTTATTTAAAAGTTAAAAATCCATCTCTTATATACCCTGATTCCACATTAAAATTCCGTTTTGTATGTCTCTAAAAGCCAGCATTTTCAGCGAAGCAAAATGCCGAAGAAGCGAAATTTTAGAATGCATCGGGTATATAAATTTTCTGCGATTTATATGTGTTTAACATAAAGCGTGGGGCGAGAGTTCATCTGCTGGATTACTTACGGATACTCCTTTAAATTCCCATTTTGTGCGGTTCTGTAAACCAGGCATTTTCAGCGAAGCAAAAGAATTTCGGCCGCCTGCCAGCGGACAGGGAAAGTAAAAAAGTGTATCCGGTAATAAATCTCGTAATCTTTCTGCGGTTTACAGATATTCAGCTTTTTGGTCAGAAAACGCTTTTTTTTGGCTTCCGTTTTCCGTTCTTTATTATATATCATGATTCCACATTAAAATTCCGTTTTGTGTGACTCTAAAAGCCAGCATTTTCATCGAAGCAAAATGCCGAGGAAGCGGAATTTTAGAGTGTATCGAGAATAGGAAATCATGAAAATGAAAATTTAAAGCACCTCAGGAAAAAATAAACGGACAAAAAAACAGGATTAAATCGAAATCAAAAAAATGAATTTCTTTTTAGTCCTGTTTTCATTAAGAGAATTTTGTTTTAACTAAATTTTAATGCACGAATAATAATTCCGTATATGTCGGTAAAGGCCACAGATCATCATCCACCATCTGTTCCAAAGAATCCACCACCGTTCTGAGAGCGTGCATGGCCGGGAGAATATAATCGCGATAATATTCCGTTTTTTCGCGTAATGTACGTTTTTGTTGATGATCATAAAGCCTGTCACGGAGCGTTTCCACAGCCTGCAGCAGTAAATCCAGGCGTTTATCCAGTTCAGACGCTAATTTTTTTTGTGGTTCTGATTCTGGATTTAAGACATCTAAAACCTGTTTTTTATATTTTAGTACGGCGGGTAAAATCTGTGTCTGCGCTATTTTTAACGCCGTGCTGGCTTCTATCGAAATATTCGCACAGTAAGCGTCGGCAAGAATTTCCATTCGGCTTTTTAATTCTGCCAGGGTGTAAACACTATATTTTTCGAAAAGCGTAACCGATTCTTTAGACGTCAGTAATTCCAGGCAGTCTGCGGTGGACACCAGATCTGGAAGCTTCCGTTTTTTCGCTTTTTCCTTCCACTGTGCCGCATAATTATCACCATTATATATTATGGGCGCGAATTCTTTTGCCATTTCTTCCAGTAAATCCAGAATCGAAGAGCGAGAAGCCTTTTTTGTTCCTGTTTTTAGGGTTTTTTCCAGGCGTGTGGCGATAAAATCCAGGCTTTCTGCCACGCACGTATTAATAATCGTTACAAGAGTGGAGGAATTTTGATTCGCACCACACGCACGAAATTCGAATTTATTTCCCGTGAAGGCGATCGGACTGGTTCTGTTTCTGTCTCCGACATGCCGCGGCAAATTTTGAAGAAGCGGTATTCGGAGATCATTTTTATTCTTTCTGGATGTATTTTTTTCGTCCACTCCGAACAGTGCGTGATAATACTGTTCCAGGTCATATCCCAGATGAATACTCATAATCGCCGGTGGTGCTTCATGGGCTCCCAGACGCAGATCATTTCCCGCTGACGCGACTCCCAGACGAATAAGTTTTGAATAATGAAATACCGCTCGGCACAGTGCGGAGCAAAATATCAAAAACTGTAAATTTCGTTCTTCCGTATCACCTGGATCCAGCAGGTTTTCTCCTTTATCGGTACCGATGGACCAGTTATTATGCTTTCCAGATCCGTTTACTCCCTTAAAAGGTTTTTCGTGCAGCAGGCACATGAAACCGTGTCGCGGCGCGATCTGACGTAAAAGCTGCATGATTAACATCTGATGGTCCAGTGCGAGATTCGTCGTCTCGAAAGTTGGTGCCAGTTCATACTGACCCGGTGCCACTTCATTATGACGTGTTTTGATCGGAATTCCCAGGCGAATCAGTTCATATTCCAGGTCTGTCATAAAAGTTAAAACACGCTGTGGAATGGCGCCAAAATAATTATCGTCCAGTTCCTGACCTTTTGGAGGTGCTGCGCCGAAGAGTGTTCGTCCTGTAATCATCAGATCTGGCCGAAGCATGGCCAGACGTTTATCTACTAAAAAATATTCCTGTTCCACACCCAGGGTGCATTCCACTCTTTCCGCGGTATGATTTCCCAGCACACGCAAAACACGTAAAGCCTGTTTATTTAGCGCATCCAGAGAACGCAGCATGGGCGTTTTCTGATCCAAAGAATCACCATTCCAGCTCAGAAACATGGTCGGAATGACGAGCGTCGCCCCATTTTCATTTTCGAGAATAAATGCTGGACTGGAAGGGTCCCAGGCGGTGTAACCCCGTGCTTCGAAAGTTGCGCGTAAACCACCAGAAGGAAAACTGCTGGCATCAGATTCTCCACGGATAAGTTCACTGCCACTAAATCGAGCTAAAACCTGGTGCCCATTATCTGGAGTAATAAAACAGTCATGCTTTTCGGCGGTACTGCCCGTCAGTGGCTGAAACCAGTGCGAATAATGTGTCGCTCCGTGTTCAGTCGCCCAGTCACGCATGGCGGTGGCCACCGCGTCAGCGATCGCCGGATCCAGCTTTTTCCCTTTCTGAATCGCATCTTGGAGCGATTTAAAGATATTTACAGGTAAACGTTCCCTCTGCACCCCCTGATGAAATACCAGTGATGCGTATAATCGTGTAATACCGTCTGCATGTGCACCTAAAGTGGACGTCTTTTTGCGCATCAGTTTTTCACTTCCTATCATCTGAATCACACCGTGCCGGGTACTCATATTCCATTTCCCATAAAATCTTTTACCATTAAATATTTTTATATATACTGTTTTCACTTTAAATTTCCGTTTAGTACGGTTCTGAAAGCACGTATTTTCAGCGAAGCAAAATGCCGGTGAAGCGAAAATTTATAGTGTATAGGGTAGGGTATAAAAAGCAAAAAAACACCGGTTTTCCTTTAAAATTTCTGTTTTGTGTGGTTACAGAAACAGGCATTTTATACCCGATGCACGAGGAATGTCCACTTTCTCAGAATTTTTGCTTCTTTTGCTTTACAGAAAATGCTGGCTTTTCGAGCTGCACTAAACGGAAATTTAAAGGAGTATCCGTCAGTATGTGTACCGCAAAATGTCAGAGAAGTAAAAAATCGTGCACCGAATATAAATATACCACTTTTCTGAAAATCCTTCCACCACCCCTGCCTCCGAACTTTTCTTTCTCTTTATACCTGTTTTCACTTTAAATTTCCGTTTAGTACGGTTCTGAACGCCGGCATTTTCAGTGAAACAAAATGCCGGGGAAACGGAAATTTATCGTGCATCGGGTATAAAACTTATTCGACTGGTTTTCGTTTAAATTTCCATGTTTTCTGTCGCCGGCAGGCCAGCATTTTTGTTTTACTGAAAAACTGGTTTTCTGAACCGCATAAAACAGAAGTTTAAAAGTAGAATCAGAATGAAATGGTGCCGGAGAATATACTGTTTTCACTTTAAATTTCCGTTTTACACGGTTCTGAACGCCGGCATTTTCAGCGAAACAAAATGTCGTGGAAACGGAAATTTATCGTGCATCGGGTATAAAATATGTCACGAATAAAAGGTAATGGAAGTGGTGGAGCAGGTGTAACTGTCAAATTATGTATCTGCCAGATAACGGGCGTAAAGTGATGCGTCTGGATTTTCCTTTCGGCAGACGGCGAATAAAAATGGCGTATCAGGAAACGGGAACGGCGATTAAATCATATTCGTAACTGTCTATAATTTCACAGGAAATAATGTCTCCCACATGGAGATTTTCACCAGTAACATATACACAGCCGTCAATTTCCGGTGCATCATAAATAGAACGGCCGATAAAAGTATTTTGCCCCACCGGGGAAGCATTTTCGGCGGCCACATCCAAAAGAATATCCATTTTTTTACCGATCAGAGAGCGTAACCAGGCAGCGGAAATGTCACGCTGTACTTTCATGATGGTTTCAGCACGTTTTTTAATAGTTTTTTCGGGAACAGATCGTGGCATTTCGGCGGCCGCGGTACCTTCTTCTGGCGAAAATTCAAAAACTCCGAGTCTCTGAAATTTTTGCTTACGGATAAATGCCAATAATTCATTATATTCGGCCTGCGTCTCTCCTGGGAATCCAACAATAAAAGCAGTTCGCACAGCTAAATGAGGAATCCTGGCATAAAGTTTTTCCAGCAGTTCAAGTGTCGCGGCACGTGTCGTATTTCGACACATATCTTTCAGTACACGGTCATTTATGTGCTGTAACGGAATGTCGATATAAGGCAAAACTTTAGGCAGAGAAGCGAAAGCGTCTATTAAATCATCTCCAAAATTCTGGGGATAAAGATACATGACGCGGATCCAGCGGATGGCGTCTATTTCTGAAAGTGCGGCCAGCAGCTGTGCGAGAGTCGTATTTTGAGGTGAACCGTCTGGTGTTTTGAGGTCTTTTCCATAAACGGTCGTGTCCTGTGCGATAAGAATAATTTCTTTCACACCGGAAGCTGCAAGATTTTTTGCTTCGGATATAATTTCAGGTAAAGGTTTACTGACATAAGGGCCACGAATGAGGGGAATGGCGCAAAAAGCACAGCGACGATTACATCCTTCTGCGATTTTTAGATATGCGACATGCGGCGGTAAAAGAGGGTGGCGGTGTGTGTCCGCCGCGACATGCCCGGGAACGCCTGAAAAAAGAGGGAGAAAATTTTGTGAAGGCACATCAGAAACATCTTTAGACAGAATGGTCTGAAGTACATTAAAAATTTCCTCACGGGAAAAAACATCTAAAAAAACATCCACATCAGGACAGGCGTCCACGAGAGCTTCTCGGTCACGTGAAACCAGACATCCAGCCACAATTAATGCCCGCAGAGGATGAGAGGGATCTCTCCTCCACATTTCCAGCGTGTGAATATTTGCGAGTGATTCTTCCCGAGATGCAGATAAAAAACCACAGGTGTTAATGATAACGACATCCGCATTTTCGATATTTTGCGTAATTTGAATGCCGTTCTTTTTTAAAAGCCCTAACATCTGTTCGCTGTCAACAAGATTTTTAGGACATCCTAGAGAAATAATGGCGCACTGAATCATATGAAAGATAAAAGGTGTGGTTATGATGAATTTATGGTTTTTGAGGATAAAACAAAGAAAAATGAATAGGGAAGAATGGATTTTTAGGAAAAAATATTAAAGTGGGTACCATAATTTACTAAAAATGGTATAATGGAATAAAAGTAACACTTTCTCGAAAGTCGTTTCCAGAGAATATATTATAGTCAGAGAAATTAAAAATGCAAGACAGGATACTGGGTAATACAGAAATAAAGATTTCTGTTATAGGAATGGGATGCTGGGCGATCGGCGGCTGGATGTGGGGCGGTACGGAAGAAAAAGATTCCATTTCCGCAATTCATGCTGCGCTGGATGTGGGAATAAACTTTTTTGATACCGCTCCGATGTATGGTTATGGGCGTTCAGAGGAAATTCTTGGGCGTGCACTGGTCGGGCGGCCGCGGGATCAGGTGGTTCTGGCGACGAAATGTGGATTAATCTGCTCTCAGGAGGACTGGCCGGAGGGAAAAGGAGAATTTCATTTTTATGCGACAGAAAATGGTGCAGGAAACGGTGCACGGTCTGATTTTCGTGTATATAAATATCTTCGGCCGGAATCCATCCGTGAAGAATTGGAGTCCAGTCTTCGTCGGCTAAAAACTGATTATGTGGATCTTTATCAGACGCACTGGCAGGATCATACATCAAAAATCGCGGAAACCATGGAAACTCTTTTGGATCTGAAAAGAGAGGGGAAAATCAGGGCGATCGGCGTTTCGAATATTCAAAAAAGTGAATTGGATGAATATTTTGCCTGTGGTCAGGTGGACGCGATTCAGGAGCGTTATAGTTTACTGGACCGGGAAATTGAGGAAAATGGTTTAATGGAATATGCAAAAAAGACGGGAATGAGTTTATTGCCGTATTCTCCATTATGCCAGGGACTTTTGACCGGGAGAATGAAGGAAGACAGAAGTTTTCCGAAAACGGATCAGCGATCTAAAAAAGAACGTTTTTCGCCGGAAAATATTAGAAAATTAAATAGACAGCTGGCGAATTTACGTGAATTATGCGAGAAATATCATGTGAGTGTGGCGCAGTTAATCATCGCGTGGACATTTCATAAATATGAAAAAATAAATGTTTTGTGTGGAGCCCGGACCGTGGAGCAGGTGAAGGAAAACGCGGCGGCAGGAGAAGTCATTCTTTCTGCGGAGGATGTGGAAGAAATCGAGAATATGGTGAAGATGGATATTTAGACTTTAGGAAAATAAAGACGAAAAACGGAGAAAATACAGACTCAGAAGTTTTATTTTTGAATTATAAATTTCTTGTCGTGCTGCCATTTTGAGAGGTATGGAATGCATATTTTCTTAGCAGGCAAAAACTAAAATTTGTGGAACGTGTATGAAATGGAATTTTGTCCGCGACACACTATAAAATTCCGCTTCTCTGGTATTTTGCTTCGCTGAAAAAGCCTGCTTACAGAGGCGCACGAAATGGAAATTTAAAGGAGAATCAGTTATATACTTCACCAAAACTCCGGCTTTTAAAGCCGCATAAAATGGAAATTTTAAAGAAGAACCGAGTATAAGAAAAATATTTTTTTCGATTTAATATTTTAATATTATACCCGATACATTATAAAATTCAGCTTCACCGGCTTTTTTGCTTCGCTGA
>JAUNBR010000089.1 GCA_030527015.1 Planctomycetia bacterium
CACGCTCTCACAAAAAAATTCTGATTTCTCACCGAAAAACAGAATTTCTCCACTCCCAGTTTTCGCCACATGTCCCCGGCTCTCTCCGCGCCCCTCAAAAAAACAGAGCCTTACCTCTTTCAGAAGATGGCGCAAAAAAACTCAGGCACGCTCACAAAAAAAAATTCTGATTTTCACAAAAAAAACAGAATTTCTCCACTCCCAGTTCTCGCCACATGACCCCGGCTCTCTCCGCGCCACACAAAAAACAGAGCTTTACCTCTTTCAGAAAATGGCGCAAAAAAACTCAGACACGCTCACACAAAAAAATTCTGATTTCTCACCGAAAACAGAATCCTTCCACTCCCAGTTCTCGCCACATGACCCCGGCACTCTCCGCGCCCCACTCAAAAAAACAGAGCTTTACCTCTTTCAGAAAATGGCACAAAAAAGACAAAACACCCTCAGACACGTTCTTCGTCCAGACTCAGAAATTCTTTTCCTGGTGCGTTTTCGCGATTCCTGCCGCGCCAATAAATCCCGCATCACCGCCGAGCAAAGCAAAATCTATAATTGTCGTGTGAAAACAGACCGCGTATGCACGTTTTTGAACTTCATCTTTTATTTTTTGAAGGTATTTTCGCCCCAATTCAGTTTTTTCGCCACCAAAAGTCATCGCGCCACCAATAAAAATCGCATCCGGATCCAGAGTATGCATTAAATTCGTAATCCCCACCGCGATAAACCCAGCATTTTCTTCGATCAGCTCTCCGGCCACCACGTCCCCGGCCAGCGCCTCTTCTCCAACAATTTTCGCGCCACTCAGATCCAAATCTTCCACACGTTTCCTCAGAGAAGTTTCTCGTCCTGACCGGATCACTTCTTTTGCCCGTGCGACTAATGCTTTCGCGCTGCCATACGCCTCAAAATGCCCCGCCCGGCCACATCCACACACTCTCGCCTCTGGCGATAAATCCATAATGGAATGTCCATACTCTCCGCCATGACTGTGCTCCCCATCATATACACAGCGATTCAAAATAATCCCGCAGCCGATTCCCGTTCCGAGTGTTAATAAAATCATACTGTTTATCGGCACATCCGTTTTTTGAACTCCCGTACGTGCCATCCGGCTTTTTTTCGCATCCCGGCCCTTCCCGATCCAAAACTCCGCATACGCCGCGGCCGACGCATCATTCGAAAACACGACAGGAAAACCACAGGCCTCCGACATCATATCACATATCGGGCAATAATTCCATTTCTCACCTAAATTTGCCGGCACCATCAGCATTCGTCCTGGAATATCCATCGTGCCCGCAGAGGCCAGGCCAGTCGCGATAATCTGACTCCGTGAAACCCCTGACTGACTCAAAATCACTTCCACTTTTGCCGCCACGCGCTCACATGCCGCGCGCGGTCCTTCCTCAATATACGTCGGCACACTTCCCTTATACACCACGATTCCTTCTTCATCCACCAGACCTATCTTCGTATTCGTCCCGCCAAGATCTATTCCTAAATAATATTTTAATTCCTTCATCTAATTACCTATTTTTAAAAAATAATTTTGCCTTCACGAATTCTATATCCGATACACAATAAATTTCCACTTCCACGGCATTCTCGCTTCACTAAAAGCCTGCTTTCAGAGACGCACAAAACGAAAATTTAATGGAAAACCAGTATACCATACACCCATTTCATATCCGATTTTACACCGAATACACTAATGACGTTCCCTTTCCATCACCCACCAAAAAACCGCATTCCATACCATCAGGAAACCTTCCAAAAGTAAATTTTGTGCTTCATGGATAAAATCCTCACAACATAAAAAATCACACATTCTCTCGCAGACGTCCTTAAACCACCCACGCAGAGAATGTGCGCTAAATTTCATTATGCTGTTTCCACTTTAAATCTTCATTTTTCATCACTCAGATGCAGACATTTCATATACCTCAAAATGCCAGAAAAGCGGAATTTGATAATGCATCAGGATATAAAATCACTTTAACTGTTTCGTTTTACTCGACTGAACTTCGATCGTATATGACGAATAATACGGACGATACTTACCGAAGCTGACTCCATTCAGTACCACTCCGATCAGCGGAATCTCGACCATACGAATACGCTCACATGCTTCATACACCCACGGTAATCGGCTAACATCCCGAAGCACCGAAAGAACCACTCCGTCACACAGACGCCCGATCACCAGTACGTCCGCATCTGTCAGCACCGGCCCAGAGTCGACGATCACAAAATCAAACTGTTCTCGCAATAAACGCATGGGTTCCGTCATCCCGCCCTGCGCCAGCGAAATAATCGCTTCAGGATGGGGGGTACCCGCCGGAATAATCCAAAGATTCTCCACTCGTGTGGTGGTAATCACCTCATCAAGAGACGCCCTTCCTCGAAGATATTCCGCCAGACCTGGATTCAGAGGCCGGTCAAACATTCGGTGTGATGACGGTCGGCGTAAGTCCGCATCCAACAAAATCACACGACGCCCTGTCCGCGCCATACTCGCCGCTAACTGACTGGAAACCGTGGTTTTACCTTCCTTCTCCAGCGAGCTGGTAATGAGAATCGCCGACATATTTTCTGTTTCCGCACGATGTAACAGCGCAGTACGAATATTATCGATCGATTCCATTAACAGTCCCTGAATACTCTGACTGACCTTATGCCGATGAATTCCACGCGAAATCAGCGGTAAATCTCCCATCACCTGAACGCCAAGACCAAAACTTAATTCATCCGCATGATTCACTCTCCGGCCAAGGAAGTCAAAACCTCCCACCGCGACCACCGTTCCTAAAAAACTTACTATTCCAAGAATTCCCATCATCTGGATTTTTTGCTGAATATTACTCTTCTTCGGTAACTCCGGCTCATTAATCGGCTGAACGCGCGCGGCCGCCTGCGCCTCAATCGTCCACTCATCCAGCTGATTTCCCATCTGATAATACATTTTCTTCATGCGTTCCAGCTCCACACGGAAATTATCCAGTTCCGTGGAACCCTGACTATATTTCTGAACATTATCCACCGCCGCATTATACGCCTGAAGCCGTGAATCCAGCTCCTCCTGCAAAACCTCTTTATCCATGGTCGCAAGATCTATCTCCGCCTGAAGCCTCTCCTCCAGCGTCTGAGGTATCTTTGCATTCACATTATTCACAAGATCCGACTCTACTCGCTCCTGAACGATCGGCTTCAAAACATTATACCGCTGCTGGAGGGCATCCTGACATTCCTTATACATATTCCGTAATCGAACCACACTCGGATGCTTCTCCGGATTCTTCGCCCGTTTCGACTGCTCTTTTATCGTCGCGTCCAGCTGCGAAAGCTGCATGTTCAGGCGTGATATTTCTGGATCCTGGTGAAGATACGCTATCATCAGATGCATCGCGGCCTTCTTCCGTTTTTCTTCCGGAGCCTCCTCAATTACTAACTCCTGCTCCGCCGGCATCACCGCAGACTTCCTCTTTTCCAAAATCGCTATCTTCCGATCCAGGCCACTAATCTGCGCCCTTAACTGATTCACCTGACTCCTTAACGTGGAAACCGACTCCAAAGCATAAATATTCGCATACCTGGCCGTCTGTGAGTCCGGGGTGCCCAGATTATCCGCAAGATTATTATACTGAACTTCCTTTCGCTTTATTAATTTCCCCGTATTATTGTATGCATTCTCCAGCGTCATTCGCCGACGTACATCCATATTCCGGTCCTGTGCCACAATCTGATCCATGTATGCAGAACGCACCGCCAAAAGTATTTTTACCAAATCTTCCGGATTCTTGCCAGAAATCGCTATCTGCAAAATTTCTGTACCCCCCAAATAACCTACCTGTAAATTCTGAATGAGCCAGTCCACCTTATCCTTTTCATTTTTCAGACAGTCTAACTGCGCAATTCCCGGCTGCTGTAATGCCGTATCCAACACAATTCGACTGCGAATAAGTGTCGCCTGCGCATTTCGGTCATTCAAATAATTCGATTCACTTTTGGTCCTAAAGATAACGCTTGGCCGCTCTTTCGCCACTCGTAACCATACATGCGTCCTATACGTTACCGGAATAACAAACCACGCAATTAAAATGGTAATACCCGCCATCACCAGACCCAGCCCAAGACCTAACGGCCAGCGACGACGTAATGAATACACCAAGTCAATTGGCCGGATACCATGGGTAATAATATCCGGCTGTTTTTTGACTGTAAACAAATCTGTCTTTTTCGTCTTCTGAGGCACCAAACGGCCCTCTGACGGCTGTCGGCTTTCTGCCGGAAGTTGTTCGTAATTCGATTCCACGTGACTTTACCTCATTTTAAATTGTGGCATTCCCTCTACCTGAAGGAAACGTCCAAACTGATACCATACTGATTCTACTTATATCTTCCATTTTGTGTGACCACAAAAACAGAACATTTTCAGCGACATAAAAATGTCGGCCAGCCTGTCAGCAGACAGGGAAAGCAAAAATCTTATCGTACATCAAGTATAAATTTTATATTCCATACACTACAAAAAACGATTTTAATCCGCTATATGTTTACGGTCCCGCCAAAAAACCGCCTCCGGAGATTCCATCACATCATTCCCCACGTGTGATTTTTCCTCCTCAATAAAAAGATTCGACATCATCGCCTGTAAACCTATCAAAAATAATATGGCTAAAGGTACCATACAAAAACCAGCCATATCATGGACTAATTTTTCCACCGTCGGGCTATTCGGCCAAAACGACAGAACCATCGCCGTTACTGTAATACGAATAATATTCGTTAAAAGTGCGATCGGAATCGCCATAATTAAAATCACAGCATTCTCCCAGTGTTTTCGCTCATTTAATAACACCAGAGATACCGATAATGCCAATAAAATCGTAGTCATTCGCAGACCGCTGCACTGCTCGACCACCCCAATTTTTCCATGACTGAGATGAATCGTATTCCCTTCCTGTAATGCCGTAAAGCCTAATGTCTGTAAAAAATAAGTACTGACCGTCGTCGCGAATTCCTGCATGGGCATTAATAATGCCTGCTCCCACTGCCAGGGAATCGGAAACATAAAAATCAGTAATACTCCGACTGGCCCTGCCCAACGAAGCATACGAAATCCACCGACAATTAAAATCAGGGACATAAACGCCATAATAAAAGTCCACATATCCAGCGTGGTATACGCACAAAACACCACTCTGAGATACTGCGAGAATGCCAGACAGCCCACACCGATGAGACGCTGAGACATCGGCACATCCCCGATCGGATGACGGCGCAGCCAAAACAGCACCAGCGCAATTCCCGGAATCAAATAACCATGAGAGTATAAGCCGCCCTGCCACATATGATACGCTTCCGTGAGCATATTCAGATATGCAAAAATTAACACCCCCAGACACGCAATAAACGCTCCCCACCAAAATTTCTCTGAAAACTCTATTTTCTCAGAAGGTGACTTCTGCGCCAAAAGCTCCTCTTTCGACTTTTCTTCCTGCGTTACATCTGAAACCAATTCAGCTGCCGAATCCTTCATATATTTTTTCCTTAAAAATACTTATACTGGTTCTCGTTTAAATTTCCGTTTTATGCGGTTCTGAAAGCAGCATTTTCAGTGAAACAAAAATGCCGAAGAAGCGGAATTTTATAGTGCATCGGGTATAAAAAATTTTTAAAGGCTGTAATTATACCAAAATAACATACCTGTTCCACTAAAATTTATAATAAATTTATTTTACCATATAATATTATCGCATTTTATATATTCCATTATAACCATTTTATTCCGTCTGTACATGACATTACTATATAAATCTTTCTTTGTATCGAATCGATGAACTTTTTTTCTGTAGTTTTATTGAATTTACCAGTACCATTCACTTATTTTGTCCATTTTATCTTTTTTATTTCCTGTTTTCATCAGTTTCTCCTTTTTTCACCGTCTGAACCGTTCTGTGGCCGCCTTTTTTGTTCCCGTTTTCATCAGTTCTTCCCTGACGTTTTTTTCATTAATTTATTCATTCATTCTTTTTGTAATGATTTTATTTTAGATTTTCGTTTTTCTTGGCACGAAAATCCTACATTTTCAGCATGTAAAATGCAGGAAAAGCAGGAATTTACAGTAAATCAGGCATAAATCATTCATTTTTACACTCACTGAGAATTTCTCTGAACATTTTCCAGAGCTCTGCCTGTTCATCTTCTGAAAAAGTTTCCATCATGAGCCGGCGGCGAAAAACACTTTCTTCATCCAGATGTTCCAGCATTTCCGTTTCCTCAAAAATATCCGTCCTATTTTGTTCTGCCATACGATTTCTGATACTTAAAACTTCCAATAATGAATTCTGCACCCACCCAGAGATTTTCTGCTGGAGATCAAAAACCCTCTCCGTTCCAACATAAATCACTTCCAGCCAGATCACTTTTTCTAAATTTTTAAGACGATTTATTTCTGACTCCAATTTTTCCATATCTCCCACGACCTGTGCCAGTAACTGAAAACACGGAACTGGCAGAAACGTAAATCGGGAATCTTTCTTTTTCACGTCAAAATCTACTAAAACCACCTGTTTTTGCTGTTCTGCCTCACCAAAACTAATCGCCAGCGGAGAACCACTGTAACGAATATGTTCATTCCCTCCCACCGTCTGAGGAACATGCAGGTGTCCCAGGGCGACATAATCATAACCTTCCGGAAAATACTGACAGGGAAAATGCTCCATATTTCCGACATATAAATCTCGAAAACCATTTATGATTCCCGTCTGAGACTCCAGACCGGTTTTCCCACCCTGCGTAAAAAGATGGCCTGTGGTAATCACCGGAATTTTCTCTTGAGGAAAATCTTTATGTTCCTGACGCAAAATTTCTGCGTCTTCCCACATGATTTCATAATATTTTTGAATACCACGATTCAGAGTCAGACTTTTTTCTTCTTCTCCCTGCGCATTTTGACTGAGCATTACATCCCTGGGCAGCAGAAAAGGTACTGCTGCGACAATTACCGCTTCTGTCTGTTCACAATTCATTAAAAAAAAGAGGGTTTCCGGCTTTTCAGAGATTTTTTTCTTTTGTAAGCAGTCATTTTCTGAAGATCCAATGATTTTTTTTGAAATGGCCTTATCTCCTGCCGCGACCACTCTGACATTCAGCGTCCGTAATACTTCCTGGGATGCCATCAAAAAAGCCGAAGAATCGTGATTTCCAGAAACGATAATCACATGCTCACACCGAGATTTTCCTGAAATTCTGTCACGACGAATTCTACTTAAAAAATCAAAATATTTTCTTTGGGAGGACACACTGGGTGAACGATTATTAAAAATGTCACCGGACACGATTAAAACATCCACTTCCTGCTGGCAAATTACCTCCGTCAGCCAATTAAAAAAAGCAGAAAACTCTTCTCCACGTCTCTGGTTATACAGTGTGTGGTCCAGATGCCAGTCTGACGTATGCAAAATTTTCATCTTTCTTTTTTACCTTAACCCAGGTACTCCGATTATTTTAAATTCCACAAAATATTTCATTTATCTTTTTACTCTTCCTTTCACTTTTTTATCACGAAATTCCGTTTCGCGCTGTTTCGGAAGCAGATATTTTTCATAAAAATGATGGAAAGTAAACATTTTTGTGCGTCTTTATGCGTCAAAAAAACTGTAAAAAATAATTTAACTCAAATATACTGTTTCTCCTTTAAATTTCCGTTTTGTACCAGCTCTTTAAGCAGGCATTTTCAGCGAAGCAAAAATACTCGGTAAAGCGGAAATTCATCGTGCATCGGATATAAAATTAGATTCCAGAATGCGGTCAGACGTCATCTCCATTTACAGGACGGTATTTTTGTGCAGCACCAAATAAACTCCAGTTTCCCATTCTGATTTCTTTGTGGCACCAGCTCCATCATACCGCCGCATATCGGACAAAATTCCGCGTTAATGGGCAGAGGTTCTCCATTTTCCAATTTTTCCGCACATGACGTACAGTAAACCGTTTCTGGAAAAAATTGAAGCCGAGCAGAAGGGATTTCTTGAGCGCATCCCCGGCACCGACGAACGTCCAGATCTGAAAAATCATCGATTTTCACTTCCAGCCGTAATCCGCCCTGACCACATTTTGGACAGACAAATTGTGAAGATAATCCATGAAAGAGTTCATATAAAATTTCGTCTTCCACTTCACGTCCTTCACGTATTTTTTGTATTCTCACCAGCCAGCGATATATTTTTTCTGTATCCAGCTCATCATGCCATCCACAGTCAGGACAGCTCAAACACCGAAATTCATTCTGTTTATTAATACGAAAAGTCATTCATCACACTCTTAAATATTTTTTTCATTTTCAGATTTTATACCAGATATGTTATATACCCGATACACTATAAATTTTCGCTTCCTCGGCATTCTGCTTCGCAGAAAATGCCTGCTTTAAGAGCCGCAAAAAACTGAAATTTAACGTGGAACCAGTATAAATTTCCACTTTCTGGTATTTTGTTTCGCTAAAAATGCCTGTTTCTAAACCGCACAAAACGAAAATTTAAAGGAAAATCAGAGTTTCATGCACTCATGCATTCTGATTCCGCTTAAATTTTCATTTTCTGGATTTTTCTCCCAGTATTTCATACGTACAGACTGCCGGAAAAGTAAAAAATTTATAGTTCCTCGAAAATAAAAAAGCATAAAATTCCCTATTATTTTACCTTAATCTGAAAGAAAGAAAAGCCGGACATTACATACCCCGTCTTGAATTTCTAAGAAAGTTTTATAGACTTTATTTTTGTATGCAGGTTCTCCTTTTAATTTCCGTTTTTTCCGGCTCTGAAAGCAGATATTTTTAGTAAAGCAAAAATGCCGGAGAAATGGAATTTTATAGTGTATCGGGCATAAAAGCAGATTTTTAGCGAAAAAATATCCAGGGAAGCGGAATTTTATAGCATACCGAGTATAAAACAGCATTTTTTACTTTCCTAAAAAGAAAGGGAAGAGGTACCTTTATGAAAATCGGATGGATCGGTACAGGTGTCATGGGTGCTTCCATGTGTAATCGGCTTTTAGAAGCCGGATTTTCATGTACCGTTTATAATCGTACACCTGAACGCGCACAACTTTTGCTCGATCATGGTGCGAACTGGGCCAATTCACCCCGGGAAGTCGCACGGCACTCGGATGTCGTCTTTATCATCGTGGGTTTTCCCTCGGATGTGGAAGAGGTTATTTTTCATCCTACAGATGGCGTTTTATCTGGTTTCCAGCTGAGAAAACAAGAAAATCCCAGCGCAGAATCTGGGATTCTTGTCGACATGACCACCAGCCGCCCCTCTTTAGCGAAGAAAATTTTTGAAACAGCAAAAAATCAGAACGTTTCTGCTCTGGACGCACCTGTTTCCGGAGGAGATGTCGGCGCAAAAAATGGAACTCTCTCCATTATGATCGGCGGAGAATCAGAAATCGTCAAAAAATTGGAGCCTGTCTGGAAAATTCTCGGAAAATCCTATTATCATCAGGGAGCCGCCGGTGCTGGTCAGCACACAAAAATGGTAAATCAGATTTTAATCGCAGGAAACATGCTCGGAGTCTGTGAAGCACTGCGGTACGCCGCCGCGACAGGTCTGGAAGCAGAAACCGTTCTGAAATCCGTTTCCTCAGGTGCGGCCGGCAGCTGGAGTCTGGAACATTTAGCACCGCGAATACTGAAAGGGGATTTTAATCCCGGATTTCAGATAGGGCATTTCGTAAAAGATCTGGGAATCGCGCTGGAAGAGGCGCATGCGCACCAGCTGGAACTTCCTGGTCTGGCTCTGGCCAAAACACTTTATGAGAATCTTCAAAAACTGGGATATGGCGAAAAAGGGACTCAGGCTCTGGCCATTCCGATTTCCAATTAACACTCTTTTGGCACATGGGTGGATATTCACACTCGGCATCCCCCCTTCCTGATTTTATTTTATTTCTGGTTCCAATTTAAATTTCCGTTTTTGTGCGGCTCTGAAAACAGGCATTTTCTGTGAAGCAAAAATTCCGGGGAAGCGAAATTTTATGGTGTATCAGATATAATATTTATAAATTTTATGCAAAAATCGCTATTCACATACTGGAACAAATCGAGTATAATATCTTTTCACAAGAACATTCTCCGTATCACGGCGTTATCCGTTCTCACTATTTTTTATTTTCACACAAAATTTAATCAGGAAAAAACATGAAAAGGATTTCATCTATTTTTGTAGCGGTCATGTTCATTACCATTTCTCTGACCACCACTAAATTTCTTTTTTCACAGCAGGTACCCGAGAATTCCCGACGCACCATAACCACACCGGCAGCCACAGGGAATACACACGTTCCGAATGTGGCACGTCCTGCCAAAACTTCCTCCACAGCAGCGGTTTCACCTTCCGCGGCCACAGCAGAGGAAGAGTGTCAGCGAGAACACGGTACACATAATCTAAACCTGAAATTTCATCCGAATACCCAGTACAAAATTCCTCCCGCGGAGGCATTAAAAAAATTCATCGAGACTTATAATAATTTTGACATTTTAGCGGAGCAGCACGAAGAGCTTATTTATAAATATGAAAATGGTACCGCAGAAGAACAAAAATCACTCGCGCCAAGTCTGCGTCAGCTTTCAAAAGTTGTCCATGATCTTTATCATGACCTCCAGGATCTGGTGGAGCCTGCCTGGGTGGCGAATCCTAATCAGGAAGAAGTTATCGCGTTTCTTCTGTTTCTCATGGCGTCTGCGCTGGACGAAGATCAGTATGAAGTCGCATATGAACTGGCCCGGGAACTAATGTCCAAAAATGTGCACCAGAAAGAACCCATTTTATATGAAATGACAGGAATTTCTGCCTTTATGGTAAACCGTTTTGATGTCGCGGCACTCTGTTTTCGAGAAGCGCGTGCGAATGATGAATTAACCGAGACGGGCGCAGAGTTACAGAGCCTTATTCCCTATTATAATACCATCTGGGAAGCAGAGAAAAAGCTGAGAGAGAAAAACGCCGCCGCGAAAGATCTGCCACAAGTCGTTTTACAGACGACGAAAGGAAATATCGTCGTGGAGCTTTTTGAGGATGAAGCTCCGAACACCGTGGCAAATTTTATTTATCTGGCAGAAAAAGGATTTTATAATAATAATGACTTTCATACCGTCATTTCAGGATTTATGGCGCAGACGGGAAGTCCGCAGCCTGACGGAACCGGCACTCCAGGATACGCCATTCCCGATGAAAGCACAAAACCCGGGGCAAGAAAACATTTTCGTGGTTCCCTGAGTATGGCACATTTAGGAACGAATACCGCCGGATCCCAATTTTTCATTACTCTCGTACCCTCTGCACATTTAGATGGTAAATATACTGTTTTTGGACGTGTCATTCAGGGAATGGAAGTCGTTTCTGCTCTGGAAAGAATTGACGTGGCCGACGAATATCTTCAGACAGAATCCGGTCTGGATCAGCCGGATAAAATTATCCGAACACAGATATTAAAAAAACGTAATCATCCTTATACACCACAAGTCATATCCACAAAATAATTTATACTGCTTCTCTTTTATACTGGTTCCACTTTAAATTTCCATTTTTTGCGGCTCTAAAAGCAGAGGCATTTTTAGCGAAATAAAATATCGGAACACCGGATTTTATAGTGCATCGGGTATAAAAATAGAACCAGCATAAATCCCAGTTCGGTTTAAATTATAATTCGGCGCAGCCAAAAAACAGACATTTTATATATTACGAAATACCAGAAAAGCAAAATTTTTTAGCGCATTATGATAAATTCCGACGCTCCGTAACTTAATATTTCACGAGATATTCGCCAGGAAATTTTACAAAACAGACTTCTTTCTGAAGAATTCATAACAGGTTTAAAACAAAAATACTCACTCACTTTTACAGGAGAAACATATGAAAAAGATACTCACCTCCATTTTTTTAATGACGATTTTCATCACCCCAAACGTTTTTTCGCAGAACCAGACGCTCCCCACCGCTCCGGAAACACCTGCCCTTTCTCCGGCTGCGGAAAATAAAATCGCTCAGTTTAACCAGCTGTATGCTCAGCTTATGGAAGCCGGCAAAAAAATTAGCGCACTTCAGCAGGAGCACCGAAACGCCACGCCAGCACGACAAAAAGAAATTGTTCAGGAAGCGGATCCTTTAATCAAAAATGTTCAGCAGATATATCAGCAGATGATTCCATTCGCGCTGGATATTTTCAAAAATGAGAAAGTTACCACAAAACAAGAAATAAATACTTTTCTTTTAGATTACATTTACCATTCCCTCCAGCAGGATGATTATGAAACCGCTTACACCACCGCCACCATGCTTTGGCAGGGAGGTATGGACAAAACACATCCCGAGCTGATGGAAATGACGGGCGTCGCGGCTTTCATGGTAAATCTTCCCTCCGTCGCCGAACAGTGTTTTACGCTGGCGCAGCGGGCGGGCGTTCTCTCTGCTGCAGGGACACGGTACTTTCAGATGGTTCCTTATTATAAAGAGGCTTTCGCGGCGGAGAAAAAACTTCGCCAGGCAGAAGCACAGGCCGACGACTTACCTCGCGTTCTGATTCGCACGAATAAAGGGGACATTACAGTCGAGCTTTTCGAAAATGAAGCTCCGAATACCGTGGCGAACTTTATCTCTCTGGTGGAAAGCGGGTTTTATAATAATAAAACATTTCACCGTGTCATTCCTGAATTTATGGCCCAGGGCGGCTGCCCGAACGGTACTGGAACCGGTGGACCGGGTTACTGTATTAAATGCGAAACGAATAATCCGAAAGCAAGAAAGCATTTTCGGGGAACACTGAGCATGGCTCACGCAGGAAAAGATACCGGCGGCTCTCAATTTTTCCTCACTTTCGTTCCCACTCAGCATCTGGATGGTATGCATACGGCCTTCGGTCGTGTTATCACCGGAATGGAAGTTTTATCGAAACTGGAAAGAATAGATCCCGCCCAGCCTCTTCCTGGACAGCAGCCGGACAAGATTCTTGAAATGAAGGTCCTCCGAAAACGGCCTCATGAATATATTCCGCAAAAATTACCCGCCCGTTAATCATGAGATGAATTCAGATAATTCGGCCTGATGCCGATCACGCATGTTTACAGCTTTTCATTCTAAATTTCCGTTTTCTGCGGCCAGGAACGCAGTATTTTCAGCGAAGCAAAAACCCTGTCCTGCCGGCGGGCAGTGGAAACGGAAATTTAGAATTTATCAGGATAAAATGGGTTATGAAACCACTTCAGATTATTTTATGCCAGGTACACGAGTGATGAACTCTTATCTTTTAGGCCGATTTTATACCCGATGCATGGTAAACTTTCGCTTTCCAGACATTTTTTGCTTCGCTGAAAATGAACGCTTTCAGAACCGTATAAATCGGAAATTTAAAGTAAAATCTGTATCTCATACGTCGTGACGATCATGAATCCGGATCATGAACGTATAAAACAAAAATGATAGCTTTATCACATGCTTCGTGATCATGACTCCGATCATCTGAAAAATTTTTCCCGCTTCACTTTTTGATAAATATTATGGTACTCTCATGTTTCGCCTGACCAGCCTGCAAAATCAGCGGATTAAAGAAATCGTCCGTCTCCGCCAGGGAAAAGAACGGCGAAAAATGCACCGATTTTTAATTGACGGACGCCGAGAAATACGCCGTGCCATTTCCCAGAAATTTCCTGTGGAAGAAATCTTTTTTTGCCCTGAACTGGCCGACGAGGAAACCAAAAATTGGGTAATCCAGCTGGAAAAAACGTCTTCTCATGCTTTACATTTTTGGGAGGTAACTGAAAATATTTTCACAAAAATCGCATACGGCCAGCGTGAAGACGGCGTACTGGCCGTGGCAAAATCTGTCAAAAAAACGCTCGACGACATTTACCATCAGCTCCCCACGAATACTCCCTTCAGAATCGCCATTCTTGAGGGTGTGGAAAAACCAGGAAATGTCGGCGCCATTCTCCGCAGCGCAGACGGCGCAGGCATCTCTGCTCTGATTCTCGCCAGCCCGGGCACCGACCTTTTTAACCCGAATACCATCCGTGCCAGTTTAGGCACTATTTTTTCTGTTCCCACGTGTGTCGCGGAACCCGAAGAAATCATCTCCTGGTTAAATCTCCATCATATCACACCTTACGCCGCTCGGGTGGATGGAGCCATTCCTTACACAGACGCAGATTTCACCATTCCCTGCGCTATCATTTTAGGAAGTGAAGCCTGGGGTTTATCCTCTCATTTTTCTGGGGGAAATATTCAGCCCATTTTTTTGCCCATGTGCGGAATCGCCGACAGTCTAAATGTCTCCACCAGCGCAGCCATCCTCTTTTATGAATCTTTGCGCCAGCAAAATCTCATCTCCACCACACGATAATATTCACTGCTCCACGGAATTCTTTCCCGTTCCACAGTGTCCGCCATTTATTCGAGAAATTCAGTCTTTTACAGTGCATGTCTGACAGATAACATATTTATGTCAGATGCGTTATGATTTTTCACTCTCTTTCCCTTCTGCAGACATTTCCCGCAG
>JAUNBR010000090.1 GCA_030527015.1 Planctomycetia bacterium
AAAAGTTCCATCTTGTCGCAGGCGAAAACTGAATTTTAAAATGGCATGAGTATATACTCGATGCACTATAAAATTCCGTTTTCACCGGCATTTTTGTTTCGCTGATGAAAATACTGTTTTTCGGAGCCAAACAAAATGAAAATTTTAATGGAGAAGCAGTATATATGTGTCGTGTCTGTGAGGAGGGAAATTTATAGGTGTCCGTACAAAACATTATTCATCGAATTCATCACGATAAATTTCTTCTGCTTCTGTATTTTTCCCAGAACGAAGCGTTTCTAATTCTTTTTTCGATTTTTCGAGAAATGATTCGATCTGTTTTTGCTGTTCTTCCATGAGTTTTATGTCGGGAGCTTTCAGTGCATTCAATTTTTGTGATTTCGCTATTTTCTGATCCTCTCCTGTTTTGGGTAACTCAGGATCCAGAGAAGGTTCATCATTTTTCTCCGCAGGCTGCGAGTTTTGTTTTGCATCTTCTAAATTCTTTTTTGCTTTCGCGATTTCAGATTTTAGAGATTCCAGATGGGTTTCCATGGCGGTGATTTTCTTTTCCATCTGACTTATCTTTCCTGCATAATTTGGAAGAGATAAGATCGGCTGAAATTTTTCCCATGATTCGTTCGTGCAAATAAATTCTAAAAAAGAATTATTTGGGAGATACGCAGACACAGAATTTTTGGCCGGGTCACCGTAAACGTTCAGTGAGCCGGAAATGTATCCTGGATTTTCCGTATGGTACAGAATACGCCCGGTCTGTTTATCATAAAACTGCAGCACGTGCGAAACTTGCTGTTTATGTTTAATGTGGCCAAAAGCTAAAATCGGAAGTTTCATCGGAATGGAGTTAATCCAGAAAGATCGTGGTATCTGAATGGGTTTTTCCCAGACCTGCATCCCTTTTGCGTTCAGGCGGAAAATGACTGCATTTTTAATAAGTTCTACAGTTGAGCCGCTGATGGGAGAAATGGAAACGAACTGTCTTTCTGGAATTAAGGGTAACTCTTCTTCGTCCTCTTCTTCGAGGAAATCACTCTCTGCTCCTTCCTCTTTCTTTTGTTCGGATTCCTGTTTTTTCTCCTGTTTCTCTTGTGGATCCGCAGCTTTTTTGGGGAGAGGTTTTTTCTTTATCGTGTTAATAAAAACAAGATATCCATCCTCACCATCAGAAGCGAAGTAAACATCCGAGATATTTTCCCGGTATGGTAAACCGGAGGCCGAAACGTTTTCAGAGGATTTTTCCAGTGAATTTTGTGTATACGCTGCGTTCTTCTCTCTAGTAGAGGGCAGCAGGGGAGATGTGGTGAAAATAAGTTCTCCCGTAACGGTGTTAAATAACTGGATGGTGCTGTCCATATTATACGCGATAATATGATCGCCAATAACTTTCGTTTTAAAATGTGACTCCGGTTCCGGTTTTTTGGCCAGCGGTTCCGGCTGTAACATGAGAATATTTATCCAGTCAAATTTTTCTGACCTGATGTCATAACGTCCAAAAAATTGAGAAGAAGTAAATAATAGTTTTTCATGAGTGAATTCAGTGAAATATTTATGAATATTTCCGTCTGGATAATTTTGTGACTGCAGTGAGCGGCCAGTTTTTGCGTCATAAATGTAAATAGTCTGGGGTTTAGTGTGGATTTTTGTATATAGTCGCAGGAGATCCAGCGCGAGTCTTCTCAGACGTGCCTGGTAAGGAATATCACTTGGCGATTTGGCGGGGCTTTTGGGATCCTGGGAATATAATTCAGTTAAAGAAACATCTTTCAGTGTAATTCGTGGAGGAAGTTCTTTTATTTCTTCGGGTGTAAGTCCATAAAAGGTGCTTATGGCAGTTATCGGGGTGTCTCCCGGCTTTTGGAGCGAAGAATTTAATTCGATATATTTTGAATTTAAATTTAGATTATATTTTGCAGGATTCGAGTTTAGGGTGTTTGTGGCATGATTTGAAGCGAAATATTCCAGTAAATAAAGATAATTTTCGTCGCCTGTAATGAAAGGAAACAGTTTCGACTGAGTATCTTCATTTAAAATATTACGCTGCCATAAAACTTCACCCGTGAGAATATCCAGACAGATAATATTATTATCTGAAAGTAAACATACTCCGTGATCATTAATTTGGAGAATCCGCTGTAGGGAGTCATTTCCTTTACGATAAATAAGTGAATGCTGAGACTCCAGGTTCATCGGCAGATCCAGTTTTTTCAGGCGTTCAATAATTGGTGAAATGATGGTATCTTCCTGGATGAGTTTTTTTTGTGGAGGACTCCAGCTCCAGAGAAGAGTAGGAGGCTCGGTCCGTACGTCGAAAGCGACGAGTCCTCCCTGGCGGGAATGCGTGATTATATAATGCCCCCTGGTGATGATGCTTGAAATGTCTGCAAAATTGCGTGAATTAAGCAGTGAATTCATGTTAATGGTCCACTGTGACTGACCATAAGGATTTCTGATGGTCAGTTCAGAACCTGAGTTCGTGGCCATGAGGGAAAATTCCATCTCATGGAAAGGAATGGATGTTTTCCCTTTAACAGAAGGTGATATAATGTTATAGAATTTATAAGGCCGTGTTTTGGTGCCAGAATTTTCTTGCTGTGTACGTACGTTAATACGGCCAGTGGCCCAGGTGGGTGGTTTTTGAAGATGTTTATGCAGAGGATGATTTTGAGGTAATGAAGCCAGCCACTGGGACGGCGTTTTTCCGGAAAAACAATTTATGTTGGGATAAGTTTTTTGAAGGTATACGTAATAAGGAGCGGCAGTTTTATGTTCGCCTGCGCTTTCGTACATAATAATGATTGCGGCTAAATTCGCTGCGGTTTTTTCGGGATTCCCGGTGGTGTTTTCTTGGCAGATTACTAATTCAGCTTGTGAAAACAGATTATTTTCCTTTAAAAGCTGGATAAAATGCTGTCTGGCCGTGCCCGTCTGCGGGTGATTCATAAACTGACGGAGAAATGTGTGATACTGCTGTAATTTTTCCTGTGCTTTCCCGGTGGTGAAGGGTGTCGCGGCAATTTGGCTCAGAGGGCTGGGTGATGGATTATTGGATGATTGAATGACCACGCCGTTTCTGACGACGATAACATTCGCCTGGACATTATTATTCGCTGGCTGTGGAAAACGTGGTTCCTCCTTCACCTCCGGTATGCCTTTTGGCGCAGAAGGCGCTACAGGAATCGGTTTAATTTCAGAAACTACTTTTATAGGAATGATGGCCTCAGCGTTCTTGCCAGTGGAAATGGTGCTGCTTTTTCCTTCTTTTTCACTGCGCGCAGAAGGTTCCACAGGAGTCGAGTTTTTCTCGGAGTTTAACTCCCCGGCAGCTTTTTTGACGGATTCTGTATTCTCTGTTTTCTTCGTTTCTGATGTGGTTTCTGATGTGGTGACGGCAGAGAAATGGTGCGGTATCATATCAGAAATAAGAGATGGTGAAATGGAAAATGTCATGCTGGTGGAGACGAAATGTTCAGAGACAGGTGTGAAGGCCGAAGAAGATTTTGTGCTGGCAGGAAACGCCGGTGCATTTTTCTCGGGTACATTTTCCTGTGAATCATGCTGGGGGACAGAAGTTTTCGGAGTGGAATCCTCCTGCAGTATTTTTTTCAGCTCGGCATCTGCCAGCGCATTTACTGCGGTCAAAATTTCCTGATTATTTTTTTCGGTGGCTATTTCTGAAATTTTTTGTAACTGATGATGGAACCACAGATCCGGATTCTCGTGCCATTCTTCATTTTCGGCGAAAAGGAATGTGGAATCTTGTGTGGGAGAGGAATTAAAATAATGTATGGATTTTAGCAGTTTCTGACATTCGGTGAGTGCTTCTGCCAGACGCCCTGCGTTTATGAGACCAGAGATGACGAACTGCTGAAATTCAAAATGCTCTTCAGGAGAGGAAAGTAATGGAATAATTTCCTCTCGAAGGGTGGCAAAATGATTAAAATCTTTACGGAGCCCCTCTAATAAAGTGTGTTTCAAAAGAGTTTTGGCCTGAGGGTCATTTATGGCGGCGGCTTTTCGCAAAATTTGAACCGCTTTAGCGAGATTTCCTTCACTTAATAAATAATTGGCTTCTAAAATTAAGGCGTCTGGATGGGCGGCGTCTTGTGTGTACAGATACTGGAGTTCAGCTGGGATGGCACGCTTCTGATGATAAGAGTCTAAAGAAACCGCTCGCTGGGAGAGGATACGATCACCGGCAGGAATGATGTTTCCTGGAATATTCTGCTCGCGAGAAACGGCAGTTTCCACGACAGAAAGCGTGGGCAGGTCAATTTTTACGATTTTCCCTTCTGCCAGAGGAAGGAAATAATGAGCGTCACTACGAAATCCCATTCCAGAAACTTTTCCTAAAACGAGCTGTTTTATAATAGGCTGGAAAATTTCTTTTGGCTGTTTTGGTTCGGAAGTGCCGGCATTTTGTCCCTGTGAAAAGGTTTTAGGAAGCAGATCCAGGGCGAAAATGCTGGTATGGTCGACGACATAAACTTTTCCCTGATAAACGCCAGCGAGATAAAGTGCACGGGGAGCGTCATGCTTCCAGAGCTGCTGTCCGTCCAGTAATTTTAAACAGATGATGGAACTGCTGTCTGAAGGGATATACAGGATTTTTCCGTCGACGATAATAACACTCGTGTCGACTCGAGTAAATTCCTGTGCGGCATGTTGGAAGTGAAATCGGTTCAGACGAGATTTATGAGAGAGGGAATTATAGTAGGCATGTGCCCATAAAATGGAGTGAGTGGACAGATCGACTGCCACCAGCGCGCTATTTGGCGTGGGACAAATTAAAATGCCCTCGGCGTAAGATGGAGATAACGCAGGTCGGTATGGAAGCGTGGGGATTTCGGAGGCGATACATAATAATTGGGAGCGTATGGTTTTACCCGTCATGGCGTTTAGCGTCAGCAGAAGAACTTCACCTTTTCGCTGTGCGATTACGTAAAGTTCGTCGCCGATGGGTGTCGGTGCCCCCAAAAACATGGTGTCTGTTTCCGGAAGAAGCCATTTTCCTTTTTTCCCTCCGATGTGCCAGATCAGCTTTCCGGTTTTTATGTCGTATGCGGCCAGGCGATTTGGGAAAGAGAGGTGAGAACCGTCACTGTCTTCCGAGCCAGGATTCATGCCAGCGAAAACAGGGCGGTTTATTCCGAAATCTGAAATGAGTGTATCTTCGATACAATAAACCAGCGTTCCATTACTGGAAAGTGTGCCATAAATTCCCTCATTCCAGATCCGTGAGCGTAAAATCTGTGAAACGACAGTCAGTCTTTGTGTGTTCAGATCCTGATTCTGATTTTCATTTTGATTTTGCCGCTTTTCGATTTTTTTTAAGATGTCGAGATAACCGTCCATGGGAACATCCCAGAGACGTTTTCCTGTTTTGATGTCCACGGCTACAAGATTCCAGGCCGTACGCATTAAAACGGTATCCCCGACGTATATTGGAAAGAGCTGAGGAATGTCTGGCTGTTCTGATACCAAAATAGATTGTCGAATTAATTCGATAATTGCCTGGGCTTCAGGTGTGTCCAGGACCGGAACGCGCCAGCGAATCGTCAGTAACGAAGAATCTGCATCCATCGTGGCGTTTCGCTGTAAGTTTCCACGCATCAGAATCCAGTGATTTATTTCAGAGGGAGTTAAATTTTGAATCAGAGGCAGCTGTTTCTGCAGCCAAGAAGAGAGATCTTCTGTGGCAGGGCGCTGTGCAAGAGACTTTCCCCCGATCATCAGCTGATTTAATTCAGAATCATTCTCCATGCGTTTCAGAGAATCATACAGGATGTTTGCCTGATCCGGCATTCCCGCCGCATTCCAGCTGACAGCTAAAAGTAAAGTTAAAAGTGGATCGAATTTTTTACGTGCCTCGGGAATATCATAAAGTCGCTGAAAACTCAGAGCGGCAGGAATCGCGTGATTATGGTCCAGATGGTTTAGGCCAATTAAAAATGCGGCTTCATATCCGGCTTCCGTATGAAAATATTTATGTGTTACCTCTCCCAGCAGCTCTGGTTTTCCTGAACTGATGGCCGCCTGAAGTGCTCGGCGCGCCTGTGTACCGGCCTGTAATTCATAAAGCTGGCGGCCACGAGGCGGCATCTTGAGCAAAAGTTGCTGCGCTTCACTGCGTATGCTGCGATAAATGGAGGTATTATCCTGAACCGGAAAATAATAATCTTCAGAACTTTCCAGTAACAGGGTGATAATTTGAATTGCGTCTGCGTAACGTTCCAGATCCACCAATTTTTTGGCATTATTCAGATCCTGCAAAATAATTCGGTCTACTGGAGGAAAAATACTTCCAGAACTCGAATTTTGTTCGTCTTGGTCAGGATTTTGTGCATAAATGTGTACAGAAAATAAGGTAATCCCTGTGAAAATAAAAAATAATATGAATGTCGCAAGAAAAATATCGCGGAAAACACGAATTTTACCTCTTTTTTCATTTATATGATACATGAAGGACACTCCGGAAATGAGATAATACGTACATGAAAGGTGACACAATTATATTTATTATGTTTATATTTTCACAGTAAAAATATTTTTATGTGAATGTAAAGGGCTTTATTTTACTATAAAATTAATATTAAATAAGAAAAAAAATTATAATATATTAAATGGGCTGTATAATATATAATACATCATTCATGGAAAAGAATCAAGTAAGTAATATTATGGAATTTAAGTTTTATAGGGTAAATTAAAAGAATGTAGGGATTTTTACGATTATATGAATTATTCTTGTGGCGCAGCTTAAATACCTAAATAAAATATCAGATAAAAATTAATGAATTCCATTTTAATTTCTTGTTTACGTAACAGTAAAAAAATATTAATGAGACAAGATTTAAACAAAAGTTTAAAATAAGGCCAGGAAATGAAGCTAAATATTATAGAAAAGCGAAATAAAAAAGCTGAAAAGATAAGGCCAGCAGTAAAGTCATAATTTATTATACTCGATACACTATAAATTTTCGCTTCCCCGGCATTTTGCTTCGCTGAAAATGCCTGCTTTCAGAGCCGTAAAAACGAAAATTTAAGGTGGAACCAATATAAATTCTCCAAATTTTCCGTATTCTATATTTTTTGTTAATGGTGCGGTTTTATTTTTATCTGCGCAAAATTTTGTTTTATGGACACCGAATTTTTGTTATGATATTTTTATTCCCGATACACTATACATTTCCGTTTTCATGAAAACACGGGAACCGTGGTGCGTAACTCCGACGGTAGTTTTAAAAGCGGAAATCCAAAATAATGAGTATAAGTTGCGAAAAATCAAAATTTATAAAAATAAAGAAACGTAATTTGGCATGACAAAAAATATAAATTTTCTTTCATTTCGATATATGTTATTTTACAGGCGTCAAAAATGAATGTCAAGAGCTGAAAATACAATTAAATATTTTTTTATGTAATTTTTATATTTTTTTTATATAAAGAAAAAAGAACAGATTTTGTGTGATTTTAGATAATAAGAAATAATAGACTTTTTGAAATACGTATTTATACCTGATGCACGATAAATTTCCACGTTCCCGGCATTTTGCTTCGCTGTAATACATGCTTTCAGAGCCGTACAAAACAGAAATTTAACGGAAAACCCGTATAAAAAATTATTTTTTTGAAAATTTATGATTCAGAAAATACAAGAAAACATAATATTTGTGTGTACGATTATTTTATAGTGCGAAAATTTTTTGTGTATCAGATACATATGAAAAAACTGCAGTTTATTTTATACCCAGTACACGATAAATTTTCACTTTCTCGGCATTTTGTTTCACAGTAATGTCTGCATTCAGAACTACAAAAAACGGAAATTTAAAGGAAAATCAGTATAACCTGCTGTTTCGTGCCAGAAAAAAATCTCAAGATATATGAAAATATTCTAAACCTGCTGGATTTTTGTTCGTGATATTTCATGTTTTTTAGTGTTTTACACCCGATGCACTATAAATTTTCACTTCACCGGCATTTAGCTTCGCTGAAAATGCCTGCGTTTCGGGCCGCACAAAACGGAAATTTAATGTGGAACCAGCATATACCTGATGCACTATAAAATTATGTGTTTTCTGCATTTTTTCCTGCCTCGTGAAGCACTAAAAGAGTGATTTAAAGTGTATCGGGTATAAAATAATGAGGCGTATATTATCGTTCTGTGGAGATTCGGACATTTCCAAGAATCCCAGAAGTGGTCTTTCCTCTGAATCGGGTGGGAATGGTCAGGAAATGGGGCGATAAAGTATTATAAACCTCGATTTCCACAGTATTTTCTCCCTCTTTTAAAAGACCCGTTATTTCCCATCTCCACGGAGATTTAATTCGTATACCAGCTGTCGCACCATTTATACGAACTTCGGCGGAAGAATTAATCCCGTCTGCTTTCAGGTAAATGGGGGTCATTTTTTGGGTAAGAAAATCCTTATCCACATTAATTTTTTTTCGGAAAATTATACCTCCGGAATAACATTCCAGACCGGGAGTCTGCGTCCAGTCTCCAAGTTTTGTTTTACCGGTTTTTGTAATAAAAGAGATGGGTTCTGGAATCATTTCTCCGGCGTAAAGACCTGGTTTTTGCGGAATTTCCAGAAGCACCGTGCCTCCACTTTCTGCGACAGACGGAAAGAGGAGTGGCGTTTTGGTAACAGGGATTTCTTGGCCGTCCAGGATACATTTTGTGGGTAAGATTCCATCTCGCAGGGAAAATTCCAGGCCTGTGGTACCCGGCGCGACCTGAAATTCATAAATGCCGGTGGTGGTTTTCCCTCCTAAAATATCATATTTAAAGATGCCAGGTTTTAATCCTTTCAAAACATTTTCCTGTTCATTCCAGCGCATGGCAAGAGATCCTGTGGTTTCATGAATGTCCGCGTTCAGGTTAAGTGCGGTTTCTGAAGGATCTTGGAACGTCGGCAAAAATGTAGGAGGTCCACTGGGGTGTTTTGCCCAGAGGCTGTCTGTGAAATGTGAAATCTCTTTAGCTGGATTCCACTGTGAGTCGTCAAATTTTATGGATGTCCACGGAGACGGCTCTTTCTGATTTCCTGAAGATTTCCAGGATTTATCGGTAACCACAAAACTTTTTTGATTTGTACGTAATTCGCCGATCCATCCGCATGGTCCGGACAAATTTTTTGTTTTTACAGCGATAATATTTTTTCCAGATGATAAATAAGGTAAAATATCATAAGCATAAACTTTCGACCAGTTTTCCGCAGAACCGATCTGTTTTTCGTTTATAAAAAGTGTGTATGTGTCATCCGCGGTAATCCGGAAAGATGCTTTCTGAGGCAGAGAGTCCAGAGTAAATGTCTTTCGGAAAAACACTTCATTTTCGTTATTTTCTGTCCAGATCCACTGAGCATGCGGAGCAAAAACTGCAGGATCTTGCGTCAGTTGCGCTTCATGGGCGAATTCTGAATCAGGAGAAACGATTAAAAAATAACCAATTGTCGGGCCATTATACCGTAACAGCACCGAATTTACCCCGGCTTTTAATGGAATACGAATATCCGTATTTTTTAATAGGTTTCCGTTTAACCATATTTTTGCGGGTTTTGTTCCGTGCGTGAGAATAATACCATCCTGATTTTTTTCTGTGGTGACCGTACTCCAGAGATAATATGTTGCGACTTCTCCAGATTTTGGTGTGATTTCGGGAAGCCGAATGGTCTGTAAATGACCTTTTTGCTGAAATTTTCCGAGTCGGATGAAAGTGTCATACATATTTTCCTTTAATCCATGATAACCCTGATGTCCGGGATCTCCTTCCACTGCCCACCTCCAGGAAAAATTATAATTTTTCCACGGGATTTTATGTCCGCGAAATTTAGAAGAGGTGGGAAAATCTTTAATTTTTGCCAGCTCTTTCTCTAAATTCAAAACATCTGCATGATTATCTTGCGCAGGAATACTGAGTGGGCCGAGCTGGCGGAATTTAGGGCCGAATTCATAAGTATATTTTTCAGGAGTACTGCCAGCGGTTTCTTTAAAATGGAATTTAAATTGCCGCGCTTCTGGGCCAATTTTTGGAGAAATGGAAGTATTTTTGGTTACTGGCCAGCGAAAATCTCCCCATGTATTATCCAGAGTGGGAATATACCGGCATTCCCAGTTATCCATTTCCATAGAAAATGTTCTTGGAATATGTTTTTCCTGGATATTCTCAGAAGAAATATCGGCGGGTAAAATGTTTTTTTCGTCCTGAGTAAATGCGACGATTACTAAATCCGCCGGATCATTTTTTAGTTGGATACGAGAAAGTTTTTCCCCGGAGGATGTTTTATCTTCCATTTCTACAGACATTAAAAGTGTTTTGTCGCCATTCCATATGTCCCATAATTCTGCTTTTCCATGACTGCGAAAGGTAATTTCAGCATTCGCAGACATCTGAAAAAAGACGTAAACATCACGTTTTCCTATTTTCCGGTGCACGAAATATGAAGCATTACCATTTTTTAGCTGAAAGTCAGCAGTAAAAGCATTTTTGACTTTAGTGACGGCCTGATTTATGTCTGTGAAGTGCCATTCTTTAGGAAGTTCCGTCACAAGTTTTTTCACTTCCGGGTCATTCGCGCCCAGGCGGTCCGAAAATTCTGGGAGAGCCCCCAGCGTGACGACGATTCCTCCGGCGCGAACGAATTTCACCGCTTTTTGTAACGTGGAATGTCGGATCACTTTCATGTGTGGCAGCACCAGAACACGGTAAGATTCACCAGAAACATGCAGTTTTTTGTCTTTTATTACCGCGCGATCCACGGACTGAAAGTCGATGAAATCCAGATCGATTCCCGAGTTATAAAAAGTTCGGCAGGCATTAAATGCGGTATTTACAGACGATCTGCTTTCGATATTCGCCTGACATGGCGCGACAGGATAAAGCACCGCGACATCTGCCACATGAGTTCCCTGAGTTAAAAGATATGCCAGACGTTCGGTGGCCTCCATATAAATTTTTTGATGTTTCCAGTATGGATTTCTCCAGTGATTACATGGAGGTGCCCATTCCCACCATCCACCTTTTGTGGAATAATAAAGACCATGGAGGGAAATGAGGTTATAACCCATGACATAATTAGCAAAAGTCGCGTCCGTTAACTGTTCCAGGCTGGTACCCCATCCGCTGCTGTGGAAACCTTCCAGCCATACTCTGGGATGCTGATATAAATGTGCCTGAGACGCAGAAACTTTTGCTTTTACGAGATTACGCCCTAAAACAGGCTGATCGCTTCCGGGGCCATGATTCCAGCGCTGGGTACGGAAATAATCGCCGAATTCTCCCACGTCCAGACCACGTCCGCCGTGATCACATCCGTAAATCATCCCATGTTTCTGATGCCATTCATAAATCGGTTTAAAATAATTTCGTTCGCTCAGTTCCACCAAAACATCATAATAATCCAGACGGATCTTTACTGTTTTGTCTCCGATATTCGTAAAAAGTGCAGCTAAGACTGGGCGAATATCATAACCTTTCATTTTCTGAAACTCTTCTGCGAAATACGCATTCCAGAGAAGGCCTTTTACCTGAAAATCCAGTTCATCTGAGAAAAAAAAGTTCAGACCTTTTCCTCCTTCTCCGACATTTTTATCCAAAAATGGCTGGAAAAATTTTTCGATTACTGCGGCTCCTGATTTCGGATGCATGGGATCCAGTGAAGGATTTTTTTGTTTATATCGGACAGTATAAATTTTATCTCCGATCGCCGCGACACTAATATAATCGGCTTTAAGATCTTTAGGATCCGAAAGGAGAAATTCACCGTCTTTTAGTGTGTCTTCCGAGATGCGATTTCGCGAGTGAATCGTAATATTTCCTCCTATAATTTCCGGATAATCGCGTATGGCTTCATCCCATTTCCATCCCTGAGAGATGCCCAGGGTATAATCGCTCAGAGAGACGGCGATTCCCTGTTTTTTAGCTTCCTGCATGAACCAGCTGTGCAGTTCCCACCATGCGTCAGAAAAGAGTGGAGGGTCACTGGGAAAAGTATATCCCCATAATTTTCCTCCTTTATCAGAATGGGCGTAATTTACCTGTAAACCGCTGAGTTTCATGCCGCGAAACTGTTCTAACTGCCAGCGGAGACGTTCTTTGGTGAGCTTATCACCCATCCACCAGAAAAAAGGAACGTTTCCATAACCTGGTGGTGGAGATTTAAACTCAGGATAATAATCTTTATTAGGATCCCGTGAGCCGAAACCGATCGCGTAATCAGGAGCGGGCATCTGATTTTCAGGATCAGACAGAGGATATTTTGGAGAGTTTTGTGTGAATGCTTCTTTACATAAGATACAAAATAATAATAATAAAAACATAAAAAAATTTTTTAATAATTTAAAATTCATTTTCGCTTTTCCTGATTTATAAGATTTATGTTTTTAGGTAAGTTTTCTGGATTTTACATACTGTTTTTACTTTAAATTTCCGTTTTGTGCAGTTTTAAAAGCAGACATTTTTAGCGAAGTAAAATGCAGGGAAAGCGGAAATTTATAGTGTCTCGGGTATAAAATCATTCCGGGTAAACCCATTTTTTAATAAAGGGAGTGATTTCCGTGCCCCAGATTTCGTATCCTTTCTTGGTGGGATGTAAGAAGTCACGCATGATTTCAGGAGATATTTCGCCATTCGGATCTAAAAATTTTTCTTGTAAATCTAAAAATTCGACTTTTTTTCCGTCTGCCAGAGGAGGAAGGTTTTTATTAATTTCCAAAACCTGATTTCTTTTGACGCCATCAGGTTTTGCGTCACGCGGGAAGACCGCCAAAAGTAATACAGGAGAGTCTGGAAACTTCTTCTGGAGGCGTTTTATGATTTCCGTGATTCCGTCCACCGTCATTTCAGGTGTGGAGGAGTGGTGCCCGATATTATTCGTGCCGATCATCAGCATAATCATTTTGGGTTTTAATGCATCCAAATTTCCCTGATCTAAAATCCAGAGTGTGTGTTCTGTTCTGTCTCCGCTCATTCCAAAATTCAAAACTTTTTCGCCAAAAAACTTTTTGAGTAATTCCTTATGGTTATCCCATCCGTGAGTTATGGAATCTCCCAGTAAAAGAATGTCGATTTCTTTTGTTTTCGCTTCATTTACTTTTTGTTCATACCGGTTTTGCCACCAATTTTCGTTCATCCGATGAACGGGAGTGGTGGCCACATGTTTTGAAATACCCGGTTCTTTATTATCGCTGGCAAAAATTCCTGTACCTGGTATTCCCCAAAATAATGTGAGGATAATGATAAATAAAATTCGTTTCATGTTTTTTCCTTTATTATATGTTCCTGGTTCCAATTTATCCTGGCTTTTCTTTAAATTTCCGTTTTGTGCGGCTCTGAAATCAGGTATTTTCAGCGAAGCAAAATTTGGGGGACGCGGAAATTTATCGTGCGTCGGGAATACACTATATTTTGATACGATCTGAGAGCTGTATTTTTGATGTAAATTTTAGCGTATTCACAGACTGATGACGATTATAAACATATCTAAAAAAGAAATCAAGAGATCAGGCCATGGAGCGTAAAAAATATTTAAATTATTAATTTTTTTGTATATTTTTGCCTGGCGGAGCATAAATTTTTATTTCCAGTGTATTTTGTTACGGGAAATGCCTGTTTTGACGACCATATAAAATGGAATTTTAAAACAGAATCAGTAAATAATAAAAATTTTACTTTTCCGACAGTTTTTTTGTCGTGAAGGGATGTCGTGAGATCTTATACTGACCCTCCTTTAAATTTTCGTTTTGTGCTGCTCGGAAGCAGGCATTTTCAGCAAAACAAAATGTCGGGGAAGCGAAAATTTATCGTGCATCAGGTATAAATTTATGGAGCCATCAGAGTATAAATGTTTTTTATAAAAAATGCCGTTCATGCATTTAACAGGAACGGCATTAAAGGGGAAATTTATAGAGTTATGCTTTATTTTTCCCCGGGCATCTCGGACAGCATTTACATTTATCACCGCAGGAGCATTTCCCGCCGTTTTTACATGCGTCACAGCACTTACATTTTTCACCACAGGGACACGCACTCACGCATTTTCCCGGGCATTTCGGACAGCACATACATTTATCACCGCAGGAACATTTCCCGCCGTTTTTGCATGCGTCACAGCACTTACATTTTTCACCACAGGGACACGCACTCACGCATTTTCCCGGGCATTTCGGACAGCACATACATTTATCACCGCAGGAACATTTCCCACCGTTTTTACATGCGTCACAGCACTTACATTTTTCACCGCAGGGACACGCACTCACGCATTTTCCCGGGCATTTCGGACAGCATTTACATTTATCACCGCAGGAACATTTCCCACCGTTTTTACATGCGTCACAGCACTT
>JAUNBR010000091.1 GCA_030527015.1 Planctomycetia bacterium
GGCGTACGAACATTTTAAGCGGTAATCATTCCGCGAAAAGTTCTCACGATTTTTTACAAAAAACACGAAAGCTCATTTTCAGAGTGCCGAGTTAAATTTCCGTCAAAATATTCATGTGGAATTCTGAACCACGTTTTTTCGCTTCACGAGAATCACATTTTTTATGCAGAGAACCTGTCAGAAACGCGGAACTCTCGGCGTACGAACATTTTAAGCGGTAATCATTCCGCGAAAAGTTCTCACGATTTTTTACAAAAAACACGAAAACTCATTTTCAGAGTGCCGAGTAAAAATTCCGTCAAAATATTCATGTGGAATCCTGAATCACGTTTTTTCACTTCACGAGAACCACATGTTTTATGCAGAGAACCTGTCAGAAACGCGGAACTCTCGGCGTACGAACATTTTCAGCGGTAATCATTCCGCGAAAACATGAAGTCCATATTTAGAACGGCGTTTCATGCCGGGTACACGATAAATTTTTGTCTCCTCGGCATGTTTACTTCCATGAAAATGCCTGCTTTCAGAGCCGCAAAAAACGGAAATTTAAAAGGAGAGCCAGCATAAACTGTCGTTCATTCGGGATCCGTTATTCACGTTTAGAGTCATGCTGGCATCCAGGATTTCACGCCAATTCATATTACGGCGTTAAATTTTCATCTTCTTCCTCTGTCACCGCGGGCACATCCAGTGTTTTTGTTCCTTCCGGATCCGCTTTCGCTCCATCCTTTTCCTGCGCAGGCTGTTCTTTATCCTCCGCTGGAACCGGCAGACCCTGTGCGTCAAACATTTTTGCATAAATTGGCAGGTGACGATAATAAACCTGTAACATATACGTGGACAGACAGGTGACATACAGTCTGCCCGCGTCAGAGGCCGCCCATTTATCATGGGAAGGACGATTAGGATCCCAGCTGCCGGCTTCTTTTCCAGACTTTATTTGCTGTTTTGGCACGACTTCCCGCATGACTTCATTCCACTGCGTCCACCATTTTCCTTCTTTATGATGCATCGCCTGTGTCGCATAATACCAGTAATAAACGTCACGTCCATTATCATAATTAATCGGCTGATTCAGAACATAATCCAGCGCATTTTCCATGCGGGGATCATCCTGCTTCCAGCCAAGATACTGGCGGCAAAGAATCGCTTCCGCGGTCATGGTACGAGTAAACTCTTCCCCACGCTGGTACGGATACCGTGTTCCTTTAAGCTGTCCCACACGATCTAAATAAGCGGAAATTCGATCAAAAACTTCTTGCGGAACCTCAATTTCCGCCATTTTTGCACTCTGAAGTGCCATAACACACCAGCCGGTCACGGACACATCCGAATCAGCATTCGGCTCATACCGCCAGCCACCTTCCGGACTCTGGGATTTAATCAGGTAATCGATCGCCCGAATGGCCGGCTCACGAATTTTTTCATCTTTCGTCATGGCGTACAGTTCACATAACGCGATGGAACACTGTCCGTGCGTATAATATGGATGGTTATGAACTCCTTCATGGAAAAAATTTCCATTTTTTTGCTGCTGCTTCAAAAGCCATTTCCATCCATCCGCCACAACTTTTTTATGTGAACCGTCTCGGTGCGTATGCCCCGCTCCCTGAAACGCCAGAAGCGCCATGGCCGTGGCCGCCTCCTGGTTTTCGTTCATCACACCATCCATATATGGCCCCACAAGACTCCAGGAACCATTCTTTAACTGCTGGCGTTTTAACCACTGCAGCGCAAGATTTACAGCCTCTTCCGTGCTTTTTGTTCCTCCGTAACGTCCACATAAACCGGCTCTTCCTCCAGGTGTACGTCCACTCAGAAGCGTTTTTCCCGCAGGTGCGTTAATAGACGATGATTCCGAACTGGCCATATCATTTAACTTCGGTAACTCGATCGGCGCAAGAAATGGATCCGGAACCGGAATGTCTTCGAATGCCATGTCCGTTTCCTGTGCTTCGTCGATATCTTCTTCGCTGTTTACCTCTATTTCCGTCTGATTTCCGATATCCTCTGCGTAAATATCTTCGTCAAGTTCTACCACCAGTTCCAGTTCCGGTGTATGATTTAAAAGGCCTGGCAAAATACATAGTGCCAAAATCAGCAGTAAAGCCATATGAAGAATTCCACTGGCCATCCACGGTGGTGCATTCTGCACAATTTTTTCTGTCGTCTCTTCCTGGGGTTCTTCTGTCGGGGAATCTGTCCGAATAATTTTTTCTTCTTCCTCGGACTTCTTCTTTAAAATAGGCCGATAAACTTCCGGCTTATTATTTTCCGCCTGAACTGCAGGGGGGCCTGAAGATTCTTGCAGTTTCGCAAGATCTTTTTTTAAAATCGGACGCATTACTTGAGGTGTGCTGGAACCATTCTCGGGATTTGGTGGAAGAGACATAAAAAAACTCCAAAAAATAAAAATACGCTAAAATCAAAAATAATACATTATAGAAAAGAGACTTTCGGTTTCACACTCCGACCCACTTCTGATTCACTTCATCCTAAATTCTCGCTTTCAAACTTCGGTTTCACCGAAAAAATGTCCTGATTTTTTGGTCGCAAAAAACGAAAATTTAAGAGAAACCTGTATATACTGTTTCCACTTTAAATTTCTGTTTTGTGCAGTTCTTAAAGCAGGTTTCAGTGAAGCAAAAATGTCAGGGGAAGCGGAAATTTATAGTGTATCGGATATATAAACTTTTATCATTTTAATATTATTTACAAAAAATTTCAAGAGTTTTTCCAAAATATATTACTTTTTTAGAATTTTTTTGTAAAAAATGTTTAATTTTCGGTAATATTTATCTAATCTTTAAAATCTGAAGCATATTTTACTGTGGTCCAAAACTCACAAAAACGTCCATGCGGTGTTTTTTGTAGACGAATTTCGATATATTTTCGAAATTCCTCTGCCGGCAAAAGTTCCTGAAGTACTTCCATTTCCTGAAAAACCATTTCACGCCGCCGACGTAATTTGGGTACATTTAACCCGAGAATCGCGATCGTCTGCCAGGCGTATTCATCATTTTCATCTCGCGGTAAAATTTGGCCGTCCATGGTATAAATAAACCGTTTTTCACATTTTTCGTCTGTCGGGGACACGATTTCCTCAAAAAAAATATCTCTTTTTTTTACCCCGCAAGAGGTGTCCTCTTTCTTCCCACACCCATTACAGCTGGCCAAAAGATTCGTATAGGTCAGCGAAAACTGCGGAAACAGACTTTTAGGACGAAAATGCTCGATATGTGAGATTCCTTTCACAATTTCTTGTTCACAATAACAGCACAAATATCCTTGCTCTCGGCGTAAACTGTTCCCGAGATCCTGTTTCACCCCGATATATGCAGGCCGACAGAAGTCGTCCCAATTCATTTTCGGTTTTTCTTTCAGGCACTGTACAAAACTTGCCGGTGGTGTATCTTTTTGAATATGTTTCATAAAATTAATTTGCCCGTTTCTCCAGAACTGGGAGGCCAGACACCACTAAAAATCACTGTTTTATTTTACACTTTTTACGTAAAACGTTCAAGTCATGTTTTCCTTTCACTGAAGATATTTCCTGTGGATATATTTTCACAAAATCCCGTTTTCCGTCTGAAGTACAGGGAACTTTTAGATAATGACGACAATTTGTGCCGTAAAGAGGTCTCTTTTTGAGAGCAAAATTCATTATGCTTCCAAAATTACTGTTTCCATTTTAAACTTCCGTTTCGTGTGGCTCTAAAATCATGCATTTTCACCGAAGCAAAAAAGCCTGCCGGCAGACGGGGAAATGGAAATTTTACCGTGCATCGGGCAAAAAAGAAAATTGTTCCTGAATTTACTTAAAATTTTGTTATGTAAAGTCACGAAAGTGGCGCCTCATGGATCGGAAATACTGAAAAATGAAATTTTGATGAAAATTTATAGTACACCCAGAATAAAATATTTCTAGATTTTCGCGGTGAAATCCACCTCCCCCTCTCGACAATTTTAGGAATTCCATTATATTATGTATATCTGCTGGAGAGGAAGAAGTGAAATTTCTTCTTTCTTTTCCTCAGGCCGGGGGGCGGTAGCTCAGTTGGCAGAGCGCAGCGTTCGCAATGCTGAGGCCGAGGGTTCGACTCCCTTCCGCTCCACTTATTTATGAAATCCGGACTTTTTTAAAATGAAAAAAGTTCGGATTTTTTGTTATATGTACACAGAAATTATAAATTTTTATCTTTTCAGAATTTTGTTTCGTCTGGAAATATCTGATTTTAGAGTCACACAAAATACTGATTTTAGAGTCACACAAAATATTTAAAGAGCGACACAAAATTTAAAAATATACATGATGTTCCTTAAATTTTCATTTCGCGTGTTAAAAACGCCGGCACGTTCCGTGAAGTAAAAACGCCGGCGCGTGGGCAGACAGGGAAAGCGTAAATTTATCGCCCCTCCGGTAAAAAAATGAAACAGTATTTTATACCCGGTTTCCCCTTATATATCCGATACACTATAAAATTTCGCTTCCCTGGCATTTTGCTTCGCCGAGAAAACCTGCTTTCAGAGCCGCAAAAAACGGAAATTTAAAGTGGAATCAGTAAAGGAAAAAAGTCGGCCTGCGATTTTTGTGTAATTACCGATTTTAGGAGTCTAAAAGTGAGAGCACATCCAGTGGATGATGAATGATGAGGTCTGCGCCCGCTTCTCGCAGTTCATCCTCAGGGCGAAATCCCCACGTAACACCCAGCGCATAAAATCCAGCACGTTTTGCGGTAAGCATATCCGTTCCGGTGTCTCCAAAATACAGAATTTCACTGCTGGAAAGACTCCACGCATCACGAATGATTATCGCACCGGCAGGGTCCGGTTTTCGTGGGATTTCATCTTTTTGGCCGAGTATAAAATCAAATTTCCAGTCAGCTAATATTTTTTCTGCACACTTCACGGTAAAAGCGTGTGGTTTATTGGACAGAATCCCCAGACGAAAATTTTTTTGCTGAAGTATGTTTAGTAATTCAGGAATTCCTCGGTAAGGCTGCGTATTTTGATTCCATTTTTGACTATAATATTTAGAATATAATTGGAGGAATTTTTCATGGACTTCCTCATTCTGTTCAAATTCTTGTGGCAGCAGGCGTGCCATGAGAACTTTTACCCCGTCTCCGACAAAATAACGATAATCTTCCACCGGAAAAGTGGGAAATTTTAGCTCGGCCAGCGCATCATTCGCTGCTTCCGCGATGTCCGTCAGGGTATCCAGAAGTGTGCCGTCCATATCAAAAATTGCGCCCTGAAATCCCATATGCTCCCTTTCTTGAATGCGCCATGAGCCAAAATCATACCGCATCTTTTATTTTTACATTAATATATAATATGAGTATAAATAACGAAAAAGGACGCCAGGGAAACCCCTTATTTATGAAACAGAGGCTTCCTGGCTTAAATCGTCTGCAGTATTTTTTGTTTTACTCTGCTCTTTAATTTCTTTGGCAGATTTTGTCGAAAAAAAGTGGCCACCGATACCAGTAAGGATGGCCGGCATAAAGAACAGATCTCCAAAAGTCGCGGTGGTCAGCAGCGTAAGCATCATAATCCCAAAAGTCAGCGTGGGGGTAAAGGTACTAAATGCGAATACCGCCAGACCGAGACCTGAAATGAAAGTCGTTTCTGTCATGGCCGTGCCGCAGCGCCGGTATGCCACGACGATTGCCCCGCGATTATCAAAACCTTCATCCAGACCGCGCCGGTACCAGGTGATGAAGTGAATTGTGTCGTCGACCGCGATTCCCAGCGCGACGCTAGCCGTCATCATGGCGCCAAGATCCAGTAAAATATTAAAGTGTCCCATGGTACCAAAAACAAAAACGATCGGAAAAATGTTAGGAATCATCGCGAGAAATCCACCGACCACGTTCCGAAGAACGAGCATCATCACCACGCCGATCGTTACGAAAGCCAGCAGAACACTTTCCACCAGGCTTTTCATTAATTCATGCTGCGTTTTATACACCAGAGGAACCGCACCGGTATAAATGGCCTCCACAGGCTGATTCTGCCGAATATCTTGACTCAAAACATCTTTATCGATAATTGCTGTCAGCGCATTTCTCGCCGCCGGATCCGTCAGGCTGGGCAGTTCGTCGGTACATAATAATTTAACGCGCAGTAAACTGTCTCCTTCCTCGTACCGCGTTTCCTTCAGAATTTTTTGCCAGAGTTTCCATTCTTCCGCCGTGAGCTTATTTTCTCGCGTAAATTTCTCTCCTAACTTTTCCAGTTCCGGAATGGTAATAACAGATCGCTGCTCGACACGAAAATGTTCCAAAATATCTTCCAGCTGCTTCACATCTTCCTGAACCAGCCTTTTTTTGTCTAATAATTCGATACATATTCCACGAAGTGACTGAAATGCCCTTTCCAGACGAACATCCAGCTGGCAGTTCCGAATTTCCTGTTCCAGCGTATCCTGATCTTCTTTAGAAATGCCATTTTCCTTTTCCAGTTTTTGGATATACTCCGATAATTCATGAGATTTAATATGGTATTCCACCACCGGGTCAATTACAGACTGTAAAATCGGCATGAAATTTCCATAATCCAGATCGGTCAGTGCTCCGACACGATTCGTGATTCGCCAAAGTTCGTCGCCGTGCTCCACCTGCCATAAATAAATGACGTTATGCAGCAGCGTGTTCTGCGTTTTTGTCAGAACCTTTTTTTCTTTGAGCATTTCTGTATTCTGGTGAAGTTCTTCCAGTGTGTGAATATTATGAAAAGCCAGCATTTTGAGTATCGCCGCATACTGCTGCGGAAGATTTATCTGTGTACTTTCCAGTTCTGGAATGTCCAGCTGCTCTATTTCTTGTCCGATCTCCGATAAAGAAGGACTTTTTCCCGTTCTCTGTTTATATTTTCGCTCAGCGGCCGGTAAATCATAAGTAACATATTCTCGCAGACGGCCATAATTTTCACTTAATCGCCGATCCAGTGTTCTTTCCCGGATGGAATTCGCGCTGCGCTTTAAATCAGGAGCCAGGGTAACGACAGATAAAATACCGCCGACTTCCTCATGACTGCGTGAGGTTTTGGCGATTCGCTCCACCAGCCGTAAACGTTCCAGCATATTATCATGGTTCAGCTCATTATCAAAACGAATCACCACTTCCAGAGGCACCAGCGGGCCAAGCGTTTTCTCCAGCCAGGTATAATCTTTAACGATCGTTGTGTCTGAAATAAAAAATTTCATTAATTTTACAGACGGCGTGAGTTTTGGAAGCCCGAGGAATCCCCAAGTCATTAAAGTAAGGCATACGCCCAGGGTAATATATGGATGACTGACGACTTTTCCACCGAAATACAGCCAGAATCGTTCCACCAGGTCAGACCGGGTCTCAAAATGATTATGCCCCTTCACCTTTTTTAGAAAACCATAAGAGGGGAAAAGATGTAACATGGCGGGCAGATACAGCAGGTACATGAGCATGGCCAATAAAACTCCCCAGGCGGAATAAAGCCCGAATTTATAAATCGGTCCCAGAGAACTGGTCAGAAGGGATAAAAGCCCCAGGGCAGTCGTCAGTGCACAGACGACACAGGGGAAAAAGGCATGTTTAAGCGCCAGCTCCGGTGCGCCGCGTACAGAACCCAGCTCGGCGATCGCATCATGATAATAATTTATAATATGTATAGAGCTGGACATGGTCAGCACGTATACCAGCGGGGGCATGGACAGCATAATGGCGTCTGTCGTGACACCAGAAAAACTGACAGAGGCCAGCGCATATCCTGTGGCAAAAATAGCAGTACTAAAAACAATAAAAACCAGGCGGACACTGTGCAAGAAAATGATCGCGATGGTTAATCCCACGATTCCTGACAGCCAGGCCAGACGCAGCAGTGTTCGTGTGCCCTCCACGTCAATTGCGATATTATCAGTCGGTGGCCCTCCCATATGAACCTGAGATGGCTGAAGTCCAGGAAGAATCAGTAAATTTTCCGGCGCGATCTGATTTCTCTCTTCTTCGCTGAGCTGTTTTTGGGGAACGCGCGCCCAGGACTGTTTTTCAAGAAAATTCGCTGGTTCAATTTTTATATTTTTGTTTTTTTCAAGAATTGCCTCCGCCGCGGCGATCTGCTCCGCAGTGAGCTTACTTTTATCAAGAACGAATTCCAGACGTGCCAGACGGTAAATCTCACCGATCGGCGCCTTCATGTTCGCAGATTCACTGCCCGGCGATAAAAGAATCATCATTCCCGTGTGAATTTTGTCCATTCCGATGATGGAACCGCTGAGCCTTTCCAGGGCTTCTGTATGAGTCATGGAAGGGTAACTGTCCAACATTTGTTGGATGAGGTCATTTCCCGTCTGAATTTTTTCATAAAAGCGGAGATTAAAGTCTTCATGAATGACCTGCTCAACTTCTTTTGTTTCACCATTTTCCGTTACGGTTTTAATTTCTTTTCGCGGTAACAGCCGTTCCTTCATAATGGGCAGACGAGGATCGTCCAGCGTGCAGTCTTCCCAACTTAAGAGAATAAACTGTTCCATGGGAAAGTTTTTTTGAAACCAAGAATGGCGATTCGCTTCTTCGGACCCTCCGGGCAGCCATTCTTTCATATTATTACGCATGTTCTGAAGAGACCAGCTGACGCCGATTCCCATGATGGGAAGTGATAACAGCAAAAGAAAGATAATTAATTTACTGTATTTTTCAAAAAAAGTTTTGTGGGATGGTGAGAGTGTTTCTTCCGAATGGTATTCGTTCATCATTTTTGTATCCATAAAATGACACATGAACCTTTATATGCCCGATATACTGTAAATTCCCGCTTCTCCGGCATTTTTGTGTCGCAGAAAATGCCTATTTTAGAGCCGCACAAAACGGAAATTTAAAGTAGAATCAGTATAAAAAAGGAACATAAATAATTATGTATACTTCCTTAAATATTAAAATGAAGTATACCTGTTTTATTTTATTCCAGATCTGCTTTTATATCAGATACACAATTTAACAAATTATTAATCGTTTTCCCAGTTTTCGTGACCGTTACGGCATATGTCGGTTTAATGATGCCGTCCGAAAAGAAATTTAAAGTGGCAGTGATGCTGAAAACACACTTTTCCTTCCTGGTGTGTCGAAAAATAAAATATGTTTAGTCTACTATAACATTTTCTTTCCATTTCGTCTAGTGAATTTCTTTTTTAATCGCGTTTTTTAGGTGACTTTAACGCAAAACAAAAGAATTTTATCGGAAAATTTTGTGTAATTTCTGTATTTTACAGAAGGTACATGATAAATTTTGTTCCTCTGGCATTTTGTGATGCATGAAAAGTCTTGCTTCCGTGTGGCGGTGAGAACTTAAACAGAATGGGAGGTGGTAAATTTACGGAAAAGCATATATAACTCTAAATGATTATAAAAAATGGCCGTAAAAATCAGATAAAGAAATGAATCAAAATAACACGGTTATAATATATCGGGTATAAAAGGGAATCGTGTATGTCCGAGGCTTCTTGATTTATCTTTTTGTGTCCCCACCGGCAGGCCGTATTTTTGTAAAAATGCTGTGCCAGATTTATAAAGGGGAATCAGGATGTCCATATAATTATGATGTGATAATTATGATGTGAAATCGTGAGGTGATTTTTTTGGTGCATGAAGAAGATGAAGAGAAAACGAAGATGAATCTGCTCTGAAATTATCATGTCGGTGCGCCAGCGCGTCCCCTTTCCATGGAAAAGAAGTGTGATATACTAAATCCATTTATAATTGGAGCATCATAAATTTTCGTTTTTTATACTGGTTCCACATTAAATTTCCTTTTTGTGCTGCTCTGAATGCAGGCATTTCCGTAAAGCAAAAATACAGGGGAAGCGGAAATTTATCGTGCGTCGGGTATAAATGAATTTTTTTGAAGTCAGAAAAGAACTGTTTTGAGGGTGACTGCTGTTACCATGATACTTACACGAATTATTTTATTATTAATTGTTTCGAATACCATGATGTGTTTTGCATGGTATTCTCATTTAAAGGTGTTTAATCAGAGTACTCCGATTTTAACCGTGCTTTTTTGGAGCTGGGGTCTGGCATTTTTTGAATATTCTGCACTGATTCCCGCCTGTCGTATGGCGGAGGGGATTCTGTCCCTTCAGCAGTTACGTGTCCTGCAGGAAGCGGTCAGCTTAACTGTTTTTGTTCCGTTTATCCTTCTTTACATGCATCGTCCGCTTACGTGGAATTATTTTTTGGCTGGGCTGTGCGTGCTGGGTGCGGTTTATTTTATCTTTCGTGAAAATCATTCCGTTTTGTAAAAATAGGAAGTGGTTCTTTTTGAAGATGGTATTTTAGAAAAATCGAAAATTCCTGATCATTATGAAAATTTTTTTTTCAGTCGGTGAGCCAAGTGGTGATATTCATGGCGCGAATCTTATTCGTGGGCTAAAATCAGAATATGCACGTGTTATGGCTGAAAGGAATCTTTCTGCAGAGGAATATCCTCCGTTACAGTGCATGGGATTCGGCGGGGAAAAAATGGCGGCGGAGGGATGTGAGATTCATTTTGACCTGACGTCTCTTGCTGTTATGTGGGTGGCACAGGTGCTGTGGAATATTCGAAAATTTTTTGCTCTGGCAGACCAGGCGGAGGCGTTTTTTCGTGAATCTCGGCCAGATGCAGTGATATTAATAGATTATCCGGGCTTTAATTGGCATATCGCACGGCGGGCGAAAAAGTATGGTATTCCCGTTTATTATTATTCTCCTCCGCAGATCTGGGCGTGGATGTCTTGCCGAGTGAAAAAAATGAAGAAATGGGTGGATCTGGTCTTTAGTGGTCTTCCTTTTGAGTGTCGGTGGCTTCAGAAGCATGGATGCTGTGTGGAATATGTGGGGCATCCTTTTTTTGATGAAGTTCGGAATTCGTCGGGAGATACAGAGTTAACGCACCGATTACAGAAAATGAAAATGTCTGACGTGGAAGGTGCCGAAAGAAAAATGATTGCGCTTCTCCCCGGTTCTCGGACTCAGGAAGTGAAACAGAATTTTGCGACATTTCTAAATGTGATTCCTCTGATCCTGAAATCGGTGCCAGATGTTTTTTTTGTCGTGGCACCTTTTCGGGAGAAACACGCGCAGATGATTTATCAGATGATGAAGAAGAAAGCAGAAAAAGACGTGGCTTTTCGCGATTATTTTCAGACGCAGGGTGTGATGGTTATATCTGGTCATGCGGCAGAAATTATTCAGCAGGCATATATATGTCTTTCGGTTTCCGGTTCTGTGTCTCTGGAACTTTTATATTATGAAAAGCCCAGTGTAATAACATATCGTGTGGGAAGAATCGGCTGGTGGCTGCAGTGGTTCTTTCGAAAAGTAAAATATATCACGCTGGTGAATTTACTTCTTGCGGAAAATCCATTTAGAAATTATAATGGAGAATATCATCCGCGTTCTGCGGACCGTCAGGAGGTGCTTTTCCCGGAATATCTTTCTTGTGTGGACCGCAGTGAGTGGATCGCGGAGGAAATGGTTCACTGGCTGACGGATAAGGCGGCGTATTCTCAGGCGATTCGGCGATTACAGGAATTAAAATCTCGTGTGGCGTATGCCGGTGCGGCGCAGAAGGCGGCAAAAATTATTTTAGAAAGAGAAATGTGTACGACGACTGATTCGGGATTATCTGCACGAAGTTAGAGAAAAATTGTCAAAATATCCTATTTTTTCTGTGTTTTATTTCCGATGCACTATAAAATTCCGCTTCATACGGGCATTTTTGTTTCGCGGAAAATACCGGCGTTCAGAGCCGCATAAAACGGAAATTTAAACGAGAACCGTATAAAGGTGGGTATAAAAAGAAGGGAAAAGAAAATGTTTCTTGCGGATCCAGAGCATACGCCATATGATGTTCGTTTTCAGATTTTTGGGATTCCTGTGCGGATTCATCCATTTTTTTGGCTCATGATGCTTTTTTTGGGTGGAGGTGTGGGCCCGGCTCAGTTTTTGATTCTTTTTATTGTCGCAGCATTTCTTTCTCTGATGGTTCATGAACTGGGACATGCGCTGGCGATGAAACGTTACGGAATTTATTCCTCCATTACTTTATATGCTTTCGGCGGAATGACCATTCCATTTAGGATGCATTATCCTTCACAGATTGGGGCCAGAGACCGAGCGTTTATTAGTTTCGCTGGGGCAGGCGCCCAGTACATTTTAGCCTTTTTCATCGCGCTTTTATATGCGTTAATGTTTCCTGGAGAAGTATCTTTTGGTCTGAGCTGGAACTATTTTTGGCAGTTTCTTGCGGGGCCGGCTTCAGGAGGTTTCGGTTTTTATGTGGATCTTTTGTTCTATTTTCTTTTTCGTGTCAGTATTATATGGAGCACGCTGAATCTTTTGCCCATACTTCCACTGGATGGCGGAAATATTTTGAAGGAGTTTCTTGTCTGGCTGTTTCCGCGTCAGGGGATGGTTTATACGGTGGTGTTATCCATTTTTTGTGCGGTGTTTCTTGCTGTTTTAGCCTTTAAATATGGTATGTATTTTGCGGGTATCTTTTTGCTGGTAATCGCTTATTCAAATTATCAGATTTTGTCGCCGCGCCGTCCGTATTAAAAAGAATGCGGAGAAAAAGCGGGTGCCTGTTTCTGATTTTTTATTCCTGAAATATTATATCCGATACACTTTATTCCTGGTTTTACTTTAAATTTCCATTTTATGCGGACTCTAAAATCAGACATTTTTAGCGAAGCAAAAATGCCTGGAAAGCGGAAATTTATAATACATCGGGGCATAAAAATTCACTTTTCCTGGCCGCCGACAGACCGCCTGATATTTTTGTTTTACCTAAAACGCCTCTTTCAGAGCGGCATAAAACGGAAATTTAAAAGTAGAAACAGTATATTTTTTGATTCGTCTGTTTCTGTATAATATACTGATTCCACTTAAACTATTTTTTACTGACAGAGATTTCGAATTTTGACTTAATATATCCCGATGCACTATAAATTTTTGTTTTCCAGACATTTTTGCTTCGTTAAAAATACTGCTTCAGAGCCGTATAAGACAGAAATTTAAAGGAGAATCAGATATATTCGGTCCGACATATTCCTCTTGGCGAGTTATAAAAATGCTGGATGGCAGAACATTTTTTGCCGCGCAAAAATCTGAGAGGAGTTTTTGTTGAGTATCGGACAGAAAAAATACCTTGAAAGGAAATCCTTCGTGCATCAAGTAAAAAATACGGAAGTGACGGAACCTCAGACATGTCCCAGCTGCTGCTGTAATACCTCGGATGTACTAAAAAATGAGGCTTTTTCGGGATTTTGTGTTACATTCTGGTGCTGCTTTAAATTTCCGTTTTTGTAGTTCTGAAAGAAGTATTTTGGTGTAACAAAAATGCCGGCCGACCAGCCAGCGGACATGGGAAGTGGAAATTTATAGTGCATCGGGTTTCATGTGGAATCAGAGTGTGAATTTCCGTTTTTGGAGTTCTGCGGCAGAGATATTTTCGCAGCATGAAATGATGGAGGAGTAAATTTTTGTTTTGTGCCGAGTATAAAATGTGGAGATTTTCATGCTTAAAACAGGAAGAGGAAAGTGAGGTGACCGCCACTTTCGCAGAATATTTTTGTGGTTAAGGCGGACAAATTTCTTTCGTAATGCTTCATGGCGTCCCTGTATGTATGGGAAAATTTTTAAATTTACCGAAACGTTTATGATGGAATTTTTTGTCTGCGGATCTACTTTTCATTTCCATTTTATACTGGTTCCATTTTAAATTTCCTTTTATGTGGCTCTGGAAGCAGACATTTTCAGCCAAGCAAAAATGCCGAAAAAGCGGAAATTTATAGTGTATCGGGTATATGAGGCTCTGAGGGCATATATTTCCTGCTGAGTGAAATGATGAGGGAGCAAAAATTCATCGGGGAGCGGAGATATACACAGGTTCTCCTTTAAATTTCCTTTTATGTGACTCTGGAAGCAGACATTTTTAGCCAAGCAAAAATGCCGAAAAAGCAAAAATGTATCGTGCCTCGGGTATAAAAACGAAAAGAAGAAAATATTTTTTTAAAAAAATGAAAAAATTTTGACGAAATTTTAAAAAGTTGTAAGAACATCCATTGCAAAAAAAGATAAAATGTTATATGCTATATAATTAGTAAATGGATGTTACGGAAAAGAGTCCATTCTTCCGTGTGATTTTTTATCCCTGAGTTATGATTCTTTTCCCGCATTTTGGGGAATTCATGACAGAAGTACGGTGACCGATTAAATAAAAATTTGTCGGTTCATGCCGTTTTTCCGGTGACTGGTTAAATAAAAATTTGTCGGTTCATGC
>JAUNBR010000092.1 GCA_030527015.1 Planctomycetia bacterium
AGCCTGCTTTTAGAGCCGCACAAAACGAAATTTTAAATTGGAACCAGTATATATATGGAGTTTAAATTTTTGGTTCCTGCCAGTCTGTGGTCAGGAAAAGTAAAAATTTATTGTGTCTCAGGTTTATAGCACCGTTATTTCTTAATTTTCCGTTTTATGCGGCCACTAAAGTACGTATTTTTAGTCGGTCTGTGTGGGCAGGGACAAAAATGCCGGAAAGTGGAAAATTTACAGCATATCGAGTATATAATGCCTTGGGGTTAACCGGCATTTCCATGATAACTATAATCGATTTTTTAATAAAAGACCAGATCATTTTCTAATTATTTTAGTATTATGGATACACTTTCTCCTATTTCTGTAACACAAGATTTAAGTGATACATCTTTACCGGCAGATATTCGCCAGCTTTTAGAAGTGGTGGCACGTCTTCCTGAAGAATATCGTGCTGTATTAAATCCTGTACTGGAACAAGTTGTCGCGAAAACAAAACGCCGTCAAAATACGATGAAACTTCTCCAAGAGGCGTTCTCTCAGCTGAGGATGGATATGAAATATCTGATTTTTGATTTAGAGGCCACAATTCAGGAGCGAGATGCATTTCGTCTGAATTAAGTATGTGTTTTCTGCAAAAAACTTTTGTTTTTTTGACATTTTGAATGCGTAAATGTTTGTTTTGGCGGTGACATATAATTTAGTTTAATGGTTTTCACGATTCATCTGGAAGTAAAAATTAGATACCATGATGTGAAATGGTGTTTAAGTGAGTTTTCTTTTAGATTTATTTCCCTGTTTTCTTTTTCGGGATACTTATTTTGGTTTCGGAAATGGCCAAAATTATTTTCGTTCATTTTAATGGAAACTCTTATTTATGGCATTATTAACGCTTCATAATTTATCTTATGCTTTAGGATACCCTCCTCTGCTGGATCATGTGAATATGGTGGTGGAGCCGGGTGAAAAAATTGGTCTGATAGGAAGAAATGGCGCGGGGAAAACCACACTTTTACGGCTTTTAGCGCAAGAACTGGCCCCGGATTCCGGTGAAATTATTCGGCAGCAGGGAACGAAAGCGGCATTTCTTGAGCAGCAGGTACCACAGGAACTTTCTGGTTCTGTGATGGAAGTGGTGATGAGTGGGGCGGTGGAAAATGGACGGCGGTTAACGCGTTATTATGAAATTTCCAGGCAGCTTGCCGCGGCTCACGCTGAAAAGTGGCCTGCAGTAAAGATTTCTGTTTTAGAAAAAGAGCTGGATCTGGTCCATCATGAATTGGATATGAATGGAGCATGGGAAGAGCAGTATTTTCTTGAAAGTGTGTTATCTCAAGTTGGGATTTCTGGAGATTTACTGTTTCAGTCACTTTCGGCGGGTAAAAAACGTCGTGCGCTTTTTGCTCGAGTGCTGGCGGCTCGGCCGGATATTTTGCTGCTGGATGAGCCGACGAACCATTTAGATATGGATTCCATTCTTTGGCTGGAAGAGTTTTTGAAAAAATATGAAAAAACAGTGATTTTTGTTACCCATGATCGGATGTTTTTAAGGAATATCGCGACAAGAATATGGGAGATGGACAGAGGAAATTTATTTTCGTACGGATGTGATTATGAAACTTTTTTAGAAAGACGTGAGCTGAGGCTAAACACAGAAGCGAAAGAATGGGAATCTTTTGATAAAAAATTGGCCCAGGAAGAAATCTGGATACGTACAGGTATCATGGCTCGGCGTACACGAAATGAAGGCCGGGTACGTGCGTTAAAAAAGATGCGGGAGGAAAATGCATTACGTCGTCGGGACCCTGGAAACGTTAAAATTCGGATCCAGGAGGGAGTTACCTCTGGCCGAATGGTGATTCAGACGGAAAATCTGGGATTTTCATTTCAAAATGAAAATGGAGCGGAAATGAAAATCGCGGAGGATTTTTCGATAAAAATCATGCGTGGAGATAAAATCGGAATTCTCGGTCCGAATGGAATCGGGAAAACGACACTTTTACGACTTTTGTTGGGAGAATTATCTCCACAAAAAGGAACGGTAAAACATGGAACGCAGTTACAAATTGCGTATTTTGACCAGCTTCATGGTGTTTTAGATCTGGAAAAAACGGTTCTGGATAATGTTTGTGACGGAGCGACACACGTTACGATAAATGGTCAGAAACAGCATGTTTTAGGATATTTAGAGGACTTTCTTTTTTCGTCTCAGCGCGCGAAACAGGCGGTTAAGTTTCTTTCAGGAGGAGAGCGGAATCGGCTTTTGCTGGCGAAACTTTTTTTAAAGCCGGCAAATATTTTAGTGATGGATGAGCCGACGAATGATCTGGATATGGAAACGCTGGATCTTCTGGAAGAAAAATTGTCGGAGTATACAGGCACTCTTTTACTGGTCAGCCATGACCGAGAATTTATTAATCATGTGGTTACGTCGACGATTGTCATGGAGGGGCAGGGGAAAATTCATGAATATGCTGGTGGTTATGATGATTGGCTGGTGCAGAGAAAAGAGGCGGAGGTTTCGGCCAGTACAAAAACAGAAAAATCACGAGAAAAAACGACTAGTTTTGAAAAAACAGGAGTTTTGAAAGGTCTGACTTACCTGGAAAAACGTGAACTGGAAGGCCTGCCAACGGAAGTTGAACGTCAGGAAGCCGAGTTGGCGAAGGTTCATGAGGAGATGATGGCACCTGAATTTTATCAGCTTCCGGGTGAAAAAATTTCGGAGTTTATGAAAAATGCCGAAATAATTCAGCAAAAATTGGATGAACTTTATGCACGCTGGGAAGCACTGGAAGAAAAATCAGCTTAAATTTCCAAAAAAATGAAAAAAAATGAGGAAAAAATCTCATATGTTGCTTGGAACTTACCCTGGTTTCGGTTAAAATAAAAAATGTGAGAATGATCTGGATGATAGAGTCCAGTGAGAAAATTTTTATAGCCATCTGTTTTATACCCGATGCACTATGAATTTCCGCTTCCTCGGCATTTTACTTCGCTGGAAATGCCTGCGTTCAGAGCCGCACAAAACGGAATTTTAAAGTGGAACCCGTGTATTTTCATGGTTTTTCGCGATTTATGGAGTGTCTGGTGATGTCATTCCGAGGAAGATAAAAATTAAATAAAAATAGCACAGGTTTCAGTTCACGGATTTTGCTAAAATGAATGTTTTATGCTCGGTGCATTACACATTTTCATTTTCCCAGTATTATTTTTCGCTGGAAGAGCCTCTTTCAGGACGGTATAAAACGAAAATTTATAGTAGAACCAGAGTATATGCGGCAAAGAATAAAATTTTGTGCAGCAGGAGGGTTTTTTGTGGTTTTTAAAACTTTCGAAGGAAAGATTACGTATTTTAAATAGGATTCCAGTTTAAATTATGGGTGTGTTTCGCGGCTGTCAGAAAAGGGTGCTGTTTTATTTTTCAGAAAGATACCGCAGACAGATGGTGTAAAACGGAAAGTTTATGACGGATTTATACTGAATTTTACTTGAAATTTCCGTTCTTGTGGTTTTTGAAGGCCGGCTTTTTCAGTCCAGTCTGCTGCCGGCAGAGAAGCAAAAATGTCGGAGAAATGGAAATTTATACCTGATACATTATAAAATTCCGCTTCTCCGGCATTTAGCTCGCTGAAAATACCTGCTTTTAGAGGCGTACTAAACGGAAATTTAAAGTGGAACCGGTATATGCATCGGGCATATAAAATCCGGGCGGTAAGTCTGTGGTGGTGTATATTTTAGACGTACGTTTATAGGAAAAATTTTTAAAATCTTTTTTTGAGGTCTTTTTTTAAGAGATTATTTGGCCATATTTTGGGGGCGATTATCATATGTGCGTAAGAAGTTTTTTTTCTTTTAATCGCGGCGGCAGGCGAAGAGGGTATACTCTGATCGAAATTCTGATGGCCACATCACTTTCGCTGATTCTTTTAATGTCGGCGGTGCGTATTTTTCTGATGATGAATGAAGGTTTCGGTACGGCCAGGCATCTTATGAGTATGACGGGTCAGGCGCGAAATGCGCAGCAGCTGCTGCAAAAAGATCTCTCTCATTATATGACGTGTATGCGTCCTCCGCGCCCGGTGGAGGCTCAGGATGGTTATTTTGTCTGTGGAAAATTTCCTTTAACTTATGGAAATGTCCCGTTAAATTATATTTTTGTGAACGAAAAGTCGATTTGGCGAAATGATAATCTGCAGGATCCACGAGTAGATCCGAATCTGTTTAATAACAGTAAGGAAGGACTGATCGATAAAGTAAATTATTATGTCGCTCTGACGGTCTGTAATCACGAAGAGCCTTTTCGGTTTAATGACAGTAATGGAAATGCTTACGAAACACCGTATGCGGAAGTCGCATGGTTCGTTTATAAAAGTAATTTGTGTCGTATTATTGTGCCGGTGGTAGAGGCTTTTGATCGGGATGAGAGCCGGATGTTCTTGTCTAATTCTTCGAAAATGTCGGAAGCGGTGAATTTTCCGACAGTTCCGTTTCTTAGTACCAGTCCGACAGATGGACTTCCGCTTTTCCGTAAAATTAATCTTGGATTATTGTCGGATCCGAGAAATCGTTTAATTACGGCATACAAAAATGCAGAACGTAAAACTCCTACGATGATTTATAGTGAATTTCTTCGTCCTGGATCGAATGTTTTACACCATGACGTTCCCTTTTTATGGGGATGGATGGGAATGAGGCTGGATCCGACGACGGGAAATACTCCTCTTGGTTCAGAAACTGAGCAGGCCAGGATTAAATCGCTTTTAGATAATTGGTTGGTGCTGCCGAATGTCATCCAATTTGAGATCCAGGCCTGGGATCCGTCGACTAACAGATATATAGACCTGGAAAATTTGTCAGCCAGTAATTATTATAGATTTAATTCGAATTTAGAAACCGGCAGTGGTCGGCAGGATTTACGCACCTGTTATGATACCTGGTCCACACAGATGTGTGCCAGTTATTATAATCCGAGTTCTAATGTGGAATATACGGCACCCAGAGGCTTAAATGGGTATGTCGGCGCACAAGAATCCATGGGGAATTTTCTTACCACGAATTACCGAAGTATCGGGCCGCCACCCTATTCGGCTCCTCTGCCAGGTATTCGTATCATCGTGCGGAATTTTGATCCGGACAGCGGTCAGGTAAAAGAATTTCGTGTCGTACAGGATTTCCGCACTTATTAAGTTTATGTTATGTTCTGATATATATACTGGTTCCACGTTAAATTTCCGTTTCGTGCGGCTCTAAAAGCAGGCATTTTCAGCGAAGCAAAAATGCCGAGGAAGCGGAGTTTTATAGTGTATCGGGTATAAAAATACTGGGAAAGTGGAGATTTTCGGAAATTTATCGTGCGCCGGAGATAAACTGCATTTTTCGGATTTTCAAAAGAAAATGAGAGGAAATGTGCGTTTATTGGAAATGCTCTTCATCTTTTGGACGAATAGTTTTTATGAGATTTTGCCTTTCCACTTCCATGGCTTTTGCTGTTTTACAGGAACACATCATACGTCTGCGCCCCAGAAGCTGGTTTAGGCCGATTCCTACAAAGAAACACAAAAACGCGAGAAATGGCAAAAGAAACTGAAAGAGACGATTAAGATTATACTGGTCTTTTTTATCTGTCAGCTGAGGTGCATCCAGAGTCTGAGAAAGAGTAATAATGGGAAAGTTATGGTTATATGCCAGAACATTTTGAGGGGACATTCGGTCTCCCTTTTCATCCCAAGTTAAAAAAAGAAGCTGAAGTTCTGGGATCTGTTTTTCGGCGATTAATTTTTCGGTTTCCCGAGGGCCGAGAACCATGATGGCGGTGGCCCAGGCGTCTGCTTCCATACATGAAGGAGCAAGAACGGAAGTGGCCAAAACATGGTGTGTTACAGGAAATCCAGTTCGTGGGTCCAAAATATGAGAGACCGTTTCCCCGGTGGATAATTTTCGGAAATTTCGGTATCCTCCTGAAGACGCCAGCGCGCCGTCTTCCATTTTTACGCTGCCATAAAGCGAAAATTCACCGGCGGTGGGATTCTCGATTCCGATATTCCAGGGATTTCCATTCGCGTTTCTTCCTTTTACGCGAACTTCACCTCCCACTTCCACCATGAATCGTGTGAACCCACGCTGGGTTAAAAAATGGGCCACTTCATCCACAGCGTAACCTTTCGCGATACTTGACAGATCCAGGTACAGGCCTGTTTTTTTTCGGTGAAGTTTATATGTACCATCTTCGTGTGTCCGGACCTGAATCGCGGAAAATCCACATTTCTCTCGAACCGCGGTAAGCATTTCTTCCTTCGGCGGGGTGACGGCCTTTTCGTATTCTCCTCCCGGACCAAAATTCCATAAATTAACTAAAGGTCCCACGGTAATATCATAAGCACCGTTTGTCTGTTTTGAAATTTCCTGGGCCGTGATCAGTACTTTTGCCAGCTGAGGAGAAAGGGAAATATCCAGGGAAATATCTTCGGTCGCGTTAATCCGGGAAAGCTCAGAGTCTGGTTTCCATGTGGACATGCACTGATCGACTGAGTCTAGAACCGACTGAATGTCTGTATCCTGAATACTGGAAGAATCCGTAACTAAAACGACTTTCCACGTGGTGCCCATGGTCTGACCACGAAATGCTTTCGTGTTTTCTCGGCCGGGATTTTGAGCTGCCGTTTTACCGGCACTTAAAAAAATGAGAATGAAAAAAAATATAAAAAATCCCAGGAAAGTGTAATTTATATCGGAACGAAACGTGTAAATGGAATTATGATGAAACATCAGTAAAAACTCTTACGAAAGTTAGGGTTATGATTCCTTCCCCGCGGAAGGAAATTCACAGATTTTGTATTATACCAGAATTACGAATAATTTATACCCGATACATTATAAAATTCCGCTTCACCGGCTTTTTTGCTTCGCTGAAAAAGCCTGCTTTTAGAGCCGCACAAAACGAAATTTTAAATTGGAACCAGTATACACGGGCAGCATTTAATTTTCTGTTCGAGTTTTTCGCTCTAATTAATTTATGCTGGCTCCACTTTAAATTTAAGTTTTGCGTGATTCGTGGTTCTGAAAGCGCATTTTTCGCGAAGAACTGATTTTACTTTTAAATTTCCGTTTTGCGCGGCCGCAGAAATAGGCATTCCCGTGTGAAGAAAAATGCTGAGAAAACAGAATTTTATTCTCGATACACTACAAAATTTCTCTTCTCCGGCATTTTGCTTCGCTGAAAATGTATGCTTTAAGATCCGCAAAAAACGAAATTTTAAAGTGGAAATAGTAATATTAGGTGCACCAGATATAAAAATGGCCGAAAAGTGGAAATTTATGTGTGCATCAGGTGTAAAAGGGTGTCCTGGTTTTCTTTAAAATTTTAGGATGTGCCATTCTGACCCCGGGCATTTTACGGTGCAAAATACCCGGGGAATACAGAAATTTACAGGTCAGGATGACAGAAAAATGAGGAAGGAAGTTAGAAAGCGTCTAATTTCCAGGCGATATTTTTAACCTGAGATAAAACGTGCGAGGAACACTCGACGACTAAATTATTTATATAAATAAAGTTTAGCCATTTTAAAGCGGTTAAAAGTGTTTCACACTGATTCAGGAGACGCACCAGGGTCAGTTCTCGGCGCGTCAGTCGGTAAATAGTCTGATAGGCATTAAGCCCGTCTATCCATTTTTCCATTTCATTTCCGGCGAGTACACTTAAAGTCTGTGAAACGTCAACAGAAATATTATCCAGCTGCATATTTCCGAAATCAAGAATTCCCTGAAGACGATTTTCTTTAAATAAAAGGTTTTTTGTCTGAATATTACGTAAGCACGGCTGCAGCGCCACATCATGTTCCAGCTGCTGGGATAAATGACGTAAAAGAATAGGGCGGAGAATCTTAGTTTTCCGCAGAATCTTTTTGGACAGCAGGTGAAGATGATAAATATTTACTGGTTCCGCGGGTAAAGAAAGTTCATTCGTGTCAGGGGAGGTAAATATTTTTTGAGAATAAAATATTCCGGTGTTAAGTACGGAATGATCCAGTTCCAGCAAAAATGTATTTTCCGTCAGAGACATACCCTCTCCGTGAATGCATTCCAGCATACAGACGCGATCAAAAATATTTTCAATTTTTGATTCTGTCCATCCCTGAAGCTGCTGGCGGTAAACTGCCGCAGAGGTACATGGCCCCCGGTTATACTCCACAGGAAAAGCACGCAAATTTTGGTGCATTTCTGCTAAAGTCGTTACTGCGGAGAGCAATTTTTCTCGACTGGGAAACTGTTCGTAATCGGCGTTTCCTTCCAGCCAGGATTCTAGATGCCAAAAGTGCCCTTCTGAAACTGTATAAAGTGAGTTTTCTTTGGTTCTTATCAGCTGTGGAACTCTGGAAAAACCTTCTTCGCGCAGATGCCATAAAACCGCAAGAATAAAATCCAGTCGCTGCTGAGTGGGATATTCTGTGGGCCAGCGGTGCAGGCAAAAATTACTGTGTGGACCATGGATTTTCCATATTCGGGAACCATTACCGCTGCTCAGTATCCCAGAATCTTCGGCACTCGGATCTTTAAATATTCCGTGATATTTTCCCAAAATGTCGTGAGAAATGGTGGAATGAAGCATTTTCATGTTTCCTTTTCGTAAATTTTTTTGAAAGAGAAACTTTTCTTGTTTCCGTTTATTTTTTACTTTTTAAGTTTCGTCAAAAAATATGGTATAACTTTTACTCTGTTTTTTCTGATGTTAATAGATTCGTTAATCGGTACAGTTTACCACAATTTAGTGTGTTTATCGTTTATTTATTCTGGGATATTTTCCTGATTTTACTATGAATTTTACTTTATATTCATGATTCTCGCCGGAAATATATGGAAAGCAGAATTTTATACCCGATACACTATAAAATTCCGCTTTTCCGGCATTTTGCTTCGCTGAAAATACCTGGCTTTCAGAGCCGCACAGAATGGAAATTTAAAGTGGAATCAGAATGCTGTGTTTTAATATAATCGTACTTTTATTAAATAAAAGCCGTTTTCCATAAAATATGACTGGAAAAATGGCGAATTTATGTTATAATTTAAAAATGATGTAAAAAAAAATGGTCTTAAGAGATATTTCTTCGTGATGTCAGATAAACTTCCAAAAAATTATCGAAAGGCTCTTGAAGTCGTACGGATATTAAAATCTGTGGGCGCGAAAGATGTTCTTTTTGTCGGCGGTTATGTACGAGATTATTTACTGGGCATTCCATCTAAAGATTATGATTTGGAAGTATATGGTCTGGATTATGACGCGATTTATTCTGCTTTAGCGCCTTATTTTTTTGTAAATCAGGTGGGGAGAAGTTTTCAGGTTTTGAAGGTGGACCACCAAATAGATATCGCGTTACCGCGACGTGAGGTGAAATCTGGCAGAGGGCATAAGGAATTTCAGATTATTTCAGATCCGGATATGACTTTTGCGGAGGCGGCCGGGCGGCGTGATTTTACGATAAACGCGATCGGCATGAGAGCAGACGGTACGCTGTGTGATCCTTATGATGGTGTGGGGGATTTAAAACGGAAAATTCTTCGTGCTCCGACGGAGGCTTTTTGTGAGGATCCGCTGCGTGTTTTACGGGGAATGCAGTTCGCGGCGCGTTTTGGTATGGAAATGGAGCCGAGAACCGTCACGTTTTGTCGGCGGGTTTTACCAGAATTTTCTTCTCTGAGTGAAGAGCGGATTTTTGATGAGTGGTATAAATGGGCGGTAAAAGGAAACTTTCCAGAAAAAGGTCTGGACATTCTTTTTCAGACACAGTGGATTACCTGTTTCCCTGAAATTTCTGCTTTAGTCGGGTTATCCCAAAATCCGATTTATCATTCGGAGGGAGATGTTTTTACTCATACAAAAATGGTGTGTCAGCAGGCCGTGAAACTTCTGGAAACAGATTCCTTGTCTGAGTCACAGCGTGCGGTTTTAATGTTTTCCGCTCTGTGCCATGATTTCGGGAAGGCGGACTGCCGTAATGAAACACGGGTGGAGGAGGGACGGTGTATGCCGGAGAATCATGCCCACAGGGGAGTAAAAATCGCGAAAAAGTTTTTTGAAAAAATGAAGGCTCCGTTATGGCTTCCCGAGTGGGTTTTACCGATTATCGCAGAGCATATGACGCATCTGACAGCGGAGGCAGAATCTCCGGATGATGCGCAGGTGCGGCGTTTAGCGGTGCGGTTATCTCCTTCTGATGTTCACTTATGGGAGCTTTTAGTCATGGCGGATGATCTTGGCCGGAGCGTTTCCAAAAGGCCTCCGGTGCCTTTATATCTTCCATGGGTGGAAAAAGCCCGGAATTTAGGTGTTTATGATCGTGCTCCGGAGCCGATTCTTTTAGGCAGGCACTTAATGGATTTTGGCGTAAAACCCGGTCCGGGAATGGGGAAAATCCTGAAAAATGCATGGGAAGCTCAGCTGGACGGTGCTTTTTTTACACTGGAGGAAGCTCTGGCGTGGTTAGGAATGAGTGGAAAAAAATGATGGCTCCTCATATTTTATACGGCAGAATGTTTTTATTTCTTATGACGTTTTTCGTCAGTCTGAATGCTTCGGGATTCCCGTTTTCGTATAATTTTTGTATCTGTGCGCTTTATGCTCAGGAAAAATTATCCGAAAACTCACCTGAAAACTCACCTGAAAAGTCGCAGCCCACGATAAAACGGATGATCGAAACGTTTCAGACCATGAAAGAGCGTTTTCAGAAAGATGGAATGACGCATACCGTACAGGTTTTGGAAGAGAAAATCGCGCTAGCTAAAGAATTGGATGGGGTTATCACGGCGCAGGTGGAGTTAAGTATTCAGAAGGATAAAATCCAGGTGCGGATCCGTCAGCTGGAGGTGAACATGCAGGAAAATGACCCTCTGGCGAGAGATGAAATGCGGGAAATGGAGGAAGCACTGGCGAAGGTTAATACGTGCCTTCAGGATGCTAAAAAAGCGGCGCAGATGTTACTGGGAAAGCTGCAGAGTTTATCGCTGGCCGCGGCGATCCAAAAAGATAAAGACGCAGAAAAAGAAAAAAATTGAAAATATGGAATTTACTCTGGCTGCAGTTTCATGTGATTTCCTGTCATCTCCATTTTCCGCGCCTGCCAGGAAAGGGTTTTTGACTGGCTGAGAATATCTTTTCGTCGGTGTGTAAAGTAAAAATTAATTATGTGGCAGAAAATACTGCTTCCATTTTTATATCTGATGCACGATAAATTCCCGCTTTTCTGGCATTCTGGCTTCTCTAAAAATATCTGCTTTCAGATCCGCGCAAAATGGAAATTTAAAGTGGAAACAGTATAAAACTCCTGTTTAGAAGTTTAATTTTTGAAATTCCTCAAAACATTTTATCACATTTCCCTCAGTTTCATCACCAGGGTGAATATAAACGCGATAAATGAGAGTCATCGTTTTCCCGGCTTTTAGAATAAAATCGCCAGCATTTTTATTTTTATGTCGTGTGAAGGCGTGGACACCGAAAGGATTCGCGGCAAAAAGACCGTAAGTGCGGACATGCCAGTACGTGGGATAAAAATCACTTTTCGGATGGTTCATGATGGTAATTCCGAGTTTTTTTTCGCCGATCATGCCATGATAATCCACCCATGCGGCACGTTTTCCCCATGCATTTTCATTTATGAAACCGTCTGAGTTAATGATTTTTCCACCCGATTTTCGCTCTTCTTCCATGGAGCTGGCGACACGTAAGGCGAAAGTTCCCTCTTTTGTGTCACCGAAACAGAGATCCTTTTCTCCGGCGGTGATTTCCCATTTCAGATCGATCCAGCGTGTGGTGGCGTTTCCTGCGAAAGTCATGGAGCAGATGTCTGTACACAGAACACTTCCGTCTGGCGCACACCATTCACTTTTTGCTGCCAGCGTGGGGACATTTTTACTGATAAATTCCCGAAAGACGATTTTTCCCGGTTTCCCGGATTCATTCCAGAAATTTATGCCGTGTACATTTCCATGCGCCAGCCAGAAAGATCGGTGATGCGGATGATCATGGGATTCGTTCCGCACATTATTTATTATCGGAAAAGCACGTGTGATATTTTCCCCGCAGGCAGATTTTATCGGAAAAAGAATCGGAGAGTTTCCTCCTTCCGGGACATATTTCGTGAAAAGTTTTTCTCCGACGTAAACCGCGACCGTATTATTTTCCTCCATGCGAAAAGAGATATTTTGTAGTGGGGCATGAATTTTGCTTTCCGGTGTAAGAGAAGAATTCGTTTTTTCAGCATTTTGCACAGCAGAAAGATCCGTCATCGCGCCGACAGAAAATGGAAAATGAGAATAAAATTTCAGCGCAGTTTTAGGGTTTTTGTTTTCAGACGGAAATTCTTTTATAATGAATTCTCCATAAATGAAGGTGGAACTCATAAGACAGAGTCCGAAAAATACAGAAATCCAGAGTTTATTCAAAAAATACATTTTATACCCGATTCCCTATAATTTCCACTTACCGATATTCTTGATTCTCTAAAAAGTCTGCTTTTATGGCCATCCAAAACGAAATTTAAAAGAAAATTATCCTGGTCCTCCTTTAAAATTCCGTTTTGTGCGGTTCTGAAAACAGGCATTTTCGGCGAAACAAAAAATGCCAGAGAAGCGGAATTTCACAGAGCATCAGATATAATAAATAACTCCTGGTGTTTCCATCTAAAAACAAGACATGTTATCCGCGCCATTTTGTTTCATTTACCGTGGTTTTAAAATCTGCCGTAACCACATCTTCTAATTTTTCATCTTTTACCGCTTCCATTTCATCCAGAGAAGGTTCCCCGACGTATTCCAGCGCAGCGGCAGGACATTTTGAAACCGCCACCGCGTGTGCAGGGTTTTCTGTAAAGTTTTCGTAATTAATAACTGCGAGATTATTATCGATTTTAAAAACACTATCATTTCTGGTACAGATTCCGCACCCGAGGCACCCGACTTTACAGACCGATTTCACTTCTGGCCCGGCATCATGATTCGAACATTTTACCACCAGCATTCGAGAACGCTTAAAAGGAATAATCGTAATGATATTTCGTGGGCAGACGCTGGCACAGATCTTACATCCCATGCACTTATCATAAGAAACGGTGGCCAGTCCATCCACGATTTTAATCGCGCCATAAGGACATGCCCGGACACAGTCTCCCAGACCCAGGCAGCCGTAAGTACATCCCTGAATGCCGGAAAGCATGTTCGCGGCGGCACACGTTTTTTCCCCGGCGTATTCCCGAAGATTCATCTTATGCATTTCTTTCGCGGTACAGTGAACCACGGCCTTAAACGGCATGACGTCCGTGGCGGCCACGCCAAGAATCGCAGCGATTTTCTCGACCATCTCTTTATTACACTGTGGACATTCTCCGACTTTCGCATTTCCCTCCACCAGCTGTGTGGCGTACTCTCCACATCCGGCGTAACCGCACGCGCCGCAATTTGCGCCGGGAAGTATCTCCAGAATAAAATCGATTTTCGGATCCACTTCCACATGAAACGCGACATTCGCCCAGCCAAGAATCCACGCCATCACCACGCCTAAAAGCAGCATGACGGAAATCGCTAATAAAATGGTAACTGTAGTAGACATTCTGTTTTTTAATTAAAAGTTTTTTTGAATAAAATTTTACGTATGGCATTTTCTGGCATTCTGATAATGCAGGTATTTCGCTCATACCGTGCCCTGTTTTTTGTGTGACCGATAAAATGATATGCCCGAAACATAACGTCCGATACACGATAAATTTCCGTATCTTCGGTGCTTTACTTTACAGAAAATACCGATTTTCGTAACCACACAAAAGAAAATTTTGGTGGAAACTGTGTCATATTATTACATCATTTAACGTGAAAATAAATTTATACCCGATACACGATAAAATTCCGCTTCACCGGCATTTTTATTTCGCGAAAAATGTCAGTTTTCAGAACCGCACAAAACGGAATTTTAAAGTGGAACCAGTATACCCTGAAAAAGGGAACCTGGATGAAAGTGAAGTGAAATATTTCGGAAGGATGGAATTTTACGGAACGCTGACCCGCGCGACTTTTATCGTGTTTCCTCACGCGACTTTACTCATGGTTTCTGCTGGGTTTTAGCTGACGTTTCTGCTGAGTTTTCCCGTGCGACATTTTGAGCGTTTTCCCTTATGGTTTTCGGAGTATTTTCCCGTATCACTTCATGAGGAGTGCTTTCTGCGGCGTTCCGGATTTTGTGGTGTTCCGGATTTTGT
>JAUNBR010000128.1 GCA_030527015.1 Planctomycetia bacterium
CCGCGATTTCCTGCGCCAAAAATTCCTTCCTCGCCGTTCCTAAAAACGTAAGAAATTTTCCCTAATTTTCCATTTTCTCCGCCGCCACCGTGGACACAAAACGCCACGGCGGACGGTGCGGAAATGCGCGGCGGGATTTTCGGAAATGGAGAATCTTTCGTAATTTTTCCGGAACTTCGGACGTCGTCCTTCGTTCACGGCTCAGTTCACGACTCGCTCTGCGCTCCGATTACGGGAATGCACGTATGGAAACTTTATGGAGAAACAGTGTGTGTATAAAAAAGAAAGAAGATGAAACGTTTTGTCGCTCCATCTTCTTTCGAATTTTATACTTTACCGTGCTGAAATTATTTTTTTACGCGCCGATACATTATTAGACAAGCACCGCCTAAAAGCAATAAAAACCATGTCGATGGTTCAGGAACTTCGCCTCCGCCGCCTGTGTAGTTTAGAATGATAGCATTCGCATCGGAAGTAACGCTCCATGAATCGAGACTCATTCCAGCGTTTCTGAGAATCGTATCCCAATCAAAAATGTCATAATTAGTGATTCCAGCCGTCGCACTGGCCAGCGTATAGTTAGCGTTAGAAGAGGGAGATTTATTATCCCAGGAAAACTCAATCGCCGAGGTGTCGGCAAAAGAAATCTCCCCGGTAACATTAAGATCGTCCACGTCGAAGGTGTCGCCGGAAGTTCCTATTTCAAAAAGTAAGGTGGAACCCGCTGCCAGCGAGAAGTTTCCATTCTGCAGCGTCGTGGTGCCGATGGAATTTCCAGGCGAAAAGGTGCCTGCGTTAATGGCCAGATTTCCCGCGGTGAGGGCACCGGAAATGTCGAGCCGACCCGCGCCTATTTTGGTAAGTGTCTGATTCGCGGCACCGGTAATGTTCTGCATTTTTAGTATGGTGTCGGCATTTACCTCCAGCGTGGAACTGCTGGTAATCGTAATGGGTCGCGTGTCTAAATCCACCTCCACGGGGGAGCCTGTAGCGTTCGTGACGTTCAGCGATCCGCCAGAAAGTGTTAAGGTGCCAGTGCTTCCGCCAAGATTAGCGGCAGAGGAAATGCGCAAAATGCCAGATTTTACTTCCGTCCCACCGGTATATGAGTTCTCTGCCGATAAAACCACGGGTGATATTTTTGTCGTATCTCCCGATGTGAATAAGGTATCTACGACTAATTTTCCAGCTCCGGAAACCTCGGCATTAAAGACATGGGCACCCGTCGCGCCCGCAGTATTATCGTCGTTTTTCACGGTAAGCACTGCGTCTTCATTTAAAATTACATCTGAAAGAATTCGTTTATTTCCTGTTGTGTTCGCTCCATTTTTTCCGGTGACATTTCCATGAATATTCATCTTCGTGCCTGCGGAGCCAAGATCATTCAATATCGGGATATACGAAGTTCCGTCACGCATGGTAAGGCTAAAATTTTCGCCAAAAATTACATCACTCACAGATGAATGCAAATATAAAGTCCCTTTTTGAACGTCAATCGGAACTTCGTAATTAGCTGTATTCACAGTTAAAGCATATATTCCCGTTTTTATAAGTGTTCCATCTCCGTAAAGACTCGCGTTGAGCGTGATGTCACGCTGACTATTTGAATCATCCGTTGTGTCTATTGTAACACTGCCCACTCCAGCATCTGTATTAATGGTAAGACCGTGGGTAAGGGTCAGCGTGGTAGGGTTGTTGTAAGGATTCCAACTTGTAATTTTCCCATAAGTTCCATACGTGGAAATTGACTTAATGGTAGTCGTGGCGCCTCTAACTTTAAGAACAAGGGTCGAATTGGAATTGGCAACAACACCACTGGCACTACGTCCGAGTATTAAATTACGAGATGCGAAAGTGGTGTCGTTGATCCCAGTCAGGTCTTTCGTACGGCAATCAAATCCAGAAACGTAATAGTTTTCGCCCGTCGAACTCGTTCCAGAGAGAGTCCACAAATTAGAGTTCGACCAATTATCCGCAGGTGACATGGTAGCATTCAAATCATAATCGGCCGCAAAAGCCATTCCCGCTGGACTGAAAATTGCCAGCAGGAACAAAAACGCTAAACTACCCCCCCCCCCTAGATTAACACCAAAATTTCTCTTTCGACTGTTTTTTATCATGATATGCTCCTATTATTCTAAACAAAATTCATTTTGTAAAGTGAAAACCCACTTACAGTATACATTATATACTAACTAAATATAAAACACAATAAAAAACTCGAAATATTTTAAGAATATTTTAAAATTTTTGGAAAATTTTTTAATATACTGGTTCCAATTTAAAATTTCGTTTTGTGCGGCTCTAAAAGCAGGCTT
>JAUNBR010000016.1 GCA_030527015.1 Planctomycetia bacterium
CGTATTGAATAAGTCGACCCAGCTTGCCTATTTGTTCATGCGCCGGCCCTGCTTCAAGGAAGGGGAATTGTTCTCCCAGACGGAATATTTTGCCATTTTTTTGAAAATTTTCAAGAATTTTAAGAAAAACAGCCTGGGCAAGCCTTGACGTTTCCGGGGGGGGGGTAGAATAGGAGGTGTCCAGAAGTGTTTTGGCGACAGGTGAAATATTTCCCCCAACCCTTTTTGAAAAGGAAATCTTTATGAAAACGAAATTTTGGGTACTCGGCATCGTTCTCCTGGCAGGCTTGTGGTGCGCGTCGCCGTCATGGGGAAGGAACTATGAATGGGTAGGCGGTACAGGTGACTGGGATTCACCTGTGAACTGGGACCCCCCTGGCAGACCGAGTGCAGGGGATAATGTTACGATTCTTTCCGGTAGTGTGAGTGCTGAAAACACTATCAACCTCATACGTGGAACACTCACTGTCAATGACGGAAGTGTGAGTGCTGGAGTCTATATCAACCTCGATTATGGAACACTCACCGTCTCTGGCGGGAGTGTGAGTGCTGAAGACACTATCAACCTCACACGTGGAACACTCACTGTCAATGACGGAAGTGTGAGTGCTGGAGACACTATCCGCCTCGATTATGGAACACTCACTATCAATGGCGGAAGTGTGAGTGCTGAATGGGATATCAACCTCTTTTATGGAACACTCACGGTCTCTGGCGGAAGTGTGAGTGCTGGAAACCGTATCAGCCTCTATGGTGGAACACTCACATTCCAGCAACGCAACGGAAATGCCCTGACAAGCCGAGACGGAACGGGAAAATTAATCGGAGGGATTACGGCTTCAGGCTTCTCTGGCACCGCCGTGACAGTCGATGTTTTGGGAATTCAATTTGCCAACTCGGGAACTACCTACACACTCATTGACTGTCCCCGAACTTCCTCTCCTCCAACCCTTTCCAGTAATCTATACAACCTGGACATTGTTAATTACGACCTCGTTGCCAACTTGAAAACCAACCTCCTCACCACCGGAACCGTTGGGGCGGTGAAACCGGAAAACGAGACCGATACCCTGACCGTTTATACCAACATTACAGATAACCTCACGGATGACAATGACTTGTTTGACCAATTATTGGAGTGGCTTGGTGACAACAACGGCACGTTAGGTTTTTCAAAAGGAACCGACCCCTCCTCCATCCTCCTTTCGCTGAACGGGATGGGGGGGATGGACACGCTGATTTGGGACTTGTCCACCGATCCCGACAACCGATTCTCGAACGTCACCCTCACTTTCCCCTCACCATCTTCCGCCGTCCCTGAACCAGCCACATGGCTCCTTCTGGCACTGGGAAGTATTTTGCTCTTAAAACGCAATATTCCCCTCTTTCAGAGGGGTGGCAGCCGATAGGCTGACGGGGTGTTCTGCCGGGGGAAAGATTTCACCACTTCGGAACTACCCCCCGGCTAAAGCCGTACCCCTTCAGAGAAGCAGGGCCGGCGCATGAACAAATAGGCAAGCTGGGTCGACTTATTCAATACGTTTTTCTGTGATATTCAAAAACGTCTCGATTATTTTTGACGAAAGTTTTCTACTGAGGAACGCTCGCAGGGGGACGTGATCGAGGTGCATGACGCGGCCGTAGGTGTTCAGGGCGGAGAGGGCGGCGCGGCGAAAAATGAGAAGATTTTCCGGCCCGTAGCCCGTCCGGCTGCGCTCGGCATCTTCGCGGTAAACGAGGTCCAGCCGCCAGTGGAGATTGTTTTCAATCGACCAGTGCGAACGGATGTAATCCGCGATGGCGAGGCGGTTTTCCGGGGGAAGGCTCGTTATGTAGTAGCGGATCGTGACACTCGTTTTATCCTTTATTTTACGAGTCGAAGTCACTTTTACAAAACTCCGTACGTTTTTCCAGCCCTTCTCTCCAGTGAATTTTTCGGGGATTTTTCGTGTCTGATATGTTCGAATTTCGTCACGACCATGACCGTGGTTGAAAGTGGTGTGGGAGTCCTCCGACTTATCGTCCGGAAACATCTCTTTTGCTGCACAATAAGCATTCTTCTGGTTTCCCTTCAACGCAAAAATCCAGTCCCCGCCGGCCGCAACGACCGCTTCTGCAATAATTTTGTAACAAAAACCCGCGTCGGCTGTCAAAACCTTTCTTTTTAAGTCAAAAACTTTCAAAAGCTCCTTCGCAACCTCGATTTCTCCCACCTCTTTTTTGCCCGTTTTTTTCGTCGCAGCTACCGCCATCGACAGCCCCAACCGCGAGCACCAGAGCGAAACCGAGTGCAAGATTTTGTTCCCCGAATGCGTGTAATAACCGGTCACCGACTTGCCGTCCATGGCGACGTGCGAGGTGTCCATCGACGGGTCGGATTCGCGGAGGAGCCTTGAAATTACGGCCTGAAACGTACTTTTGAGGAACTCCGGTCGCAGCATCGAAAGCACCCGCCGGAACGTGTCCCGCGACGGCGTCCTCCCCTCCGGCAGCCGTGTGTACTGCCGCAACCACTCCTCCTCCATCTCCGCAAAAACCGCCATGTGCGAATACGACTTCACCTGGCAAATCATCGCCGCGAACGCAATGAACAGAATATCGCACAGTCGATATCGCACCTTGTTCGCCATCCGCAAATCGACATCTTTGATTTCCCCATTGATTTCCTCAACACGTTTTTCAAAACCGTTGCTGACCTCCCGAAGTCCCTCATTACGAATAATGTCCGGAAAGCCTTCCTCTTCGTACAACTGACGAATTTCCGCCTCAATCTTGCTCATCTTGCCCATTTTGATTCTCCTTTCCTCGAACCATCTCCCCTATTCTTCGACAAAATAAGCTTCAAAACGTTAATCGTTATATCTTACCCCGTTCATGCGCCGGCCCTGCTTCCTTGAAGGGGTACGCCCGAAGGGCGGGGGGTAGTTCCGAAGTGGAGAACGCCTTCCCCCGGCGAAACACCCCGTCAGCCTAACGGCTGCCACCCCTCTGGAATGGGAAGTATTAAGAACCGATCCTGCGAAATTGCTGGTAAACTCATTCGTAGGAAATTCGAGCGCGGATTTAGAGTATACACGACGAAAACGGGGCACGAAACCTGTGAGGAGTTTTTGCGAAAATTGGAGGAGATTCTACTCGAGACACTATAAGATTCTGCGTTTCCAGCATTTTGCTTCACTGAAAATGGCGGTTTTCAGAATGTATAAAACGGAAATTTAAAGCTGGAAACATACAGAAATAAATTTATTTTAACGAACACTCACACTACTGACGCAAATCGTGTCATTCGTCGCGCTTATTCCCTTAAACTGGGGAAGAAGCCAATAATGTTTCGTTTTATTATTCGTGCTGAGTTCCTCCAGTTTAATCTGGACCGCCACATATCCACTGCCAAGTGATGGTGTGGTGACTTCCTGCCACGCACCTGAACCCGTTTTTTCTAGAATTTTAATTGTATCATCGGTCACAAGATCCGCAAAATACCATCCGTCGACAGCTTCTTTCGCTGCCTCCTTAATATTTACCACATTATCCTCTGTTACCGCCACCCGAGCTGCGGCAGCAGTCGCCGACTGAAGAGCCTGGTGCGTCATTAACATCACGGAAACCTGGTAAATCAGCACGACCATCAGTAAAATAATGGGTAAAATCAGCACGAATTCCAGAGTTAAAGAGCCTCGTCGCGAAGATACAAATTTTTTCTTTTTATAGCACATAATCATGATTATCGCCTGTTTTATCAAAATTTTATCGAGAATTATTCATAATGGTACCATTATGTTTTTCGGTTATATTCTCTGACAGATTCAGAGATTATCAAGAAACGCGCATAAAACAAAAAATCGGCATATTTTAACGTTTTTTTTCTCTTACGCGGAATTCCACGTAAGAGACCGTACGCCAATTTATTTTAGCAGCAATAAATCAAAGAAGAAACTATCATCCACGTGCAGTTTTTTACAAAACATCAGTATTCCGTGAAGATTTTAAAACAAAATTAATTTTATACCCGATACACTATAAAATTCCGCTTCACCGGTATTTAGCTTCACTGAAAATGCCTGCTTTCAGAAGCGCACAAAACGGAAATTTAAAGTAGAAGCAGTATATGTCTCAAAATTTTAATGTTCTTCGGCAGATTTCCGCATTTTTGCTCGCGCACGAGAAAGAGTCGGGCCAATCGTATTTTCAGGAACGCCCGTTTCTTGCGCGATCTGTGCGTACGATTTTCCTTCTAAATGATACGCTCTGACAATTTTCGCTTCATTCGCCGGTAAACCAGCCAAAAGATACTCGATTTCCTCTTTATCCTCGATCCGTTTTTCCATTTCCCCGACATTTTCAGTCACAAAATAATCGGCCTGAGACTCTGTCTGGATATGTAAACGTTTTTGCAAAATAATCCGTACGACAATTCTTCGCACGACGACGGTTAAATACGTGGCCAGACTGCTGTTTCCACGAAAACGCCGTAAAATAGTAAAATTATCTGCTAAAATCGCCGCAAAAGCTTCATTTACCAGTTCATCGTGATCTTCCGGAGAAAGATGAATATTCCTGGAAACCGATGTATGACGAATTACATGATATACCAGACCAATAAATCGGTCCACAAAATCCTCCCAGGCACGTGGCTGTTTTTGCAGACACCGCTCCAGAATATTACGATCTATTTCGGAAAACGCCATAATTTATACATTCCTTGCTGCCAGGATTTTCTTCGAAAATCAGATTTTATTTTAAACTTTTTCCTTCTTTACAAAAATCACCATCTATATTAGATTATAATATGACCGCACGGAAAATCAATAAAAAAAATATAATTTTATAAAAATTTCTTTAGAAATTTACATCAGAAAAACGGTTTTTTCGGACTAAAATAAAATGTGCATTTATTTACTCCCCATTTCTTGCCTTCATTTCCCTTTTTCCATCAAAAAAACAGACTTCCATTAATACAAAATTTTATAAAAGGCCATATCCCGTCCCGTCACCTGTCCTTCTTTCATTCTTTCATTCTTATCGCTGAACCTCCGACATAAACCCCCTTAAAGCGATAAAATGTACTCTATTAAATCCTGTTTATCCTGTTCCGAAAGCTGATCCAGCCGTTTTTCAGGATCTCCATGATACCCTTTAAATAATAATTCCTGCAGCGTGGTATACCGCCCATCATGTAAATAAGGAGCCGTGCGAAATACCTCATTTAACCCCGGAGTATCAAAATCACTGTAAGCATCATATTCATTTTCAGACAAAACATCATGCATTTTTTTGTCCGTAAAATATTTACCGTAATGACAGGAAGAACATCCCGTACGATTACTAAAAAACAGTCTTTTTCCACGTTTCGCGGATTCCGTCAGTGTGCCGTCCGGATTTAACGCCATTCCCGGAGTGGGAGTTAATGCCTGAAGATATGCATCCACATCCTGATACAGTGATTCATCCTGGGGCATAAAATGAATGTGAATGAAACCTGCGCGTGTGGCAATAAACGCATTTTTTCTGATTCCCGTCACCATGCACGGCGGCGTCTGATACGAGTACAGCATACTTTTTGTGTTTTTATGATTCCCGACTCCATCATTCAAAAGATCCCAGTTCATCCCATCCACCCGTGCTTCCGGATGACATGTGGCGCAAGAATGCCACCGTTCCTGCGCGAGTTCCGCATCATGAAAATAAATCTCACCCCGTCTGACCGCATCCAAAACTGGAGGTTCTCCCAACGAAATTATATGAGGGTGAAAAGACGTAAAATGCTCACACGTACCATAAATTCCTCTCTCTTTTTTCTGAACCTTTTCTTTCGCTGCCATATTCTCACGAGAGAAAACCACCAGATTATCTGAAAAATATCCCGCCGCGACCGTATATTTTTCATTTATCACCAGCGCACGTGGCCCGATCAGCTCTTCACAGCGCACCATTTTTAGCGTCTGCTGTAATGTTCCTGCACTCCAAACCACGTTATAACCCGCTGAAAGCCCCTGAAGATCCCGTGTCATACGCGCTATCAGTTCTTCCACACCAATAAAACCGACTTCCCGACATCCCGAAAACGTGATCGCCAGCAGTTTTCCATCAGAAGAAATCCGAATACTCCACGGATTCGCGGCACCCTGTAAACTGTCATCCAGAAGATAACATCCCGTCCGATCCTCATTCTCCACATCTAAAATGGTTAAGCCATTCCGATTCGTCCATCCGCCAGAAAGCTGAGAAGTTATCGAACGGTGCTCAGACTGAACATGGATTAAAAAAACATATTTTCCGTCCGGCGACACACAAAGATCCCGCACACTGTTCGAACCGTCCGGAAGTACCACATTTTTCACATCTCGAGTCATGGTATCCACAATCGAAATTTCCGCCGCCACGATCACTTCATTAGACGGCATTAACGGTAAAAAATTCGCCACATAAAGCCGCTTTTCATCCGGTGAAAGCTCCATCTGAAGTGGTTCTCGAACCACCTTCACTTTTGGCGCATTTTCCCATGCCTCTGCCGGGTCCTGATGAAGATCCACAAAAGCGACATCTGCATGATACCGCCGCGCGATAAGTAACGTATCTGAACGCTTTATATACGCCAGGGCAGTCGGTGTATGCATTCCTTTCCACCGACGAAGAATTTTCATCTCCACCGGATCCACTTCCACCACCTCCCCGTTCAGCTGACCACAAGAAATATAAATCCGAGTGACCGTTTTTTCCGCCTTTTTAACTTCCACCTTTAACATATCATTCGGCCTGCCAGGAAGACTCATCTGCCGGAGTACCTTCTGCTGCTCCAAACAAAAAATATCTAATCGCCACGCATCCTGCTGCAAAACGCACAGCGTTTTATCATCCAGAAACTCCAGCGCACTCGGCCCAAGATAACTTCCTGAAACTTCCTCGCTTTTTTGAAATTCCCCCACCTTTATTTCCTCCTCCGCATAAAACACCGTGGGCGGAAAATTCTCCTCTTCCGACGAAAATAAAAGTAACGCACTCCATGATATTCCTAAACATGACAGCACTATTAAAAATAACTTATATCTCAAAAAAATACAAAAGTTCTTCATTTTCATAATCAAAAATTAAAATTCTTTCACTAATTTCTCGTTAAATTTTCATTTCACACGGTTCCGCGTCAGTATTTTCAGGAAAATACACGAGTTTTACTTTAAATTTCCGTCTTGTGCGCCTCTGAACGTACGCATTTTTCGCAAAGCAAAATGCCGCAAAAACGGAATTTTATAGTGTATCGAGTATAAATCCTAGCATAAATTCCATATAACCACAAGAGACCACCTGATTCTTTCATTTCATGGAAATACTGGCTCCCATTTAAATTTCCGCTTCTGCGGCATTTTTGCTTCGAGAAAAATATCTGCTTTCAGAACCACGCAAAATGGAAATTTAACGGAAAACTTGTATTACAGTAAAATCAGAATTCCACAAAAAATCATACGGCCACCATTTTTCGTATTCATATATTACTGGTTCCATTTTAAATTTCCGTTTTGTGCATCTCTGAAAGCAGGCATTATCGGCGAAGCAAAAATGCCGCAGAAGCGGAAATTTATAGTGTATCGGGTGTAAAATAACGGCCATAAAGCACCGATTTTATTCATCGCGTAAAATTCAGACTTTTTCACCATCCTGTTTCTGATGAGAGAAAAACAGAAATTTATAGTGGCTCACACCATGCAGACGTATGAAGAGTTTATACTGGTTCCACTTTAAATTTCCATTTTGTGCGCCTCTAAACGCAAGCATTTTTCGCGAAGCAAAATGCCGCAGAAACGGAAATTTATAGCGTATCGGGTATACAAAATATTCAGAAAGCAAAAATATCGTGTGTGGGAAATTTCAGAAAATATTAAACACACCAGACATCTCACCTCATTAAAAAAATGGAACTGGAAACATAAATGCTTCCAGTTCCACCTGTCGCTTCGTTAAGAAGTTTTCACCACACTTTTACGGATTCATACGGAACAGTCCACCACACGGACCACGCGTACTGCCATCATCAAAATCCACATGCCAGTAACCATCATGCCATTCCAGAGTAACTTTTCTCCAGCCATCCGGAACCTGAGGATACGGATAAAACGGTCCGATAAACGGCCATGTTTTCGCACAGTAACGTTTCGGATACTGGACCGCAGCAGTATTCGGATAAGACGCATACGAAGGCCATGCATGTCGCGGTAAATGCGGCTGGTCATAACGCATCATCGCACCACCATTCCGAGGAGTGGAATACGCCTGAGCATTCATCGGAAGTGGCATTCCCTGACTGCCCATATTATACGCCTGAGCCACAGGCTGAGCTTCTGTTACAGAACGCATGGGCTGAACGGGTGCAGAAACCACCGTATCACTAATGATGGTACTATAACCATTCGCCACCGCAGGTGCCGGCGTAACCGGTGCCGCTTTTGTCGGCAGAGCCGGACTATTCATATTCGTTAATTCGTCCACCGAGATAACTTTATCAGAAATAATCTGGTCACCACAAGGAATGGCACTCCTTCTGGATTCCTGCCGAATTTCTCGACGCACGATACTTCTTTCAAAAGCCGCAGCCTGTACGTCCGTATCCTGAAATTTTTCAGAAACGGATTCTTTCGTACCCTCTGCCATTAAGTCGATTTTTAAATTATTAACGACTTTATCGACTCCCTTTACATGAAAAACGCACGCTTCTATCGCCATTTTTCGCGCTTCTGATGGCACCGTTCCACTGAGCCATACTGTCCGATTTTGATACTTTAATCCCAATTCACAGCCATCTGCTAAATCACTCGACTCCAGCATGGCCGCTACGGATTCCACCATTTTTTGATTGCTCGCTTCCGCCGACAGCGGCAGAAAGGTTACCGCGCATGCAATCATCATTCCATAAATTAACTGTCGCATTCCTTTTACCTCCAGTTGAGTTTTTACGCAAGCCACCATTCCCACCCAATTTTTAATTTTCATTACAGAAAACTTTTACTAATTTTGGATGTGAGTAAGAATCAGTGCTCTTAATAATATCGTCCTACTCGTTACTACCATCGGAAATAAGACAATTATAACTCCAGTCCGTTTCGGCATAATCCGCATTTCTGCTGGTATTTTGTTTATTAATAGAATTAAAATCGCTATAATCCATACATCTTAACATTTTTATATACACTTTTCATTTTGTTAAAATTTACTTTTTTATACTATTTTAAAATTTTGGTAATTATCTTTTAAATCTTTATACCCGATGCATTATAAAATTCCACTTCTCCTGTCCGCCGACAGGCAGGCCGGAATTTTTGTTTCCCTGAAAACGCCTGTTTTCAGGGAAACACAAAACAAAAATTTAAGCGAGAACCTGTATATTTAATCAACTATTTTTGTGCAAAAGTCCATAAAGAATTTTTTTATACAATAATATTTATTTATATCCGATGCACTATAAAATTCTGTTTCTCCGGCATTTTTGTTTCGCTGAAAATGCCTGTTTCGGAGCCACACAAAACAGAAATTTAAACGAGAACCTGTACAAATAATAATTTCATACAAAATATCTTACGAATTCTAATTAAAAATGGACGGTACTTTACAAAAATTCGTCTCTTGTTATAATTTTTTCAAAATTTTCATGGTATGGATTTTTATTCTGCCTTTTTTTATTTATATCCTTTTCACTTTAAATTACTATTTTTGCGGCCATTAAAATACAGTTTTTAATTATTTTGTTTCTGACAAAATAATAATATGGATAATAATATAATAATATGGTCAAAAAAACGAAATTTAGATAGTGTATCAGAATATATACCTTATTTAATATTATAAAGGGAGTTTTTCAGTGTTTAACATGACAGCCGTCGTCGGCGCAACTGGTGCTGTGGGTACTCTGATCCGTGAATTACTTCAGGAACGGAATTTTCCGACAAAAAATACAAAATTTCTCGCCTCTAAAAATTCTGCTGGAAAAACGCTGGAATTCGCTGGGCGTATGGTCACAGTGGAAGAAACCTGTCCGGATGCCTTTCAGGGAGTGGATCTGGTCATCAGCAGTACTCCAGATGATGTGGCGGCAAAAATCGTACCAGAAGCGGTAAAACACGGCTGTATCGTCGTCGACGAAAGTGCCACATTTCGTATGTGTCCAGACGTTCCGCTGGTAATCCCGGAGGTAAATCCTGACGACATTATGAAGCACCAGGGAATCATCTCCAGTCCGAACTGCTCCACGACGCAGATGGTGCAGGCGCTTCAGCCTCTGCACGCGGCCGGTAAACTCCGACGCGTGAATGTGTGCACTTATCAGGCCACCAGCGGTGCAGGTGTCGGCGGCACACGGGATTTAATTGGAAGTTCCCGCGCGGATTTAGCGGGTGAAGAATATAAAAATGAGGTTTTTCCCCATAAAATCGCATTTAATGTGATCCCACAGATCGGTTCCCAGAAACACCGCGATCAGTTTCCCGGTTATACCTCAGAGGAAGTTAAAATGATTCTGGAAACGCGGAAAATGTTAGGTGACGATTCGATTCAGATTAATCCGACCTGTGTGCGCGTTCCTGTCTCAAACTGTCACAGTGAAGTGATTACGGCGGAAACAGAGCGAAAAATCACCGTGGCGGAAGCTCTCGAACTGTGGAACGCCACTCCTGGTCTGGTGGTCATGGATGATCTGGATAAAGGAATTTACCCCATGCCCTGTAACTGTACCGGAAGTGATGACACATTTATTGGACGTATTCGTGAAGATGCTTCCTGCGAAAATGGCCTGGTATTTTGGTGCGTCAGTGATAACCTCCGGAAAGGGGCGGCGACGAATGCCGTTCAGATCGCGGAATTACTGGCGAAAAAAATGTTTGGCTAAACTTTATTATCGTTTCATATCCTTTATCACCGTAAACATTTCCGTCTTTCGATAAATTATACGACTGGTGATAATCCATAAACCATACACGTTTCCATAAGCAAAATTTGTGAAAATCGAATTTTTATAGTGGTTTTCTGACTATAATTTTGGACATCAGAAAGCACACGGTGGGAATCATTTATGAGCACGACTCTCTGGCGAAGAAACGGAAGGTCATGGTCAATAAACTTTATGTATATTCCTGATTTTAACCAGGGAATATTTGTTTTTTGTTGAGTCGGCACGGTTATTTCCATACCGAGTTGTCGGCTTTCCTTTTACTTATTAAATTTTTAAAGGAGTCGCTTTAATGAAAACTTTTGTACCTGGATTTCCGCGCATGGGCCTTCATCGGGAATTAAAATTCGCCATGGAATCTTTTTGGAAAGGCACAGCTTCTGCTTCTGAATTACTTCAGCTGGCCAAAGAATTACGTCTCCGTCACTGGAACATACAGAAAGAAGCCGGATTATCCACCGTGGCGACAGGCGATTTTTCTTTTTATGATCATGTTTTGGATACTGCCGTCATGTTCGGACTTATTCCAGAGCGATTTTCTGATCTGTCTTTCGACTCACCGGAAACACGTCTGACCTCCTATTATAAATTGGCTCGGGGAGACCAGCAAAAAGGAATCCCCGCGATGGAAATGACGAAATGGTTTAATACGAATTATCATTATATCGTACCCGAAATCTGTGAGAAAACGCAGCCTAAATTATCCTGTCTGGACATTATTAATCAGACGCAGGAAGCTCTGGATGCAGGGTATACTCCGCGGCCAGTTTTAGTCGGACCGATCACGCTGCTGGCATTATCAAAAAGCGTCAGTGAAGAACCATATGACATCTGGAATCAGCTGTGGCCACTCGTCGCGCTTTATGAAAAAGTTCTGGCCGAGCTGGGCACCCTGTGTGAATGGATCCAGATCGATGAACCTATTCTCTGTTCTGACATACCAGAAGCTGGAAAACAAAATTTCCAGGCTGTGTATCAGCGCCTGATCGCCGCGGCAGGAAATGGAAAACTCCTGCTGACTACTTATTTTGACGCTCTGGACGAAAATCGGGATCTGGCTTTATCTTCCGGATGTGCCGGAATTCATCTTGATCTGGTCCGTGGAGCCAGCGCGCTGGACGCCATTCTGGATGCCATTCCAGATTCCATGGTCTTATCTGCCGGTGTGGTGGAAGGGCGTAATATCTGGAAAAATGATTTCCAGAAGAGTCTGGACACTCTCAATAAAATTAAGGGAAAATTAGGAGAGGACCGAATGATGGTCGCCGCGAGCTGTTCCCTTCTGCATTCCCCTGTGGATTTATCTGAAGAAACCGCTCTGGACGAAACCCTGAAAAGCTGGATGTCTTTTGCTGTTCAAAAATGTAGTGAAGTCCAGATTTTAGCAGATCTTCTTTCCGGGAAACCACGTGAAGCGGAATTTGAAGCGAATCAAAAAGCCATTCATTCTCGGCGGGAAAGCACCCGGGTGCATAATCCGGAAGTTTCCGCGCGCATGGCTGGCATTTCGGAAGATGCATTTCACCGTGCTCATGCATATCCCATCAGGAAACAGGCACAGGCGGATTTAAATTTACCTCTGTTCCCCACGACGACGATCGGTTCTTTCCCACAGACTGACGCCATCCGAAAAACCCGAATGGCTTTCCGTAAAAAGAATATCTCTGAACAGGAATATACAGAATTCATGCAGAATGAAATCCGCATGGTCGTTTCCCGTCAGGAAGAATTAGGGCTGGATGTTTTAGTACATGGAGAGCCCGAGCGAAATGACATGGTGGAATATTTTGGTCAGCAGCTCAGCGGATTTTGTTTCACTCAGAATGGCTGGGTACAGAGTTACGGCAGTCGATGCGTAAAACCGCCGGTAATTTTTGGTGACGTATCACGTCCGCGCCCCATGACGGTGGAATGGAGCCGTTTCGCGCAGTCTCTGACGAATAAACCCATGAAAGGAATGCTTACCGGGCCGATCACGATTCTCTGCTGGAGTTTTGTCCGTGATGATATGGAACGTTCGGAAGTGGCGAAGCAAATTGCGCTGGCCATGCGTGACGAAGTGTCTGATTTAGAAAAAGCAGGGATCCGCATCATCCAGATCGACGAAGCGGCATTAAGTGAAGGAATGCCCGTCAAAACGCGAGATCATGAGGCATATTTAAAATGGGCGGTGGAAGCTTTCCGTCTGACCATGGCCTGTGTTCAGGATTCCACACAGATTCACACGCACATGTGTTACAGTGAATTTAATAAAATCATCACGGCGATCGCCGCCATGGACGCGGACGTCATAAGTATAGAGTCCAGCCGAAGCCGTATGGAATTACTCGACTGTTTCGTTCAGTATGAGTATCCGAATGAAATCGGGCCAGGCGTTTATGACATTCATTCTCCACGCATTCCCTCTCAGGAAGAAATGGTGGGTTTACTGAGAATCGCTGCGTCCGTCATTCCGAAAGAGCGTCTCTGGGTAAATCCTGACTGTGGTCTGAAAACTCGTCACTGGGAGGAAGTGATTCCTTCTCTGACGAATATGGTCGCCGCAGCGAAACAGATCCGCGAAGAAGCGTAATCGCGTAAATCATAAACTACAAAAAAGCCGCACCTGGATTATCTCCAGTCTGCGGTTTTTTTATATCCATTTCGCTAAAATTTAAATTTTTGTGGCCACAAAAACGGATTCGGCGACAAATTATACTGGTTCCACTTTAAATTTCCATTTTGTGCGGTTCTGAAAGAGGCTTTTCCAGCGGAGTTAAATGTCGGTGAAGCGGAATTTTATAGTGTATCGGTAAAATGCGCTATAAAAAAAATTGAAGTGTTTCTGATTTATTATATCACATGATTATTCACATTAAAATCTGTATTTTCGCAGAAACAGAATCCTTCCGCCACATGACGTCAGAGCGTATGCAGCAAAATATTAGATTCTTTCATCCGTATTTTCTGAAAATACACCGTTTATTTCCGGCGTACTGTATACAGGTTCTCCTTTAAATTCCCGTTTCGTGTGGTTCTGAAAGCAGGTATTTTTAGCGGAAAAAAATGCCGGAGACACGGAAATTTATAGTACCTCGGGAATAAAATTCATCGGGTACTTCTCAAAACATGTCTGCAAAATCTTTTAGTACGCCAGGAATAAAATATCACGTTTCTGCGCCTTTCAGTTCTTCCAGCATCTGATGAAGATGTGTGGAAATTTTAATTTGCTGCGGACAGCGGGTTTCACAGATTCCACAAGAAACACATGAGGACGCCTGCTGCGCGGCGGGAATCGTGGCGTAATTATTCCTGATGGTAATGAGGTGCCCGTAACCTGCCGCCATATCTTTTAACTGATTCATAATCGCCAGATTACATGGAATATCCACACCCTGCGGACACGGCGCGCAGTAACGGCAGTTCGTGCAGGGAATGGGTGATGAACGCCGATAAGCGGTCATCGCGGCGGAAATTGTCTCGCGCTCCTCTTCATTTAACGGCAAAAATGGCGCGAAAGTCCGCACATTTTCTTCCAGCTGCCCGAGCGTGGACATTCCGGAGAGAGTGATTAAAACGTTCGGCAGGGACGCCGCGTAACGCAGACCCCAAGACGCGAGCGGTGCATCAGAATTCGCCTTTCTAAAAATTTCACGTGACTCGGCGCAGAGCCGCGTCAGAGTCCCTCCCTTTAACGGTTCCATCACCGCGACGGGAATTTTTAGTTCCGTCAAAATTTCATACTGCTGCGAAGCACGGCAGTCTTCCCAGTCCAGACAATTTAACTGAATCTGCACCATATCCCACGGATAAGTCTGCGCGATTTCTTTTAGCTTATCCGAGTCACCATGAAATGAAAAACCGATACGCCGAATTTTTCCTTTTTCACGCATCCGGATAAGAAAATCCCATACATGATAACGTTTCGCGATTTCCCAGTGCGCGCCGTTCAGCCAGTGCATGAGATAAAAATCGAAATACTCCAGACCGGTCCGCCGTAACTGTTCTTCAAAAATTCGCTCACAGTCTGCTTCACTGGTAAGCATATACGTCGGCATTTTATCTGCGACAAAAAAACTCGTCCGCGAATATTTCGCCAGTGCATGACCGAGAAAAGTTTCACTTTCGCCCTCATGGTACATATACGCCGTGTCAAAATAATTTACGCCGCAGGACATGGCGTAATCCACCATTTTCTGAGCCTGTTCACGGTCAATTTTCCCATCTTTTTCCGGCAGACGCATCCCGCCAAAACCGAGTTTCGGAAACGTTTCATCCGTATCTCGATAAGGATTCCGAGATACCTGCACCGTCTGTATGTCACTCTTTTCATTTATTTCCATTTTTTATTTCTCCTGATAATCTTTTTGTTTTCCGTATTTCCATTTCTTGGTATCATAATCTGATAAATTAAATTTTACTTTTCTTACATTACTTTACTGAAAATGTAATGACAGATCCGCACAAAACTTAAATGGAAGGTAAAAATTCATAGTGGATCGGATATATACTGGTTCCACTTTAAATTTCCGTTTTTTGCGCCTCTCGAAGCAGGTATTTTCAGCGAAATAAAATGCCGGAGGAGCAGAATTTTATAGTGTATCGGGTATATAATGCATAAAATCATGCATTATTCCATCACCTTTTGAAGATTTCCGTCAGGCGATAAAAAATATGTAACAGAATAAATTCCGCGAAAAACGCCGCCACCATGCTGGCTAAACTTATTATAAAATCTCCGAAATAAAATCCATATCCGCCCGCTGCTAAAATCGGAAGCAGAAGCAGGAAAAGGATAACGTGGCGCCACTCGTTTCTCGGCAGCTCCACGCCAGATTTTAATTCAGGCAGAGACAGCGCGTGCAAAATAAAATCACGAAACGTCGTGTTTTCGTCGACACGGGAAAACATCCCTAAAATATCCCTCTTCAAGAAAAGCTGACATTCCTCCAGAAATAATTCCCATTCACACTCATCCATATTTCGTAAAATTCGATTTCCCATGAGAATACTCACCTCGTCTTCCGGAAAAATCCATCCTTTATGATAATAACCGTTTCGGAGAGCTAATTCCGTGACTTTTCGCCAGAAAACCTCCTCTATTTCCGTTTTCTCCCAGGCTTTTCGTGCGTCTTCTTCCGTTCTTGAATTCAGAATCTCATTCACCCAGCATCTCACCTTCCGATTATACCCTGGTTTCCACCCGATAAACCGTGCGAGAGAGCCTGGTAAAGGAACCGGAATTTCCGCCACCTTTAGAGCTTTCATGGTATATTTCCTACTTTATAAGTTTTCATATATCCTGAAACACAGACGTTTTACCCGATACACTATAAAAATTCGCTTCTCCTGCATTTTATTTCGCTGAAAATGCATGTCTTCAGATCCGCACAAAACTTAAATGGAAGATAAAAATTTATAGTGGAACCAGTAATTACTGCAGATGCGGATCCCACGTTTCTCCGTGCTTTTTTCGCACACGGCAGACGGTGATTCACCGCATCATCATATTTCATAAAAACATCCGGGAGGTTATTTCATTTCATCCCGCACCTGACAGAATGCCTGAACTACTTTTTCCAGTTCTTCCTGCGTATGAGCAGCGCATACCTGGGTACGGATTCTCGCGCGGCCACGTGGCACCACCGGGAAGAAGAAGCCCACCACGTACACGCCCTTTTCCAGCATACGCTGCGCCATTTCATTCGCCAGTCGTTCATCATAAAGCATGACGGGAACGATCGGATGTGTGCCGGGGATAATATCAAAATTCGCGGCCGTGAGCATCTGACGATACATGTCCGTATTTCGCTGAAGCGTGTCTCGCAGTTCGGTGCTGGCCTCCAGAAGCTCTAATGTTTTTAGAGTTCCCGCCACCACCGCCGGCGCGACAGTATTCGAGAACAGATATGGTCGGCTGCGCTGACGTAAAAGAGCGATAATTTCACGGCGACCACTGGTGTATCCACCGGACGCGCCTCCCAGAGCTTTTCCGAAGGTTCCCGTGAGAATATCCACCCGGCCCATAACCCCACAGTGTTCCGGCGTTCCTTTTCCATGCGCGCCGACGAAACCCACGGCGTGAGAGTCATCCACCATTACCAGAGCGTTATATTTATCCGCTAAATCACAGATTCCCTGTAAATTCGCGATAATTCCATCCATGGAAAAAACACCGTCCGTGGCGATTAATTTAATCCGAGCACCTGCCGCATCCGCCTCCTGAAGCCGTGCCTCCAGATCCTGCATGTCATTATTCTTATAACGAAAACGTTTTGCCTTACAGAGCCTCACTCCGTCAATAATACTCGCGTGATTCAGCTCATCACTAATCACGGCGTCTTCCGCCGTAAGAATCGTTTCGAAAAGACCACCGTTCGCGTCAAAACACGAAGAATAAAGAATCGTATCATCCGTACCAAGAAAACGTGAAAGCGCAGCTTCCAGTTCTTTATGCCCGTCCTGAGTTCCGCAGATAAAACGGACAGACGCCATTCCGAAACCACGGTGATCATACGATTCTTTCGCCGCGGCAATAATTTCTGGATTATTCGCCAGACCAAGATAATTATTCGCGCACATATTAATCACACGCTGGCCACATGAAGTGCCGATTTCCGCACCCTGTGGAGTTACGATAATCCGTTCTTCCTTCCATAAACCCGCCTCACGGATTTCTTCCAGCTGTGTCTGATAATAATTTAAAATTTTCGTTCTGTCTTCCATTTTTTACTCCTAAAATGATTTTCCTTAAAAATTAATATGAAACATGGCACATCATTCTCTAAGGATGAATGCGTCGTGATACTTTTATCTGTAAAATATAAATTTAACTCTTATTTTAGATAATATTTTTTATTATAACAAAAATTTTGATGCCCGCAACATATCCGCGACAAAATTTCCCACCCCTGGTGTTTTTTCGGACATTTCCTGTTAAAATAAAATTATAGACGGCTTTTTTGATTCCTGATGATTTATAGTCACCGCCGGACGGAGTTTTTAAATTGGATTCTCCCGAAAAATTTCAGAAACCGTAACTGTACACTCACCATTAATATCATGGATTTTAAAAATGACAGAAGAAAACATTCTCCATACGCCGGAAGCTGGTCTGTGGGAAACACTGGCGAAATATGAAATCGAGATTCCAGACCCTGTGGTGGAACAGCTGGACCAGTTTTGTCGTCTGGAATGGAGCTGGAATGAAAAAGTAAATCTGACACGGCATACGACTTATCAAAAATTCGTAACCCGAGATCTTCTGGATACGCTGGCACTTTCTGAGTTTCTGGCACCCGGGGAACGTGTAATGGATGTCGGCAGCGGAGGAGGCGTGCCAGGGATTTTACTGGCCATTCTGCGTCCGGACATTACCGTGGCTCTGGCGGAATGTGTCGCGAAAAAAGCAAAAATTTTAATGGAAATCGTGGACGAAATGCGTCTGCCGGTTTATATTTTTGGCGGTCTGGGGCAGGATGTTCTCGGAAATTATAAATTTCACACCCTCACTTTTCGCGCTGTGGCCTCCATGAAAAAAATTCTAGAATGGTTCCGCCAAGACTGGGATCATTTTGACCGTATGCTTCTTGTAAAAGGCCCGCGGTGGATTAATGAACGCGGAGAGGCTCGGCATTATAATCTTCTGCGTGGTTTAGCGCTGCGAAAACTTAAGGAATATACCATTCCAGATATGATCTGCGAAGAAAAATCTTCCTCTGAACCAGAAGAAAATGAAAATGCCTCCGAAAAAAAACTCTCTGAAAATCGGAATGGTGAAAATCTGCTGATTCCCTCCACTTTAACTGAAGAAGGAGCAAAAAGTTTTATTTTACAGATATGCCCTGAAAAGAAACTCATGGCGAATGATCTTTGCCGTCTCTCCAGCTGGGAAACAGCGAAATCGCGCGATCACCGAAAAGACAGAAGCCGCAGGAAAAACCGTACGGACGATAATCCAGAGCGCCTCTGATCTTCATTTCCTGACACACGATTCTTACTGTTTTATACTTTCTTCCTTCAGGAAATCTTACTTTCGGTTTTCATGACCACCAGAATCATATCCGAAAAGAAAGCATAAAGTCTGAAAAATGTTAGGATTTATGCTAAAACAGTTCAAGTTACGACTCACTGTAAGTAACGTTATGTGGGTTTCCCTTAAATTTCTGTTTTGTGTGGCCATGAAAATCAGACATTTTACCGGAAAAAATGTCTGAGAAACGAAATTTTATAGTACATCAGGTAAAATCATCCTTCATTTCGCATCACACATCTTTTTCTCTTCAGCTCTCGGTAAAAACTACATTTTCTGAAAATCATTTCTTCTAAATTATAAAAAAAAACTCTCTGGCATTTTGAATACCAGAGAGCTTCGTTCCATCAGAGGAAGAGAAACTTAATCCCAGTCACCCTGGAAAATGCTGTCCACGGCTTTTGCTTCCGCAGTGCGAGAATCATTTCCTCCATTTTTTATGACAGATAATTCATCGAAATTAACAAAACTTCGCGTAATGTTTTCCACGGAAGTCATCAGTGCTCCATTTATATAATCATACGAATCATTCATAATCGAATCATAAATTTCCGCCGTATCTGTTCCACCGGTGGTCGCATATGCTTTCACATTTTGGAAACCGGTAACCTGATTATAAAAATCGTCGCCGGTGATGGAAGTTCTGTTCTGTAAATAAACGGTATCTATAAATTCACTGCGTAAATGATCATTTCCTCTGGAATCATAAATTAGCGCGAAATCATTTCCACCGTTTCCGCCAGTCACATAAATATCACGGAAACCATCAGCAAAAACGCTGTAACCATTACTGGAAATCATCGTTACGGCATGAGGACGCAGCACCAGCGTTTCATCTGCACCAGAATCGGAAACGGTTAAATTATCATTTCCACCATGAACCCGATAAAGATTTATCGCCATAATTCCAGAGGCTTTATAATTATAACCATCACCCTTCGCTTCCAGCGCACCTGGACTGAGGAAGAAGGAATCTTTTCCAGCAGAATCATACGCATTCAGAGAATCCGTTCCACCGTTCCCATAAATTTCCATTTTCGCAAAACCTGTGGCAGAATTCGTAACCACATTTCCTTCCACGTCCGCATACTGCAGTTTTGCGGAATCCGGAGTAAGGATAAAGGATTCATTATTCGCCGTACCAGTGATAATCGCATAATCATCACCGCCATTTATACTCTGAGCACTGACGTTTCGGAAACCGCTGACCGTATTTTGGAAACCACCAGATCCGATATAAGACATGACCGCAGCATTTTCCATCACACGATACGTATCATTTCCTGTGGAATCTTGGAGAATGGCGGTATCATTTCCACCATTCACACTTTCCGCTTCCACAGTCGTGAACTGTTCCAGCTGAATCCGATAAGTACGGGTTTTACCTGCCTGGGGATCATAATAACTTCCCGTCATCACTGCCGTACGTGCACCTGCCGTCAGCGTGTCATCACCCGTGGTATCCTGCAGATACGCCGCATTCTCTCCGCCATTACCATACACGGTCACATCTTCAAAAGAGTACAGCGTATATGTTAATCCGGAAACCTTAAACTCTGTCTTCTCCGCCGAGGAATTTAGCGTATTACTGTAATTCGAGCCATAAAGCGTCGCGGTATCATTTCCACCAGAATAAAGAGTGACATTCGCGCCCTTAATCGTCTGAACATAATGCGAGTTACGAATGACCACTCCGCTGGCGTCTGTTTCCACCGTATCATGAAACGCCGAAGTGGTAACTTCCGCGTTTACGGCATTTCCGCTGGTGCTGGCACTAAATTCCATATTCGTAAAATCACAGAGATGAATCGTCTGTCCGTTACACAGGAAATCCACATCATTCGCATTCACTTTCAGATCCGCCGCCAGACCATTATTATTTATCATCGCAGAATGATTTCCTCCTTCACCATAAACTGAAAGATCCGCAAAACCTTTCACTGAAATGGAGAAAGTACCGCTGGCATCCGTCAGCTGAGCATACTCACTGGTCGTCACCGTCCCCGGCTTATACGTAAAGGTATTCGCCGTGCTGGTCGTGGCCAGCTCTGCAGTTACACGACTGCCCGTGCCATCCGCAATAATAGATTTCGCACCGCGGACAGAAATCGATTTTTCTGCCGTCACCAGCGACGCATTCATGCCGATCGCGGAGAAAACACCACTATCATCACTCAGAACGAATTCAGCCACCGCATCATTCAGTCCATTAAATATCACTTCCGTACAATTTCTGAGCGTCAGTTTATAATCCGCCGCGGTAATAACGACATTATTTCCTTCCACTTTTACCGTCTCACCTCCCATGGCGTTTATCGTCGCGCAGACGAAACCACCCTGAAGCTCAGACGCATCCAAAATGTAATGATTTACACCGGATTCAGCAGAAATGGCATTTCCATTAAGCGTCATCCTCGGAGAAACGCCGGCGTTAAACGAAAACTCATTATACGTATCCGCTTCCAGCGTAACCGTCTGTGTCGTCACCGTGGCGGTAACCGTACCGCTGCCCACCACCAGGGCTTCTTTTGAAGAAGACCCCGAGGAGGAGTACGTCCAGTTACTGGTATATTTTCCCAGCGTTTTTGCCGTTCCTGTAACATCAGAAGTCGACACACTCACCAGCTGATAAATGTCCGTCTGTAAATCACCCTCCAGCACAGTTCCCGGAGCCATACTTGACTGTTCCGGACCGACCCACACGACATACCGTTTTCCATTCGGCCCGACTGCACAGACTGAATTGTTTTCATCCCAAATCGTGTAAATGTTTACCGATTCTTCACCCGTGGTGCTCCAGCGCAGACCGTCATATGTATACAGCTTCCCATAAACACCGTCCGAATCATAAATATTCTGTTCCTGACGATAAGACGTCCATGAAATGTAATACGTTCTGTATGCCGGATTTAACGCAGAAGCAAAACGATTAATCGCCACCGAAGCCTCATGCTGACTCTTGAGCGTCACATCATTCGTCAAAATTTCCGAGGACATCGGCGTACCATCCGCATTAAATCTTCTGTGCGACACGCCGAATTCATCACGGTCATACAGATAACTCGACCATGCGACAACAAAATCTCCGTCGACCGTCATGGCAATTGACGGGCCGATCTGATCATTTGTCTGATACTCATTTATTTGGAACGTATCCGTCAGCAAATTCCCATCTCGGTCAAACTGCCTAGCGTATATATTATAACCAGAATTACTAGAAGAATATCCCTGCCATACGACAGTAAAGTTACCATTACCATCACAGGCGATTTCCGGACAGGTCTGACTGAAATTATCCGCAGCATTCACCAAAACATTTCCACCCACGCGCTGAATCAGATCCACATTAATGGAATAAATCTGATACCAGACACCATTTCTGTCATTCTGAATCTGCGTAGCGTCTATCGTTTTCGTGTCTTCATTCGCCCAGGTGATGATGAATCGACTGCCATTTTCATCCATCGCCACAGACGATAAATGCTGTTTCCCACGCGTAATCGTATTCACCGGATCCGAAAGAACTTCCAGCGCGTCCGCATATGCCACACCATTACTATAAAATACCTTCGCGTAAACGTTATCGGAATTCGCTTCCTCAAATTCTATCGTTCCATTCTGATTCTCATCCACGGAATTCGCTGTCCAGGTTACCACAAAAGTACCATTCGCGGCCATGGCCACGGACGCGTCTTTATGAATCACGCCAGGACTGTCCGAAATGATAAATTCCGTACCCTTCTTGGTTCCATCCTGTGAGTAAAGCTGACCATGAATGACCGTCCCGATCACTTCCCGCGCCTCTTCTTCGCCTTCTTCTCCTTCTTCCCCTTCCTCTCCTTCTTCCTCCGCGGCAAGAAGTTCCGTCGTCCAGACCACGACATAATTTCCATTCGCATCCATGGCCATGGCGGGCTCCGACTGATTTCCATCAGTGATGGTATTCACCCGATCTTCCACATCCTTCGTGTCTCCTCCGTCACTCGGATCACCACCCGGAGTACCTTCGACCGTGATTCCGATCGTAACATTACCGCCTTCATGACCATCACGATCACCATCCAGCGTATTTCCAGAACGATCTTCCACCCGATCTCGTATCGTGACCGTATAACCACCACCGGTTAACACGTCACCGCCACCGATACTGGACAGGTCAAAAGTAACCCAGTACGCGTTTTTCTGGCTTTCACCCGTGGGATAAAAACCATCCACATTACTTAAACTGGAATTATAACCATCCGTAATATCTTCTTCCGAATACTTCGTAATGCTGGCCACCGCATTCACGATCGTCCGGCCATCTTTCGTCACGATCCAGTTACTGGGAGAAAGAATACTATTCGAACCACGTTCATTTTCATACTGACCCATGAGCTGCTCACTAAAGATAAACAGCATTTTCTGAATATTTCCCTCAAGCACTGCACCGTCTTCCACCTGAGCATAATAAAATTCCTCGGTGCCCGCATCCACATCTCTCACCACGGTTTTCGCAAATACCGCCGCGACCATCGGAGGAGTATCATCCTCCATCCGGAAATACCAGCGATTATAAATGCCTTCCACCAACGAATTATCATTCTCTCCCACACCCTGCCACACGGCGACAAAATCACCATTCGCTGTCATGCTCACACCAGGGAAACGCTGATCACCGGCCAAAGTACTATTAATCTGAAATTCAGCACCAAATTTTCCATTCGGATTCGAAATATTCGTGGCATCCACATTTTCATTCGCCACATACCGCTGTCCTAAAATACCCCAGCTGCTGGGCGTTCCCTGATCCACATTATTCATATCCATACTGTCTTGGAAACTTTCCCAGACGATAACGAATTCTCCGTCCGCGTCCATGGCCACTTTCGACAGCTGCTGAATATTTTGAATCGTAGAATTCACAAGGAAATTCTCACCCACGGCGGCTCCGCTGGTGTCATACCGCTGCGCGAAAATATTATAAGACTGAGAATCCAGATAATTATCATTACTGAAGGAAGTCCATGAAATCACATAATCTCCGTCCGCATCCATGGCCACGGAAGACCATCTTTGCATTCCGGCCGTGTCATTCACATTCACCAGCGTTTCCTCTCCGCCAACTTCCACCTGGACGATTGCGTCGATCCAGTCAGCGTACAGCGAAATTCGGGTAAAATCGATCACCATCCCGAAAGTACCATCCAGATCCGCATTTACCTCCGTGCCCAGAGCACCACGACATATGGCACTTATGATGTATGAATCACCACTGACGAAAAATGCCGGACCTCCAGAGTCTCCCGCGCCAGTACTAATTTCCAGATTTCCGAATCCCAGATCATTCCGGCCAAGAAGAATTCCCAGTGCGTCATCCGCCGCATTTCCACTATCAAAATCCGCCAGAAGCGTCGGGAAATCCCAGTCAAGTTCCGTCGCGACACCTTCAAAACGATTCGTGCCCGTACGTTTCGTCGTGCCCATAATCGTTTCATCAAAACCTGTCGCACCGATTCCGGTCGTACCATAACCATAAAAGAAGAATTGTTGCCCGATTTCATCCGATGAACGATAAATGTCATACGCTTCCACATACGTCGGTGGCGTTTCTTCTAAAACAAGAATCGCCAGATCATTATTTCCCTCCCCATCCCATTCCGGATGAACGATAATTTCAGTGACCGCGATTTCCACTATCTCCCCAGTTTCTGACTGGAAAGAAACAGAAGCAGTCGTCGCAGGAGCATTCGTACCCTCCGTGGTAACGACATGCGCTGCCGTCAAAACATGCTGCCTGGAGGTAAGCAGAGAACCCGTACCCTGCGCACCGTCCGCGACCACCACCGCGACACCAGTACGATCCAGCGACTCATAATTTTCCGGCGGAAGTGTACCTAAAACATGCTCCGCTAAACCAATTTGCGTCTGACCTGACAGCGCGGCAGTACTTACCACACCTCGCTGCGTCATATTACCATATACGGTTTCGTTACTATAAAAATAACGTGAATAAATGTTCGAATCAGTCGACGAATCATCATCCTGCCCAAATGATGTCCAGGTAATGACAAAATTACCACTATAATCCATCGCCACCGAGGCCCACTGCTGATTATTCGCAGTCGTCTGATTCACCAAAAATTCTGCAGGTGTTCCCTGAACCGCCGTGGAAACAGAAATGGATCCACCCGTCGCACCCAAAACCAGACCGCTTGTGTCTACAATGAATTCACTTATATCCCGCTTCGCATTCTCTCCGTGGAAATAAATCACGATCTGATTCGCACTGGACGCCACGACTTCTATTTCGATTCCATCCAGCGGAGAAATTCCATTTTCATACTTCTCCGGGTGCTGCAGAGCATATGCTTCCGCGTTTTCAATTAACTGCTGTAATTTTACTTGAATTTCTTCTTCCACGGCGAATGTGTTTCCGTCAAAAATAATCGGAGACGTTTCGAATGGTTCCGTCTGCACGCCGTCATACAGTTTCAGAGTAAAGGAACCAGCCATCGAGCCAGTAAAATTCAGCGTCTGGACCGTACTGCTGCCACCGACCGATTCTCCCGCGGAATTATAACGTTTCGCAAAAACGCCATAACCACTTTCATCTTCGTTCTTATTCCCATTACTCTGCCAGGTAATGACGAAATCCCCTTCCGGACTCACGGCGACAGAAGAATAAATCTGCGTCCCACGTGTGGTATCATTCACACGGAATGCATCCGTCTTCGCCACACCATTTAATGAATAAATCCGTGCGTATACGTTCCAGTCCTGAGCCAGCAGCGTCCCGTCATTTTGAGACCAGGTAACGACAAAATCCGTCGTGCCCCAAATGTCGTCCTCATCATAAATGTCGATTCCCGTGCCATTCACGGCCACAGACGCGAATTCCACACGCCATTTATCTAATTCACTTAAATGATCTGTAACCTCTATAATCTTCGAACCTTGAGGTAAATTCGTTCGAACATCATTCGTCACATCCCATTTCATGTAATCAATTCGCGCGAAAATACCCTCGGTCATACCATCTTCCACTCCCGTCCAGACGGTAACCGTATCCCCTTCATAATTCGTGCCCACACTCGTCGGCGTCCAATTCAGACTATTATTATTTTGAACATCCGCCAAAATACCCTCGGAAGGTAACGTCTGCGTGGGATCCTCCGGGTCATAAATTTCCGGATCAATTACCGGTGCCTCAGGCTCATCTGGAGTTAAGACGTCATAAATAAGCGTATAATCACTGCCATTTTCCTCAAAACCCGTGCGGCCTAATGGATTTCCCGCCACGTCCGTCATAAGATTTCGCGCCACGAGAGTGTAATTACCGTCAGCCAGTTTTCCTTCGCCTAAAATATCGGTATTAAGCGTAATAATCGCTTCCCATTTATTTTCCGCAACATTTCCCGTGAGAATCGTACTCTGATTCATGCCGAATAAAACTTCTTGAATCGCACCCGATACTTCCACACCATTATAAAGAATCGCCCAATTCGCGGGATTCGTCACGCTGGTGTTCCAGTAATGCAAATATTCACTGGGAGACAGCGACTGGAGCATTTTATTTGCGTCTCGCATTTCCTCATCAAAAGTAACGATCAGCATATTATCCGTCTCGTCTCCATTATTACTGAAGCCTTCCGAGGAAATCTGCTTTCCGTTAAAAACTTTCACACCATCCACCGTTCTGACGCCAGTCACTTTCGGACCCGCCGCGTCATGCTCTTCATCAAACTGCCGGAAATAAATATTCTGATTCGCGTTAATCGTCGCTGTAAATTCATCCACCTGACGCAGGGACGTATACTCTTCATACTGCGTCCACAAAACACCAAAACTGCCGTCCGGCGTCATTCCGATATACGGATACTCCTGACTGGTACCCACGCTGGAAATTACCGCATTTAACGCTGGCAGCTGCTGAGCTCTCGCCAAACCTCCCTGTATGACGGTTCCCGCCTGGGCGCCCATCCACCACTGCGTGGTCGCAGCATTCGCATTAGGCCAGTTCTCATCATGGTAAATCTGAATGTTCGGAATATTTGTTCCCGCGCTGTCCCCAGTATAAACGATCGTATAATTTATCTGCGTCCCGACCACTTCCATTTCGACAGTCGCATCATAATTCAGACCTGTTAAAGCCGCCTGAATCGCCGCGGCACCCGCCTCCCATGTGGGATGATTCGGATTTCCGACCATGTCTGCGGTAATCGTCATCACAGGATTCGTGCCCGTGTTCGCATCTCCGATCGTAATACCAAAAAATCCCTGCCCTGCTCCGCTGACAGCAGTATTTGTATTCACCGTAACTCGATGAACCTCATCCGTGGTGGTCACCGCGGTAATATTCATCAGCCCGACACCTAAATCATGCAGATCTCCCTGGAACTGAATTTCGAAACCCACCAGATCAGGCCCCAAAAACATGGTCATATCACGCCAGCCAGTATCCCAGTAAGTACCGTCACGTAACATGATTTCTTCCATATCCAGCACACGAACTTCCACCGGCCCTTCATTTTCCGGTTTCGCCCAGTTCTCACCTACACACGGAAGCGCAAGAATCGCCGTTTCGATCGCATGTGCCGTGGCACCTTCATCCAGAACATTATTCACGTACACCGGGGTCACCTGAACCTGCCCATTTCCCCAAGGAGTGACCACGGTCATAGTAATCTGATCCCATCTTGTCCCAAACTCATTCGGCAAGAATAAATTAAACGCCGCATTCGCCCCATCTCGGTGAGCATTCGCCACACTATCACTGTAAAGCGGATCCGTGGTGCGCAGGGTCACATCCCCTTCTTCTCCATAAATCGGGAGCGCGTCAAACATGGAGAACAAAATACCGTTCGCTTCCCCACGTAAATCACCAAAAACATTATTCAGGCAATTATAGAGCCGCCCTAACTGTTCATCATCCGCGCCTTCCTGCTGAGCATACGCCATGATTCCATTAATCATACTGCTGACATCACCATTCGAGAAGGCTTTTATCGTGTCATCCTCCCCGGAAACCAGCATCACACCCGCGCCATCCTGGCCAGTTCCATATCCTAAAACCTCAAATCGATCTGCCGCAAACAGACTGTCCGCTTCTGGATTAAAGTACCGGCGTAAATCGGCATTTCGATTCTCGTTAATCTGCTCCGCAAACAGCGACATATACCGCTTCAGCGCCGTACTGGAAATCGTGGCGTCAAAAACGTTTTCACTGGTATCAGGACCATAACCGGAATATACCACCGTAATGTCACCGTCCGCATCCACCGCAACACGTGACCTGCCCTGATAACCTCCCCATAATGTATCTGAATCTGTATCCACGCTGGCACTATTCGCGCGATATATATTATGAATTGGCGTACCCGTCACATCATACGTGCGAATACGCACTCCATGACTGGTTCCTTCCAGATGTTCATCATTATCGATTTCATTTTCCTCAGCGGAAATCACAAAATATGTCTGGTAATCTTCCGTGTTCGGCTCCCCCCCGAATCCCACCGTAAAAGCGATCGACGCTTCACTATTCGCCGGCGCGTCAAAAAAATCTGCCACGATTCGTTCGCCGGCCTCATTATATAACGTGCAGAATAAAGTCCCGGCATTCGTCCAGGTCTGTGTTTCTATTCCCCGCTTCTCATACTGGTCAGGTAAAGCAGTCGCAGAACGAATTCCCGTCCAGGCCATGGCGAAATAACCATCTTCATTCATCGCCACCCGCGGATAAACACTCTGCCCGGTCACCTCCGTATCCACCCGGAACTGATCCGCGATCATATTCCCTTCCGCATCATAACGCTGCGCATAAATTCCATTAAAATAACTTGCCGTCTGCGACATCTGACACCAGACGACAATAAAATTCCCGTCTTCATCCATCGCGACATCCGACATGCGCTGCTCGCCAGTGGTAAATGAATTCACACGGAAAGGATCCGTCACAGGTTTCACCGACTGAATGAAATCTTCTCCCATATTCGTGGGATCCTGCCATGACTGGGCCGTATACCGCCGTGCATACACATCCGCCATACTTCCCGGCGTCAATTTACTGTTCGCGTCACTGCTGTACGTAATGATAAAATCACCATCATCATCCATCGCCACCGCTGGCTCATACTGATTCAGACATAACGGTAAACCCGTAACCGGGTCAAAACCCTCATCCAGATTCACCTGAAATTCCGGGCTGGATTCTTTAATTGTCGTAACCGTCACCGCCGGATTTATAATCGTCCGCCCATATGCATCCTGAATATTCAGAATATCATTCCCCATGGTATCTTTCAGTGCGCTGACGATCACCAGAGGCTGATCCTGCTTCCCGGAGGAGTTTACAAAAGTAATGTCAAAAGCTAATAATTCTTTCTCCCCCTCCTTAATCCCATAAAGCCCATCCTCAAATTTCACGCCATATACTGGCGTAACCACCACTTCAGGTGTCGAGGTACGCACCAGATCCGGCATAACGGCTGGCCCCTGCGCTCCACCCGCTATTTTTTCTGGAGTGGGAAAGAAAACAGGCCCCGTTCCATAATTGGTAATCTGCCAGTTCTTAATATACTCTTCGATATACGCCGCGATCGACGCAGGATCATCCACCTTAAATTTCATGTCCACCGTGACCGCATTACGAACCATCTCGATATTCACGGAAGGCAAAAATCCAGCGTCCCGTATATCCCCTATGACGGTCGCCGTCAATAACTGCTGTGCCTGACCCGCGGGGCCAAATTCCACAATAAATTCCCGTGGAGAAATCGCCATGACCTGCGCGTTTTGTAAGGCATTCCCTCCCCGGATTCCTAAATCCTGAAGCTGTATTTCTAAACTATTGGCGTTTTGCTCGACACTTAACGACTCATCATATCTAAATGTCGTTCTTTCTCCTTCATAAGAAAATTGCACAAACAACACAAGATTCTCCACCGGATCCCCCTCCGGTGCCGCTTCCGCAGAAGAAAACGTAATCCGCTGCTGACAAGTCCCGCCCAGCGTTAAGGACATGCTGGCCGTACCATCCGCTCTCTCCGGATTCACCAGCTCATCTGCCGGTAACGTCAGTCGCTGAACTTCGTCCGTCATATATCGAGCATAAATATTATAATCGATCATCGACTCACCCGTCTCAGGATCTATATAACTGCCCGTGTCAATATCTATATGCTGTATCCGAATCGAGGTGTCCAGATCCGTAATATAATAATCCACCGCATCGGATTTCAGTCGCTGAATAAACTCAAGTTCCGACTCCCCCTCCGCACGGAGTAATTCATTCTGTAACTGATCCCGATAATACCCCTTCTGGTAATACCGACTCGTGGGATCCGCGATACGAACTTCCTCTCCACGCGTCCATGCCGCAACAAAATCACCATCATGATCCATCGCGATCGCCGAACCATTCGTGTCTGTCGTCTGATATTCACTGTAACTCGTGTTTACCAAAACGTCATACCATGTGGAGGGCGAAACCGAAAGCATGATACGATCCTCCAAAGTATCAAGCGTCAATTTTCGTTTACTATCCTCCGTTTTACGGGCTTTCGTGGCCGATACTTTCTGTACGCCAAGAAGGCTTCCAAAACCTGAAATAATATTTCTCAGTGGGGATTTTGCGAACAGTGCCATCTTCGTATTCCTTAATTGAACTGTGTGGATCGCCAATTGTGATTCTTTCGCCGCGCAGAAATACCTCATTCATTATTTATTATAAACATAAATAAGATAAAACCACAGCTGCACGCCACACACACGATAAAACGCCTGTGTGACTCACAACCAGGGACAACTGATTAAAATATATTAATTATTTATAAATTTCTTATTATCGGGATTATCCCAAACTTTTTATCTGTTCTGCGGGAAGCCTTTTTTATTTTCGGCCTTTTTAAATTCGGCACACAATAAAATTCCGCTTTACGAGTATTTCGCGATATGTGAAATACCTGTTTCTGGACCGCACAAAACTTTATTTAACGTATTTTCCGTATCCGTAATAATATTTCTTTGTATCTTCCGAATAAAACAAATTTTTTCACCACGTGAAATAACAGTTTTTATACCCGATGCACTATAAATTTCCACTTTCTCGGCATTTTGCTTCGCAGAAAATGCCTGCTTTCAGAACCGCATAAAACGGAAATTTAAAGTAAAACTAGAGTATAAATATGAATTCCTGTATATTATAATATAAAATCACTGGCAGAAACATAAAAATCCTGCAGCTTTCAAAAATTTTTTTATTTTTCGTGGTTCACCTCATGTGACCTTAACCACCAGGAAGAGTTTTCCGTCGTAATCGCCTCATGACAGGTGGGAAGCTCCGGCGTTAATATGGCCGCATGACGCGCACCCGGCAAGAGCCGAACATCATAAATTTCTTCGCATCCCTCTGTAAATTCAAAAAAACCCTCTAAATTTCCCGTCAAAACATTTACCACGGCCACTCCACAAAGTAAATTTTGAGTTTTTTGGACAGGTAAACCGCTTATCTGATGATGTTTACGAATTTTGGACAGTCCGATAATTGCAAAATCGCGCCAAAAATCCAAACCACGTAAGTATCCCGGAAGCCGAACGACCACTTTATTTTCTTTAGTACGTGGATTTACCACCCAGAGTTCTCCCTCACCAGAGTTAAGAAACCATAAATTCTGGCGATAAAACCGAGGGCTGTGCGGTAAACATAACCCCTCCAAAACGACCTCATTCGTACGTATATCCATCAAAACACCACCAGAAAGTTTTTTCTCACTCCACCCTCTGGCAGTATCTGTGGCTCCGAGCATGGTAACATAAGCGGGCTGACCATCCACCAGAGTTACACCATTCAGATGACAGCGATCTTCCGGGACGATATCCGTAATAAAAGGCGGCTGCCATACAGGAGAAAAATGAAACCGAAAACTTGGCCGTGCAAGACAGGAAAACCGAGTATTTACCATTAAAATACCCTGACTATCAAAAAGAACATCATGTACGTTTAAATCCCCGGTATACCATTTCGTTCGTGGCAGATAACAGGCATCATAACTTCCAATATTTTTTGTGTCATATTCATAAGCCAAAACTTTTGCATTACTAAAAAGAGTGATCTCTCTCCGGCTGGCCAATAAGATCTGGTCATTATGGTATGCCACGCCCATGGGTTTATCGAAATCGCGCATCGTCAAAGTAACTTGACGACCGTCCCAGCCGATAAAAGCCAATTTATTAGCCTGATATGTCGAAACCATCACACTTCCGCCTAAATGATTTATCCATGCTCGGAATCCATCATTCGACGTACAATTTACCATTTTTTGAAAAGTAGACGGCTGATTTATGTCCACACTCATCGTTTTTTATTAAAAAATTATGATTATTTATTCAGGAATTCTATGATCCTGGTTCTCCTACAATTCTCGTTTTGTACAGCACCGCCACAGGTATTTTCAAAAACTGCAAAATACCTGAAAATAAAAATTTCATATTACAGGGAAAAAATTTTGTCCGTATCTCTCATATTTTCAGTCAGCGGTATTCAAAATACATGAAAATTTATACATTAAACTTTAATTAAAATTACTGATTTCTGTTTTATTCTCCGTTTAATGTGACTCTGAACACAGAATTTCCGGCTCAGCCTGCACGGGCAGGGAAAGTTACGCTGATTCTCGTTTAAATTTCCGTTTTATACGGCTCTTTATTCAGACATTTTCAGCGAAGAAAAAATGTCGAGGAAACGGAAATTCATCGTGTCTCGGATATAAAACAGTCAAAAAAAGTCCATATTTCCCAGCAAACATTCTTCGAAACGAAATGTCAGGATAAATCTGCACACCAGTCAGGAAAATCAAAAATTTATTTTAAAAAACCGAAAAAGAATCATCGTGTTCCATGAAATATCATACATTAAACATAATTTTACATAATCTGGGACACACGTAATCTTTCATTTTATAAAATCAAAAATTTATTGACAAAATTTGTTTTTTTTACTAAAAAATTCTTTTTTGACTAGTCAAAACATGATATTTAAGATAAAATTTGAACAGGTGATAACTTTTTATCATAAATCCATAAAAATTTATTCTTCGGAAAACCTTACCGTAAGACGTATGTTTTATGATCCTATCTTTAGTTTTAATGTAAAAAAACCATATTTCATTTCCACATAAAAAACTTTTGTACTTCAAAACATTAAAATTATCTGGAATTTTGACATACTAATTTTAATATTTTATTTATGATCATTCTCCCTCATTTACGAACAGAGTAAAAATTTTATCTGTGATCGTTAGTATAATCGGAAAATTTCATATAAAAGAAGAATAGTTTTACTATAATAACCGAACATAAGTACATATTTATAAAAAATAATCCTCAAAATCGGAAAGGTTTAGGTGCGTGATGTATAATAATTTACACAATTTCTCCATTTCAAAACATCCTGTTATCATTTTTGTTTTTTTCTTTTTATTCATTTTGACAGAATCTATTTATTCTCACTTTTGTTATGCGAATGAAACGGAAAACAAAAATTCTGAAGAAGCAGTCCTCGAAACAGAAGAGCAAAATGCCAAAAAGCCTTCTTTAGAATCTTTATTTTTACGTCTGAAGAAAGATGCCGAGGGAAATCATGTCGCGCTGGAAACGTCTTCGGTAACGTATGCCTCCGAAGAAAAAGGGATTAAAGTAACATTAATTGGTGCAGTTCACCTGGGCGAAAAAGAATACTACGATGATTTAAATAAGCATTTTAAGGATTTTGAAGTGGTACTTTATGAAGTCGTCGCGGAAGAAGGCACACGTCCGAAAAAAGAAACATCAAGAACCTCGGCGATTAGTCTGCTCCAGCGCCAGATGTCGGCCGTTTTAGGTCTGGAGTACCAGTTATACTGTGTCGATTATTCGCCCGAAAATATGATTCATGCGGACATGAGCCCTGAAGAATTCAAAGATGCCATGAAAAAACGGAATGACAGTTTTTTACAGTTATATCTCCGCTCGGTGGGATACAGTATGGCGATACAAAATAAAGCGGGTAAGGAAGGTTCCGTCTCTTCCATTCCGCTGAGAGACTTACTGTTCGGGAATCGTTCCTTGGCTTTAAAACGCATTATGGCTGAAGAAATGGGAAATGTAGGTAATTCCGTTTCTCCATTCGAAGGAAAAAATGGCTCCGTCATTCTGACAGATCGAAACGCGAAAGTCATACGAATTTTACAAAAACAGCTGGATGAAGGCAAGAAAAATATCGCCATTTTTTATGGCGCAGCCCATTTACCCGATTTCGCACAGCAGCTTGAGAAAGATTTTAATTTAACACCACAAAAACCACGCTGGTTTACCGCATGGGATTTAACAAAATAAACAAAAATTAAAGTAAACAGAATTCTTTTCTCTTACTTTATGAATCATTCCCATAAATTTAACGGTTAAAGTATTTACACTTTCACTTTCCCCGGCGTTTCTTGAAATATGTTTTTTGACACACATTTCGTAATAAAAGTTTTTTTATATATGTTTTTAGTTCATAATTTGTAATGCACGTTTCGTTATCTGTGATTCGCACTGCTGGTGAAGCAGCACGAGACAAAAATTTAGAAGCGAAATCTTTCGTGCCATATTTTTAATTAAATGTTTTCATAATCATTCTGGCATGTTATACGGGTTCCACTTTAAATTTCCGTTTTTTGCTTCACTGAAAACAGGCATTTTCATCGAAGCAAAATGTCGGAGAAGCGGAAATTTATAATGTATCGTGTATAAAACTTTTCTTTCATTCACCTCTGGAAAAGTTTTCTCATGCCAGATTCTTTTGTGCTCAAAAGATTTTTGTTTTCAAAATTTATATTTTCGTCCGAGAAAGTATTTTTCGCTGTATTTAAAGGCAGTTTTTGCCATATTTAAGGGGAATTTTATAAAAAATCAGGAGATTTTTGCGGTAACAGATATACATTATATTTAATAATTAATATTTATTTTTTATATACCTGGCCTCCTGTTTTAAATAGGAGCTCTCGACTTTCGTTCTCTCTGAATATCCCCTGGCACTAAATGTTTTTATTTTCAAAATCTGGTACATAAAACGTTTATGTTAAGAATCGAAAAACCGCGCACGCTGTTCAGAAATCATCATCGCCAGTAAAAGATATGTATGATTTTCTCCCGCGAAATGAGAAGAAACTACTTTTCGGACCGTATCCGGATTAAATGTACCACGTTCCAGACTTTTATCACTTAAAAGCAGCGATTTAACCACCAGTGAAAGTTCTCGGCGTAACCAAAGACCCATTTTTTCATACGGCTGGTATCCAGGAAATCCGAGTTTTGCGAAAATTTTATGCCGTAAACCAGAAAATTTCTGGCGAAAATATCCCGCACCGATAAAAGTACCTGTATTTACATTTTTTACATTTAAAAAAGCAGGACGGTATTTTTCTAAAATCGTTTTTTGAATGGTTTCCGCCATTTTTAACTCAGGAGGAAGTGCCAGAAGCATATCCGCGAGCTGATTATCTAAAAACGGCAGACGAATATTTACCTGCGAATCAAATTTTCGCATGGAAAGAGGGATTTCTCGATAAACTCTCTGACGCAGGTAAAGTGTCCATATGGTCTGCACCGGAGGAAGATTTTTGTCCATATTTGCATCCTGCAGAGCTTTTCTGAGGGATTCCTGAGCCGAGTTTTGAAACATTTCAGGAGAGATTCCTTTCAGTAATGGCGCATTTACACCATCTAACATATAAGCCTGGAGGTGAGAAAGCGCCCAGCGAAAAATGTCATCTGGAGAGGCAAGATTCCTTAATTCATTTTGCGTGAGAGAAAAGGCATATGCTTTCGACATATGCATCAGTTCCCCGGCGTGCCCACGCAGCAGCGTTCCGATTTTTTTTTGTCGATAAAAAGGAAGAGTGGGAATAACGATGCATGAAGAAAGATACTGTCCATCAGTTAAACGTACCATTTCCGCCATATGGTTTTCATAAGACATCAAAAAATCGGTATTCAGTTCATAATTATAATGTTTCGTTTTCGCGAGTTTCGCCAGCTGGGAAGCCAGCAGGTGATCCGCGCTTCCGGGTACACCCAGAGCCACGGAAGTTATATTTTCCGAATCAGGAATAAGTCCTAAAATGCTTCGTGCATCCAGCCCTCCTGAAAGAGAGATCCCCAGGTCAGGCGTATTTTGTGACTGCTGGCGCACAGAAGTACAAAATGCGTCTGCGACATCTGAAACTGAGTATTTTTTTGAATCGGAAAGAGTTACGGGAGTCGGATGCCAGTAAACGTCTTTACACAAACGATTTTCATTTATGGAATATTCGTACCATGCTGCCGGAGGAAGGATCTGAACGGATTTCAGAGAAGTTTCCTGATGGAGATAATGGCCAAAAGTTAAAAAATCTGTAATCGCAGAAATATTTTCTTCTCGGGAAACCGACATATCCGCTAAAAGCGTTTTTATTTCTGCTGCAAAAAGAAAACGCTCTGGTGTCTGCGTCCAATAAAGTGGCCGCGTGCCAAAACGGTCAGACGTAAGAATAACACACTGTTTTCTTCCGTCATAAATTGCTGCCTGAAACCGACCGTTCATATACGGAAAAAATGCCTTTCCTTTCGCACGGTATGCTGCCAAAATCAGAGCACTGGGAGATAAATACGATAAAGACGCTTCTGCATTTTTTTCTGTACGAAGAAAAATATTTTCCTCTGTTTTTGAAATTTCTCCTAGAAAAGGAGCGGATTCAGAGATACCATGAAAAGCGTCATTTCCCAAAAAGGAAACGATTTCATTTATATTAAAGATTTCTCCACAGACGACTACAAAAATATCATCTTCGGGAGCTTTCGTCATGGGAGAGGATCTCTGCTCTAAAATCCCCAGACCTGTCTGAATAAATGCCACATCATGAGTTTCATGAATCATTTTTGAGGTTTTTTGAATATACCATGAATGTAATAATGCACGTTTTTGCATTTCTGAAAAGATATTTTCAAAATGTGAAAATTTTTTCCCAATAATTCCTGAAATCCCTGGCATTTTCTTCCTCTTTTTTAAAAATTGTACTCTGATTTTACTATAAAATTTCTGTTTTATACAGTTCTGAAAGCCTGCATTTTCAGCGAAACATGCCGGAAAAGCTGCTGAAATTTATAGTATATCGGTATAAATACCTGTCTAAAATACTAAAAAAGTTTTATATCTTCGACAAAAAATTACATCTTCAGCATTTTTCTAAAAGTACACAGCGTTCGTGACCGTATGAAACTTAAATTTATAGGTAATCCTCAGAATAAACCGCTTCCAAATACTTTTCTAAAAATGAGTTACAGTATATACAGAAACTCATTCTTTCTCTGATTTCTAAAATTTTTTATATTATACACTATTTTTAGAATTTCTCCATCATATACTCATGAAAAATAGGAATTTTAGGAAATACTTTTCGATATTTTTGAAATATTATACCCGATACACTATAAAATTCCACTTTCCCCGCATTTTATTTCGCTGAAAATGCCTGCATCCAGAGCCGCACAAAACGGAAATTTAAAGTGGAACCAGTATATTATGTTTTATTGACATAAATTACTAAAAATGCTAAAATAAGGAAAAATATTTGTTTCATTCTGAAATTTCACGTTTTCTGTAACAGTAACAAATAAATTTTGCCACACAAAACAGAATGATCCCCGATACACAATAAATTACAGTTTCTCCGGCATGTTTCGCTAAAAACGCCTGTTTTCAGAGCCGCACAAAACAAAAATTTAAAGGAGAACCAGTATAAAAAGTAAAATCAGAATATTTTTCCCTCCATATTTATATCCGATACACATTAAATTTACTTCTTCAGTTTTTTTGCTTCACCAGAAACGCCTGTCAGAACGGCAGGATTAATAAGATGAATTTTATACCCGATACACTATAAATTTTCGCTTCTCCGGCTTTTTTGCTTCGCTGAAAAAGCCTGCTTTCAGAGCTGCACAAAACGGAAATTTAAAGTGGAACCAGTATATGTGGAATCGGAATATAAGACTAAACTTTATATCAGAATAAATCAGAAAGGATTTTTTACCATGAAATTAACACGCCGTGATCTTTTACGTTTCGGGCTGGGTGCATCTGCACTGGCTTTTGCCCCGATAAAGCTTTTTGCTGAGGGTGTCGTGCCGAAATCCATTCCGATCGCCGTCCAGCTGTACTCCATCAGAAATATCGCAGGAAAGGATCTTCCAAAAACTTTTGAGACAGTCGCCAGCATGGGTTACACAGGAGTGGAACTCGCTGGCACTTACGGAAAAAGCGCACAAGATCTGAAAAAACTGCTGGATGATGCCGGTCTGAAATGCGTCAGCACTCATATCGGCATGAATAGTTTTGAGGGAGACTCTCTCGCGAAAACAGTAGAGTATTATAAAATACTTGGCACAAAATATCTCACCATTCCCGGCATGAACGTGGAAAAAACAGTGGATGCATGGAAAAAACGTGCGGAATGGTTTAACCAGAAATCTGAACTCTGCCAAAAAGATGGCATGTTTATCGGTTACCATAACCACCAGTGGGAATTTAAAGATCACCTTTTTGACGGCATCACCGGCTGGGAAATCCTTTTCAAAAATACAGATAATCCGGTCACACACCAGATAGACGTGGGACACTGCGCCGGTGCAGGTTTTGACCCGGTAAAATATATTCAAAAATTTCCCGGACGCACACGCCATCTTCACATGAAAGAAAATGGAGGTAATGGTATCATCGGGAAAGGCTCTGTCGACTGGCCTGCCGTAATTAAAGCATGCGCAGAAGTGGGAGGCACCGAGTGGTTTATTGTCGAAAATGAGCATAATTTCGATAAATTTGACGGAATCCGTGACTGTTATGTAAATCTCGCAAAATTTCGTGATGAAGCATAAATTTCTGGCCCATACAGGTTTTCCTTTAAAATTCCGTTTTGTGCGATTTTTAAAACTGATATTTTTAGCGAAGCAAAAATGCCGGCCGGCCTTTCGCTGACAGGAGAAGCGGAAAAATTTCATGCATCGGGTATATAAGCCACCGGATAATTTCCAGGCGGTTTTATGCCCGATACACTATAAATTTTCACTGCCGTTTATAAAGATGATACCACATCTTTCACGTCTTCTCTTTTAAATGTTTCTTGGAATGTGAGGTAAAATTATGATTCCACTTCCTTTCACATCTCCTCTTTTAAACCCTTACCGAAATATGCGTGATCGCACCCTTCGTGGAGAAAACTTATTTATCGCGGAGGGAGATCTGGTCGTGGAACGTCTTCTGGACAGTCCTTTTCCTGTGGAATCAGTCATGGTCGTGGATCGCGCTGTGCAGCGTGTGCGTACCATGCTGGAGAAAAAGGTTCCCCAAAATGTTCCTATTTATCTGGTAAAATTTACAGAAGTCGAATCTCTGGTCGGTTTTCCTTTTCATCAGGGAATATTAGCTCTCGGAAATCGTTCCACACCGTGGAGCCTTCAGGATTTTCTCTCGCCGAAAGATTTTTACTCACCTCTGGAGGTTATTTCACATCCAGAGGTTAAAACTTCGCCAGAGATATATCCGCCGCATAATTTAAGTATTCCACATAATTTAATTCCTCCCCCAGACATTCTTACGCCTTCTGTTTTACCTGCCCCTCAGGAGACCATTCCGAATTCTGATTTAAGCGGTGATTTAAAAAATAAAGAGGATTTAAGAAGTAAAGAGGAACCGAAAATTTCTCGAAAGTGTATTATCGTTTTACCGGACATCACAAAACCAGATAATCTGGGAAATGTTTTTCGCTGCGGTGCAGCTCTGGGAGCAGACGGCATTTTATTAGGCTCACAGGCATGTGACCCACTTTCCCGACGCGCGATGAGGGTTTCCATGGGTGGTGTCATGCAGCTTCCGTGGATAAAAAGTCAGGATCTTATTAAGGATTTACATTTCCTTAAATCCTCATATGGTTATCAGATTTACGCGACGGTCGTTTCCGAAAACGCGATTCCTCTTCCTGAAATATGCTGGGGACCTAAAATCATCCTCTGTTTCGGAAATGAATATGACGGGCTAAAACCTGAACTGCTGGCAGAATGTGACTTTCACATCACGATTCCCATGTCCCGAGAAGTGGATTCTCTGAATCTGGGAGTTTCCGCTGGAATATTTCTTTATTCTGCTTTACGGACATAAGTTTTATACCCGATACACTATAAAATTCCGCTTCCACGGCATTTTGATTCACTGAAAATGCCGGCTTTCAGAGCCGCGAAGATCTGAAATTTAAAGTGGAACCAGTATATTTTTAAATTTAAGTTTTATGCAGTTATAAAGCCAGCATTTTAATGCATGTCACAGGATGCCTGACAAGAGAAAACTTTAGTGAATCTGGGAGATGAATTAAATGAAAATATTTCATTCCATCTTTCGTAAATGCCTCGCACGCTGGCGCAGATTACCGGAACTAGAACCGCTGGAATTTCCACCAGAACTGTACCGTAACGTATCTGGCACTCTGGGAGCACGGGGAGAAAATATCGCCGCATGGTATGTAGAAAATGTTCTTGGATTAAAAATTTTACAGCGAAATGCAGAAATTCATTTCCCAGATCTTAATAATCGGGTTCATGGAGAACTGGATATTATCGCTAAAGATGGAAACATGATCGTTTTTGTCGAAGTTCGTACACGCAGATATATTTCAGCAGAATATGGAGGAGCGGAAACGACCATTCTTACAACAAAACAGTTTCATGTTACTCACGCTGCGAATTTATGGCTGAGAAAAAACCATATTTCACCATTAATTCCCGTGCGTTTTGATGTCGCGGCCGTGGTGCTGGGTCAGAATAATCCGACAATTAAATATTATTTTAACGCATTTCACTGGCAGGAAATGGACGCACCCTGGTAAACAGAATGCGTTTTATACCCGACACACTATAAATTTTCACTTCCCCGGCATTTCGCTTCGCGGAAAATACCTGATTTCAGAACCACATAAGAAGGAAATTTAAACGAAAACCAATAAATGTCACAAAAAACGATTCTCGGCGTTATCCCGGTTCCACCTGAGACTTCAGGGCATTCCAGATAAAACTGTCGAAAGTCGTACGAAAAGTAAATTTATGGACAGCATTTCTCCCCTCCCTCCCTCCCTCCTCGCCAGGTTTTGTAACACTTTTTCTAAAATGGATAACGTTCACTTATTCACTGATTTTCCGACCGATTTTTCTTTATTTCAGAAGATCACAGAGGAATAAAATCTGCCACATATTTATATTTATATATTTATAAAAAATATTAAAAAAATTTAAAAAGGCTCTTGACAAACATATTAGACACTTGTAAAATACCGATATAAGACATCTGCCAAAAATTGTTTTTTTCATTTTTTCGGGAAAACTTATTAAAATATTTCTCGAAAAATTAATACAAAAATCGAAATATTATTTATCTTTATTTCACTTTTCGTTTTATTTTTAGTTTTACATAGTCTTTCCAGCAGGCAGGTATTTTGACCCGACGCACATAAACTTCCATTTCCTCGGCATTTTCGCTGCGGTAAAAATGCTCTGCATTTAGAGCAGGTATAAAATGAAAATTTAGAGGAGAACCCGAAACTGACTGTTCTGGCTGTCAAAACAAAAGTGAATATTTAGAGTGCATCCCAGCATATAATTAATATAAGGAAGGGGAAAAGATGAAAAAACTTCCGGATTCAGAATTCGAAATCATGAAAGTGGTCTGGACGAACGATCCGCCGGTAACCACGAATACGATTATGGAATCCCTGGGCAAGGAAAAAGACTGGAAAGCGGCGACGGTTATTTCTTTAATGCTGCGACTGGTGGAAAGAGGCTTTCTTCGAACAGAGAAACATGGAAAAGAACGGACATATTATCCGTTAATTGAACGAGATGCATACTTAAAATTCGAAACAGGAAATTTTTTACGCCAGTTTCATGAAAATTCATTTTTCAGTTTCGTAAATACATTATATAATGATAAAAATTTAACAGAATCCGATTTAGATGACCTTCTTCAGTGGGTGAGAGAACGGAGGAATTAGGCGATGCAAAATTTTCTCACGATTTTATTTATTACATCTGTCAGCATGTCACTACTAGTATTCCTGATGATGGTGTTCTCACCATTTTTCACCAGGAAATGTTCTCCCCGGTGGCAGTATGGTGCATGGCTGGTAATCGCGCTGGGATTTTTGGTTCCTTTTCGCCCACAGTGTGAAATCGGACTCATTCCACTCCCGATTTCTTCCGTATCTCAAGAACTTTCCACTTCCATAACGGATCACTTTTCCAGAGATTCAAAATTCGCTGATTCAAAATCCGTCCTTTCGGAAGAAAAAACATCTTTTTCTGAAGTAAAAACCTCACTTTCTGACGAAAATATACATTTCGACAAAAATTCGCTTTTTAACGAAAGTACTTCCTCTTTTCAGGAATTTTCAGATAAAAATGAGGGGAGAACATGCTCTGTGTCATTACCCCTGACCCCCTCCATGACACAGGCTTCCCCCTCATTCCCCTTACATCCTGAAGAAAATGCTTTAGCTAAAGATGACACGCTGAAGGAAAAAACTTTTTTTTATCATGTCGTTCAAAAATGCATCAAAATTTTTTCTGGTCTGTCATTTTCACAATTTTTATTCGGGTTTTGGTTCATGGGAATCACCTCCATTTCCATATGGCACATATGGCGTTATTACCGTTTTATAAAAATGGTAAAACGGTGGAGTACGGAGGTAACGGAAGAGAAAACGCATTCTCTTTTTGTAAATATTTTGTCTGAAATGAAGATTCGTCAGCAGGTAAAACTAAAAACCTGTTATGGAGTGTCTTCCCCCATGATGTATGGTTTTATCTCACCGGTAATTCTTCTTCCTGAAATGGACATTCCTGCAGATGAACTGGATTTTATTCTTCGTCATGAGTTAACTCATTTAAAGCGGAAAGATTTATGGTGGAAAACGGCGGTGCTGGCAGCGACCATTCTTCACTGGTTTAATCCGATCGTTTATATTATGGCGCGGCAAGTTGCGGAAAAATGTGAGACTTCATGTGATGCAGAAGTTATTAAGAACACGAATCTCTCTCGCCGTCAGCAGTATGCCGAAGCGATTATCGGCGTTATTCGTAATCGGGGACGCGTTCAAACTGTTTTAACCACAAGTTTTTATAGTGGAAAGCGTGGAATGAAAAATCGCATTTTCACGATCATGGATACCCGGCAAAAAGCCACCGGGGCGGCTGCCTTCCTGGGTGTAATCACCATAACGCTCTGCACGGGTTTCCTTTTTGCCACAGTAATCCCCATGACAGAAATTCATGCCCCACTTCCTGTAAACGAAATATCCAATTTACTTTCGGATAATTTATCAGAAAACACATCAGAAAACACATCAGAAATTAAAGTTACATCGGAAAGTAAAACTGAAGAAGAAATAAAAAGCATTTCTGAAGAAGAAATTCCAGAAAATACCCCTCAAGACACACTCTCTGACCGCCTTTTTTCACCAGAACCATTTCCACAGGAATCATCTTTTGAGGAATGCCCTGCGGTACCTCTGACGAAAGAGCCTGCGGAAATTTCTCGGCAGATTTTAGAGTATCAGAATTCACATACACACTCACCGCAGATCCAGGTTCAGATTCAGGAAATGATGCTTCATTTACCACAGGAAGAAATTCCACCATACTGTGTACAGCAGGAACCTTTATCCATTTCACCTTCTTTCACGGTGCGTATTCCTGTAAATCCCATGTGGGACGGCGGACGAAGGGAAAAAGAAGCAGAAAAATTTCGAACTTTACCTGATGGCCAGCGTATTTTAGATGAGACCAGAGTACGGGAAATCATTTTTTCACGGGTTCCAGATAATCATTATGGCATTACCATTTTAAGAATGACATTAACACACGAAGCTCAGGGTACATTTTATAAAGGTACTTTTCAAAAAGACGAAAACACATGGCAATTTTCATTAGATGCAATAAACGGTGAAATTCTGGAATGGAAAGAGATGAATCTTTCCTCTGGAACATAACTCATTTTTTGCTTTTACCCATCACTGAAAATTTTATACCCGATGCATGATAAATTTTCGTTTCCCAGGCATTTTTGTTTCACTGAAAATGGCCTGCTTTCCGAGCCGCGCTAAACGAAAATTTAAAGGAGAACCAGATATTTTATACGTCGAGTTTATAAATCATATTTCATCTTGTAACTGTTCAGGAAAACATTTAGGAGGTACATAACCATGAAAAAACTGTTATCTATTTTTTGTATGACAGTAATAATTGTCGTTTTAATACTTTATGGTCGGGAAATTTCTGCACTGGCCGCCGAAAAGGTGGTCGATCTGTCAAAAATAGGAGAAATCGCCGAGGATATTCAGAAAGCGGAATCTAAAAAAGATGCTCCGCCATGGTGGATCGGAGTATCTCTGGCTCCGGTACCAGACATGGCGCGTGCACAGCTGCTGGAAGGCAGTCTGGAAGAAAATACGGGCATCATGATCATGGAAATCACGCCTGGAAGTCCTGCAGAGAAAGCTGGGTTAAAGGCTTATGATATTATCACCCATGCTGGCGGACAAAAAATCACGACAATTATTGAGCTTACAGACACGATTCAAAAAGCGGAAGGACGCGAAATCAGCCTGAGCATTTTACGTGCCAGCGTAAAGGACATGGTTCTGATTACGGCCGTTCCCATGCCAGAAGAAATTATAGAACAGCAAAAAATGGCTCGTCAGGGCATGATTCCCGGTGGAATTCAGATTCAGATTCCGCAGGCCGGTATACAGTTCGGTGGCAGAATGAATGGCATTCCTAAAAACTTCATTCCGGAAGATGTCCGTAAAATGATGGAAGATGCTTTCGGTAACGATATTTTTTCAGAAAAAGATGAAGATGAAGAAGAGACTCCACAAAATGACGAAAATGATAACGAAGAAATCGACGAAAATGATATTATTCTGAATCCCAGATTTCCGAAACGCCTTCCTGGTTTCGGTGGAGGAAATTTCCGTATTCAGATACCGAACATTCCTGGTGGTATGAATCAGAACAGCAGTTTCTCTGTTTCAAAACATGTCCGAATTCAGCATAACGGAAAACCTCTGGAAATCACGATTACGCGTTCTAATGATGATCCCGCAGAAATTAAGGTAAAATGGGACGGAAAAGATTATGATTCCACGGAAGATAAGCTGGAATTTTTCCCGGAAGAGATTCGTGAAAAAATTGAAGGCATACTGAAAGATGATAGTAGCGTTATCACCTTTTCCCCATCTTTCAAAAAAGCTCCTGCTGAAAAAGAGGACGGTAAAATGAAAAATGAAAATTCTGAAGAAGATTCTGAGCTGAAAGTTCGTAAAGAAGAAGTGATTAATCTGAAAAACTAACATTCTTAAATGAGAGCCGTCCACATTTCGGACGGCTCTTTTTTTATATACGTTCTTTTTGATAATCGCCTTTTCGTTTTCTTCTTTTATTCTCATTCCATGAACATTTCCCGCTCAAAAATTCCATCTGAATCCTCCACTTCTGTTTTACGTCATGGAGTCACCGGCATCCTTTTTCGCCAGGGACGTGCCCTGACCATTCGTCGTTCCGCGACAGTAATAGAACCTCTGAAATGGTGCTTTCCAGGAGGAGGAATCGAGGAAGGAGAAACACAGGAAGAGGCTCTTATGCGTGAATTTCAGGAAGAGCTGGGTATTTCCATAAAACCCATACGAAAAATCTGGGAATCCATCACCCCGTGGGCAGTTCACCTTAACTGGTGGACCGTAAGTAGCACCGCGACGACTTTTAATCCGAATCCTGCAGAAGTGGATGCTGTAAAATGGATGACTTTTCATGAACTTTTAGCAGATCCTGACCTGTTACGCAGTAATATAATATTTCTTCAGCGCGTCTTGGCAGGTGACATTTCCATATAATATATTCTTTACTTAAACTTTTATACCGAAACAGGTATATTCTGGTTTTATTTTAAATTTCCGTTTTCTCCGGCTCTGAAAGCCGGCCCTTTTCGAAGAAACAAAAATGTCTGAAAAGTGAAATTTATAGTATTTCGGAGATAAAATTCCACTTCCCTGTCTGCTGACCAGGCATCTCTGCTGGCAAATTTTCATAAAAATCAGCGTTTCTCTGAATATGCACGAAATATTTTTTACAGATTTCTCCTAAATGCTTTCGATTTTCTGTTACTTTATCAAGAAAATGCGAAAATTTGAATTACAGGTCTCTTGCAAAACACAATCATACTGATAAAATGGAGAGTCGAAAATCATAAAAATGGAATTTTGTACCTGACATATAATACGTCTATAAAATTTATCGTTATGATTATAGAAAAGGTATGGTTAAAACCCCATTCAGTGTTTCAGATGTGGAAGTTTATCATCATATATCGTATGTAAAATCTGAAAGAGATACCATGAAAAAATTATATTTTGTCACCGGATGTGCCGGATTTATCGCCTCTCGGACTGTACGCCTGCTTCTGGATGCAGGAAATCTGGTCGTGGGTGTGGATAATATGAATAACGCATATGATATTCGGATGAAAGAATGGCGGCGAGAACAGTTACGGAAGTTTCCTGAGTTTATTTTTTATGAAATGGATGTCGCGGACTATGAAAATCTTTCGTCTGTGTTTCATCAGGGACTTTTGGAAATGAAAAATCGGTTTTCCGGTGAATGTCCGGATCATTATTCAGGCATATTTCATCTGGCGGCACGAGCCGGAGTACGTTATTCGGTAAAAAATCCTTGGGTATACTGCCAGACAAATATTCTTGGAACCTTAAATCTTCTGGAAATATGCCGTCAGCGAGAAATTTCAAAATTTGTCATGGCGTCATCTTCCAGTGTTTATGGAAATACTCCAGCGACACACCAGGGAATTTCCTTCTCTGAAGATTTTCCGACAGATTTTCCATGTTCCCCGTATGCCGCGACGAAAAAATCCGCAGAAACACTGGCCTTTAGTTATCATCATTTACACCATCTGGACATTTCCGTCCTACGATTCTTTACGGTATATGGTCCCGCAGGACGGCCTGACATGAGCGTGCTGCGTTTTATACGAGGAATGATGGAAAAAGAGCCGATTCTGCTTTATGGAGACGGATCTCAGTCCAGAGATTTTACGTATGTAGAAGATATCGCGCGTGGAGTAATTCAGGCGTTAAAACCATGCGGTTACAGTGTTTTTAATCTCGGTGGTGACAGGCCACACTCGGTAAATACACTCCTTCAGATGATTTCAGAACTGACAGGAAACGCGCCAATTATCGAAAGAAAGACGGCACACAGGGCGGATGTGGACATGACCTGGGCAGATATTACCCGAGCTAAAACTCTGCTGGAATGGAAACCGGAAGTTTCACTGAAAGACGGACTGACACGGACAGTAGAATGGTATATGGAAAATCGTGACTGGATGAAAACCTTAAACATGGACTGAATGTAATTTTGGTTTTCCTTTAAATTTCCGTTTTGTGCAGTCACAGAAGCAGATTTTTCATGCATTACGAAATGCAGAGAGAAAAAATTCATCGTATAAAAATATTATACCCGATGCACTATAAAACTCTGGTTCTTCGGCATTTTGTTTCGTTAAAAATAACTGCTTTCAGAATCACACAAAACGAAATGAGAACCAGCAGAATCATGCTTCGGATATTTTTTATCTGTATCAGAAAATATTAAATTAAATTAAATTAAATGGAGAGGATCCCATGGTGGAATTAGGCGTAAATATCGATCATATCGCGACTGTCCGAGAAGCCCGAAAAACGAATGAACCAGAACCCGTATGGGCGGCTGCACTGGCAGAACTTGGCGGAGCAGATGGAATTACAGTTCACCTGAGAGAGGACCGGCGTCATATTCAGACTCGGGATGTGGAGATTTTACGAAAAACGGTAACCGCGAAACTAAATCTCGAAATGGCATGTAACCCGGAAGTACTGGAAATCGCGTGCCGCGTACGGCCAGAGCAGGCGACACTTGTGCCCGAACGGCGTGAAGAACTTACCACAGAAGGTGGCCTGGATATTCTCTCTCAAAAAACGCGTGTACATGATACCATGAAGGCATTACAGGACGCAGGAATCGGGGTAAGCCTATTTCTGGCACCAGATCTTGCGCAAATTGAAATGGCAAAAGAACTCGGCGCACAGGCCGTGGAAATTCATACCGGACATTACGCGAATACCGTGGGAACCGCACGAGAACATGAATTGGAAATTATCACCGTGGCCGCCGCGAAAATTCGAGAACTGGGAATGAAACTTCATGCCGGACACGGCCTGACATATCATAACGTTCTGCCCATCTGCCGATTACCCGACATGCAGGAACTAAATATCGGCCATTCTATTATTTCTCGCGCTCTGATGGTCGGAATGACCACTGCCGTCCGAGAAATGAAAGAACTGATAAACCAGTAAAATTTTATCTCTGAACTTCTCTCTTTCCGACATTTTTCGCCTAAAATACGCACGCTTCAGAAATACACGAAACATAAAATAAAAACATTCCGGACGCTCTTTTCATTTTATTTTCGCGCAGTCATAAAAACAAGAATTTTCTGAACCGCACATTCCGGCGGAAAAGCAAAAATCGCTGGGGGACACGAATTTATAGTACGTCCGGAATTTATAACTTCCCTCTTTCCGACATTTTTTCGCCTAAAATACTCACGCTTCAGAAATACGCGAAACATAAAATAAAAACATTCCGGACGCTCTTTTCATTTCATTTTCGCGCAGTCATAAAAACAAGAATTTTCTGAACCGCATATTCTGGCGGAAAAGCAAAAATCGCTGGGGGACACGAATTTATAGTATATCCGGAATAAAAGCAGAAAAAGCGTGTGCTGAAAAGTTTAGCCGAACATGGCGTCTATATATTCGTCGGCGTCAAACAGAGCCAGATCCTCTGCTTTTTCTCCCACTCCCACATATTTTACAGGAAGTGCCATCTGCTGACGAATCGCGACAGCCACTCCACCTTTCGCGGTTCCATCCAGTTTCGCTAAAATAAGGCCCGTGCAGTGAACGGATTCCGAAAAATGTTTCGCCTGGCTAATTCCATTCTGTCCGGTGGTGGCATCCAGCACCAGCAGAATTTCGTGCGGCGCGTCCGGTACCACTTTTCCGATTACACGATGAATCTTCTCCAGCTCTCGCATAAGATTCTGCTGAGTCTGCAGTCGTCCGGCAGTATCTATAATACAGACATCCACACCTTTTTCCAGCGCAGCCTGCGCAGCTCGGTGCGCCACGCTGGCAGGATCACTATTCGGATTTCCACGAACGATTTCCGCACCAAGACGCTCTGCCCAGACGGTAAGCTGTTCCACCGCGGCAGCACGAAAGGTGTCTGCGGCACCCAACAAAACAGATTTTCCCTCACTGCGAAACATCTGCGTCAGTTTCGCGATGGAAGTCGTTTTTCCACTTCCATTCACGCCACATACCATGATTACCGTGGGCTTTTTTTCGTTTAAAATAATCGGAGAGGAATCTTGTCGCATTAACTCTTTTAAATCAGTTTTAATGCGTTCTAAAACATCTTCCATCTGCACCACTCGGCCACGATACTCCGTCTGAATACTATTTACGGTTTTTTGAGCCGCCTGGACGCCCACATCCGTACGGATCAGCGAAGCAAAAAGCTCCTCCAAAAATGTTTCATCCACCAGGCGCCCCTCTTTTTTAAAGAGATCACGAATATCTGTATTCAAAAATTGCCGTGTCCGTTTCAGTCCACGTTTAAAAAGATCTAAAAGCCCCATAATCCTCTTCCTGTGAGAAATAAGTTTTCCTGTTCTCAGTTTATAAGAAAATATATGATATTATAACATTCTGACAAAAAAAAGCGACCACCGGTTAAGAAATATAAGATTCTGGAGGTCTACAAGATTTTACTTTCGTAAAGCATGAAATACCTCGGCCTTAATGACGACACAAAACTAAATTTATACTCTGGTTTTTTTCTTTAAATTTCCATTTTATGCGGCGCGGAAAGCCGAAAGTTTCAGCGAGGCAAAATGTCAGAAAATCAGAAATTTATAGTATGCATCGGGTATAAAAATGGAAATGGCACAAAAGAAAACTGTCCTCAAAGAAGATTTTCTCTCCTGAAGACAGTTTTTTATATCCGATCATACACCCGATGTACTATTCATTTTTTGATTTCTTCGTCCGCCGACAGACAGGCAGTTTTTTCGTTTCCCTCAAAACACCTGTTTTAATAGCCACACATAATAAAATTTACTGTAAATTTCAGGCATGTATTTCCACACCTTTTTCTCGTATAATACTTCATGAAAAAATACTTGTGCCTCCATCCCATGAAATTTACAGTAAAATCAGATATTCCTGGCACGGAATTAATCTTCGTTTTGTTTTTCCACAGGAGCCAGACGATAACCCACCTGTAACCAGCCCTCCTGCATACTTACCACCACAGGCACCAGCTCCATATCATTCTGCTGGAAATATTTCTGGTTCACCTGCGGAGATCCCTCACGGTTCAGAGGGATATTCTTTAATTCGTATTTTTCATCCATAATTTCTTTTAGCCGCCGAGCCATAACCCGCCGAATACTGGTAACACTTGCGGAAAGCCGTGCATCCACTTCTGGATCATAATTCGGTGGCAATAAATGAAACTCTCCATCTCGGACAAAATAAAGCTTACCATTTTGGCACTCCAGACGATACGTCACCTTAATCTCCAGCGCGGGATAAACTTTATCCGTACTTATAAATTGAGTGCCATTTATCGTAAGTTCCAGTTTTTTGTCCGCTGTAAACGTTACCGAAACAGGATAATAATTAGAAAAAAGAATCGCAGGCGCAGAATCATCCTCATCTTCTTTTGGCACTTCAGACATTTTTAAATTGGCAGGCAGCGCAGCACGAAATTTGTTTCCAGCATCCTTATCCAGAAGCATTCCTCCCACAAAACCTGAAGCTAAATTCTGTAATGCAGATTCATGAAATGAAAAGAACACATCCACTGGACTTTCTTCTGTCTGAAGCATCTGCGGTGGAGAATCCGCAGCCATTAATCCATTTTTACTGGAGAGAAAAGTAAACACATTCATCTGACCATCTGTCGTGGAAGTTCTGGTACACGAAACATCTAAACCACGTGGTTTCAGCTGATGACATAAATTGTCGCGCATGGTTTTATTCGCTTCCTTAAAACGCGCATTAAATTCACTGTCCAGCAGAGACTTAAGCCGTGCGGTCTGACGTGAAATCAGAATACTCTCCGTCTGCGGTTTTTGCTCATATGCGCGGCGCCGTGCGGCATTCTGAATCATGGCACGTCCATTTACATCCTGAACAGATATAATTTTAGAATTCGAATGAAGTTTCGCGGTGGCAGGCAGAGTATTCAGACCTGTTCCATCAAAAAATATACTTTTTTCGCCAAGAATCGTAGTGTCTGCTGTACTACGAATGATCGCGGGACCAGAAGTGGAAACTGTCTGCCCCGTGGCACGCCCTTCCAGACGAAACATCAGCTGCGCCCTATTCTCATTCGGAACTGGGAAAATACTCGTTTTTCCACGAAAAATCGGATTTCCACGAATATGAGCACGATTCACCATTTCATTTAAAGTCTGTTTCTCTTCGATTTCCTGAGAGGCATAATTCTGGAAAAAGTGTTCTGTAAGATGAATTACGAAATTAGAAGTTCCCCATAAAGAGCGAGTTTTATCTGTCAGCTCCGGTGCCTGTCCCATCCACTGCATCCAGCGTAAACAGTTTTCCACCGCCCGCTGCGTATCTCCATGAGGGTTCTTTGCCGCTTCCGCCAGTAAAACAGATAACATCTTCGCTACAGTTTTATAAGATTCTTTCGCCGCTTCCTCATTTCGCAGAACTGCGTGAAGAGTAACATAATTCTGAATCGCATATCGTACCTGGGTAAAACAGTCCAGCTCCAGCCCAAAAGCCCCAGAGGAAAGTCGCATATACGTGGTACCCAAGACACAAAAATCTGCGGTTTCTTTTTTCTGTAATTCACGCACAAAAAGATCCCATTTCAGCATTTTTTTCCAGGATTCTCCCTCTTTTTGATTTTTCTGAAAAACTTTCTGCAGATAATTCGCATGCTGAATGAGAACATTTTTGGCGTTCAAAATATCTTGGTCTGACGGCATTACAAAATTTTCAGATGCTTCCTTCCACCGATTCGAAAGCTGCAAAAACATATTTTTTTGAATTTCTTCTTCCGTATATTGGCTCAGAATTTTCTCTGGATCCGGATTAAGCAGTAATGGCTTCAGAGGTAATACATATTTTGGTAAAGGAGGAAGCTGTAAAGAAGGACCCATTTTCTCTTTTTTTTCTTGTACACCATTTTCACCATCTTCCTGCACCGCCTTTACTGAAGTGGAAGTGGATACGGAATCTATAATTTCTTGAGATTTCACCTCCTGCACAAAATTTATTTCTTGGTAATACTCCGCCAAAACAGGAAATTCATCATAACCATACACCACCGCTGAACTCTTGCTTTTAGGCGCGCCCAAAAGACAGTCCGCACACGTCCACGAAATGAAAATCGCAAAAAAAACATAAAAAATTATGGAAAAAGACATGCGCTTTCGTGTACAATTTAACATTTTCTTCTCCTGGAGTTTCTGAACTAAATTTTGATCATGAATTATCAGATGATATACGAGTCGACGACTTTATACCCGATACACTATAAATTTTCGCTTCTCCGGCATTTTTTGCTTCGCTGAAAAAGCCTGCTTTTAGAGCCGCACGAAACGGAAATTTAAAGTGGAACCAGAGTATATGAAATTCACACACTGATAAAAACAGACATCTCGGACGAGGTAACATAACATTATATCAGAGAATCTGTCTCCTGACAGCAGACCGTGTATGAATCTCAAAACACGCCAGATATGTGCTCATTTATTTAAAATTTCAGTTTTCCCTGCATGACCAGCAGGCATTTCATGGATCGTGGAATACTGCGTAATTTAAAAATTACCGTGCTTCGAACATAAAAGATGAAAAATAAAACTTTTCATACATTAAAAATATATTATCTTGTATTTCATCGTAATAATCTGAGAAAAACATTCGTTTCTGTAATCCGTTCAAGAGATAAAATCTCTTCTTTCCCCCAAACAGAAACAATTATCGCGATTATTCTGCCTGGGCAAAATCATTTTTTCATGATATATTCGTTCCACATCAAATTTTCGTTTTACGTACTGATTCATCATAAATATTTTTTTGTTTCTAAATGGATTCTCTTTTAAATTTCCGTTTTGTGCGGCTCTGAAAGCCGGTATTTTCAGCGAAATAACATGCCGAGAACACACAAAAAATTATCGTGTATCGGAAAAAAAGCCTGCGAAATGAAAATTTGTTACGAATCAAAAATAATTCCTCTCTGATTTTTAAGTCTCCTTTTTCATCTTGTCAAAAATTTTATTTACTTTATACTGATTTTATACTCGATACACTATAAATTTCCGTTTCCCTGGTATTTTTGCTTCGATGAAAATAACGGCTTTCAGAACCGCACAAAACGAAATTTTAAAGGAAAACCAGAGTATACTTCGCCGAAAATATATGACTCTGACCATGTAAAACTTAAACTCATTTAAAAGTAGAACCCGTACAGAACATCTCTCCCCTACGAAAATTAGAAATAATAAAATGAAAACATTTTGCATTTTTACCTTGGGATGTAAGGTAAACCAGTATGAAAGTGAAGAAATTTCCCAATTTTTACAGCAGATGGGTTATTCACTGTTCCCTAAAAAGAATGCTGCACACTCCAAAACGCATACTCATAATTCGGATCCGCCGACTGCCATTTTAGATTTATGTATTATTAATAGTTGTGCTGTTACCGCGGAAGCAGAAGCAAAAACACGAAAATTAGTGCGGCATGTAATAAAAAAGTACACTCCTCGGGAAATGATAGTTTTTGGCTGCGCTGCGACTCATCATCCCGACATTTTTCGTAAAATTCCGGGAGTGACTCATGTAATTACGGCGGAAGAAACTGGGGGAAATCGTGTCACGGCAGTAATTCAGGCTATTTTTGAAAATAAAAATACCTCCGTTTCCGAAACAAAAAACGAACACTCTAAAAATTCTTCTCCTGAAAAATGGCAAAAAAAATGGCAGGACATACAAAAAAAACACGGATTAACAGGTTTTGGTACCAGACACCGAGCATATATAAAAATTCAGGATGGCTGCAAACAATTTTGTACATATTGTATCGTTCCTCACTTACGAAAAACACTCAGCAGCGTTCCTCTGGAAGAAGTTCTGCAGGAGGCCACCTCACTGCTTTCGCGAGGATACAGAGAATTAGTTTTAACTGGGATTCATCTGGGATATTATGGCCAAAACATTCGCAGCCGTACGATTACAGACTGGAATGCTTCCGCATTTTTACCAGAAAATAATCATCATGATCACAGTATAAATCTCACCTCTGTTCTTCACGCGCTGGTAAATATAAAATTATCACCTGCCCCTCTTTCCTCCTCAAATTTTATTTGCCCGAATTCTTTCTCCGCAGATTCTTCGTCACCTATTTTTGACGGAAAATTTCGAGTACGGATTTCCAGTTTAGAGGCATACGAAGCTTCTGATGCTCTACTTTCCACAATAAATGAATATCAAGACAAAATTTGTCCTCATTTACATCTTTCCATGCAGAGTGGCTCTGAAAGTGTTTTGCGCCGTATGAACCGTCCCAGGAGTGCGGCACAGTATTTAGAAAGATGCATCGCAGCACAAGAAATTATCAAAAATATCGCCCTGACGACAGACGTTATCGTGGGATTTCCTGGCGAAACAGAAAAAGAGTTCCTGGAAACATGTGAAATAATAGAAAAAATAGGGTTTTCAAAAATTCATATTTTTCGTTACAGTCCACGTCCCGGTACACCAGCCTCCATGATGGAAGGCCAGATTTCGGAAGCAGAAAAACAAAAAAGAGCGAATTTTCTTGCAAAATTAGAATTTCGGTCACGAGAAAAGTACTTTCAAAATTTACTTGGAACAAAACAGGAAGTTTTAGTAGAAGAATGCAGACAAATTTCCAGTGATAAAGAAAATGCATGTACCTCTGATGCTTCTGGCAAAAAAATATTTTTACTTCGTGGAACATCCGAGAGGTATATACCGGTGGAAATTTTTTCAGAAAAAGATTTTTCTGGGCATTTTGCACATGTAATCGCACAACAATTACTGCCTGAAAATAAAGGATTTTTGGGAAAGATTATTTAAAAAAGTTCCTCGATACTTGTTTTTTTAGTAAAAAAGGGTATAATTTTTTAAAATATTTTTCAGTAAAACGTCTATATACATTTACAAAACTATTATGTCCATTCAAATTGTGCCAGCCGTTTCCACTTTATTTTTAGAAAATGGATATGTTATTTATGATGATGAGAATCCCCAAAAAGAATGTATTTTTGTGGATCCTGGACTGGAACCACAAAAATTTATTGATTTCGTGAATCAGGAAAAACTTGTCCCTGTGGCGATTCTTTGTACGCATGGGCACGCAGATCATATCGCAGGAATCGCCTCTTTAAAATCTAAATATCCAGAAATGGAAATTGTCATCGGCCAAAAAGACGCACAAAAACTGACCAGCCCCCGGAAAAATATGTCTCTGCGTTTCGGATTTCCTTTTACAGTTCCGGAAGCCACGAAAATATTATTTGAAGACGGTGAAGAAATCCAACAATTTTCTCTTGGTTCCATAAATATCGAAGCACGGTATACACCTGGTCATACGATCGGCCATGCGATTTATCGTATTTTGGGATGTAAACCTGAATCTTTAATTGTCGGAGACCTTATCTTTAATCAGAATGTCGGAAACACAGATTTCGCTGACGGGGATTTTGACACACTGAGCCAGAGCATACGTAACCATGTTTATATTTTTCCAGATGATACCATTTTGTATTCAGGGCATGGAAACACAACGACTGTAGGAAACGAAAAGTACAATAATCCGTATGTTCGTATGGAGAATGTGTCGAAACAGGGTATTTCCTGAAAATACTGAATTCAGAACTTCATTTTCATTTCGCGCAGTCATATACAAAAACATATTATACCTGATACACTATAAAAAATATCCGCTTCTCCGGCATTTTGCATCACGGAAAATGCGCATGCTTTCAGAACCGTATAAGACGGAAAATTAAGGTAAAATCAGGGACATATCTCTGAAAATGCGAAAAATGTATCTTCAGGCTTTTCATTAAATTTAATTTGTGTGACCACGGAAACCAGCATTTCTGGTAACGCAAAATACTGACAAAACGAAAATTTATAGTATCTCGGGAATATACGGGTTCTCCTTTAAACTTCCATTTTGTGCTGCACTGAAAGCAGGCATTTTTAGTGAAGTAAAATACCAGAGAAGCGGAATTTTAGAATACATCGGGTATAAAAATGTTTAAAACACCGATTTTTTTTTCTGTGGATAAACTTTCCATTTCATCTCCCGGATGTTTTGGAAATACTCGAGTACATACACCTGGCCTGGATTCTCTTGCAGTCAAAAGTTGTGTTTATGACCGCGTATACGCCGAAGATGCAGATCCACGGATCACGCTGAGAAAAATGTGGGATTCCCTGGATCCCATTTCATATCCAGAGGGAAGATTTCTTCTGACAGATGACGCACAGATTCACCCATCTTCTTTTTTTGATGATTTTCTGTGTGTGGAAAATTTTTCGCAGCTAACAAAAATGTTAGAGTGTATCCAGCAGGAGCTGCCCGATGTTTTTCTTTGGTGTCACACGCAGAATGTGGATATAAACACGCTGGATTCTTGGGTTTTAACGCATGAAATTTCTGCCTTATTAAGTGTCCGAGGAATGGACGTGCGAAAAATAACAGAGGAAGACGCTCCCGAGGAGAATCTCCGACGAAACATGATTCACCACCAAGAAGTTCAGTTACCCTGGTGGATTTCATTTCCTGATTTTTTAAATCTGTCTGGCACACGCTGTAAGTCACTTTTAGCGGCAGAAGATTTCGGAAAGATTTTACGGACAGAAGATCCACAAAACATATCTCGTGAAATTATATTTATAGAAGACGCCCCACGCTGGGCGGTGGTTACGGCGGAATGGTTTCTCACCGGGGATGACCGTCTGGACAGAAAATCAGAATTTCCTGGTGAACTTTACTTGAAACCAGACGACTGGTGGGAACAGAATGATGTTTCCGACAGATGCCCTGAGATCATGGAAAAGTTACATGCGCTCCGATCGGCGCGTTTTATGCCCGACACGCCATAATTTTTCATTTTACGCAGCCACAGCAGCAGACTTTTAACACGATGATGTGGTTCCGAATGCCCAGTATTTTTAGCGAAACAAAATGCTGGAAAAGCAGAGAATTTTATAGTGCATCGGACATAAGAAAGCGAAAATACAGGGAAAACGGAAACTTATCGTGCATCGGGCATAATTATACTGACTCCACTTTAAATTTCCGTTTTGTGCGGTTCTGAAAGCAGGCATTTTCAGCGAAGCAAAATGCCGGAGAAGCAGAAACTTATCGTGCATCGGGCATAATTATACTGACTCCACTTTAAATTTCCGTTT
>JAUNBR010000093.1 GCA_030527015.1 Planctomycetia bacterium
CTCTGGCTGCAGAGTCTGGTGGATGTTCAGCGAGAGACCGGGGCGGATGTTGTCAACGGATGTGTAGAGCCGCAGTATGAAGAAGGATTTCCTTCTTACTTAAAAGGCATACTATTATGGTATCGAGGTAATTTCCAGGAGAAACAGGAAGTTTATCAGGCACCGACAGGTTCTGTCCTTTATAAGAGAAAAATGTTTTTTTTAAGGACACCTGCATTTAATTTAGTATATGGGAAAACCGGAGGTGAAGATACGGAATTTTCATTTTTTTTGATTTCCAGAGGGATAAAAATGGTAAAAACTCACCAGGCTTTAGCATATGAATTTCAGCCACTTGAGCGAGGAAAAATGCTTTATTACTGGCGTCGAATTTTTCGACAGTCGCACTTGGCGGCGGGTATTCATTATAGATATTATTATCGGATGAACGGTGCGCGAGTAAATGGGTGGCTGTTTTTAAAAGGAGTAGGGGAGATCTTGCGAAATATTCCTCTTCTGTTAATTATGCCGCGAAAAGCCTTTTTCCGAATGGGGTTCCACTTTTCACGTTCATTAGGTATTTTAGCTTGGCATCTTGGTATTCAAAATTTTCGTCATTAGGAGAAATAAAAAATATGTCTTTACCATTAGTGACGATTGGAGTCTGTACGCGGAAGCGTCCGGAGATGGTGGTGAAATGTCTGAGGAGTTTATTTGAGTTAGAAACGTCGTTTAAATATGACATCGTGGTGGTGGAAAATGATGAGGAACAGACGACGCGGAAAGAAATAGAAACCCTGAAACCGGAGGCGTCGGCGTGTGGAATCGAGTTAAGGTATTATTGTGAGCCGGAGCAGAATATTTCGATAGCCCGGAACCGCTGTGTATTTGTGCAAATTGGAATAAATATTTTTAAATGTTTAGGTATTATTGCATTTTACCTGGGATTTCATAAAGAAGGTTATCGTTAAATAATGGATATATAAGAAAATAATCGCGAAAAGAAGAGTGTGCGAAAAAGAAAAAATGTTTGAGAGTGGGAATGATGCAAATTAAATTATTTGGAGAAGTTCGTGCGATTCCTGGTGAAATGGAAGTCGAAGATTGTTTTTTGGATGCGGATTTAACGATATGTAATCTTGAAACTCCCATTACGGAAACAGAAAATTCTTCTGTAAAGACGGGAGTGCGTTTAAGAGGGAGATACGATGATTTTATTCGTTTTGTGAATATTTTTAAATTGTCTGCGCGGGTGGAAAAGAAGCAGAATTTTGTTTTTACGCTGGCAAATAATCATATCGGAGATTATGGGCCGCGGGGAATTGGGGATACTGAAAAAGCATGTAAAAAAGCCGGGGTGGCTTATGGAGGGGTAAGTGTGGGAAATCGCCAAGATCCAGTTTTGGTGGAGACGGATTCTGGAAAGGTGGCAATTTTTTGTGTCGGGGAACGTCAGTTTGGTGTGTCCCGGGAAAACGTGGTCGGAATGGATTATCTCAGCGCAAAATTATACACGAAAATACATCGGGCCAAAACCGAGGGATATTTTGTTATTTTGTCAGTTCATGCTGCTGCGGAAATGAATCTTTGGCCAGCACCTTTATGGCAAGAAACATTACGAAGTTTTATTGATGCGGGAGTGGATGTGATTCATGGACATCACAGCCGAGTGCCGCAGGGATGGGAAGAATATCATGGCGGTCTGATTTTTTATGGACTGGGAAATTTTTTAGGCCCTGTTTCGAGATGGAAACGAAAACAGAATGCATTATGGGGTCTGTCTGCGGTGGTGGAAATGGTAGATGGTAAAATTAATCGTTATGAAATGGTGCCGTTACGTCTGCAGGAAACAGACGGACAGACACGAGTGTCTAAAATAAACCCAGGAGATGCGGATTTTTCATGCACGCAGGATTATCTTCAGGATGCGAATTATCCACTGGAGGATTCCATATTTCTGGAGAGTTTATGGCAGGAATTTTCGATGAAAATGCATGAAAAATGGTTTGCGCCGTTTATGGGAATTCATGCGGTAAAAACGGAAAATATTGGAATTCGAAAATGGTTAAAAAACGTTATTTATTCTCTGATTGGAAAAAAAGAAAATGTTTTTTCAGAGGATAAAGATGAACATTTTCACCGGCAGGTTACCATCTGGTATCACTGGTTCAGCTGTCAGACACATCGTCTTACGGCGGAGACTGCGCTGGGAATACTCTGCGGCGAAATTCCGGATATGCGAAATGATAAAAGTGCCGCGATGATAGAACGTTATTTTCAGATGTTTTAATTTGACGTGTATATTACCTGGTTCTCGTTTAAATTTCCGTTTTGTGTGGCTCTGGAAGCAGGTGTTTTCAGTGAAGAAAAAATGCTGCAGAAGCGGAATTTTATAGTGTATCGGGAATAAAGACCTTTTTTCCTGTCCGCCGACAGGCCGACATTTTGGCTTTACGGAAAATATCGTTTTAGAACTGCACAAAACGGAAATTTAAAGAAAATCAGTATAAATGGGAATGCGTATAATTCTCTCATTCAGTGGCTGCTTAAACTAAAATTTAAGGGGAGCCCGTATGATCGTGTATGGGCAGATGTCTGTCTGAGGAGACGCGAAGTATAAATTTTATGAAAGTGGTAAAAAGGAAGAAAAAGATGTATATGGTGGCAGGAATTACAAAAATTCTCAAAATTTTTTTGAGGAGGCCGTACTGGTTTTTTCGGTATCAGCTGCCCGTGATGCTTAAAAAAATGAAAAAGGATTTACGTTACACACGTCACCGTTTTACGTATACGCAAAAATCCAGAGAGCGGGCGGTAATGCGTTTATTTATGGAATGTCATGGATATACTTTTGATTTTAAAAATCCTCAGACGTTAAATGAAAAAATCGCGGTACGTAAACTTAGTCAGGATCCACGCCTTCCGATTCTTGCGGATAAATATGCAGTCCGAGATTATGTGCGTCAGGCAGTCGGTGAAGAATATTTGGTGCCTCTGTATTTTCATGGGATAAAATTTACGAAAGAAGACTTTCAAAAACTTCCTCGGCAGTGTGTGATTAAAACGGCGAACGCCAGTTCTACAAATATACTGATTTTTGATAAGGAAAAAGAATCACCGGGAAAAATTATAAATCAGGTAAAACGGATGCAGAAAATCCGATATGGATTTTATATAATGGAAATGTTTTATAACGCGATTCCTCCGCGAGTGATTGTGGAAGAAATGTTACTGGATGAATCCGGAAATATTCCGCGCGATTATAAATTTCACTGTTTTCCTCATGCGGATAATGGGAAAGGTAAACTTTTTATTCAGGTGGATTTTGGGCGTTTTGGAAAGCATACGCGAAATTTATATGACGAAAACTGGAATCTGCTTCCTTTCCGTCATGCCAAACATCCGACAGATTCTGAAGGTGTGGCTCCACCTGAAAAACTGAAAGAAATGCTGGAAATCGTAAAAAAATTAGCGCAAGAATGGGAATATGTCCGAGTGGATCTGTATTATACCCGAGGAAAAATTTATTTTGGAGAAATGACTTTTACACCATCTGCGGCCACCGGAAAATTTGATCCACCGGAATATGATAAAATCTGGGGGGATGAATGGAAATAACAGAAAATCGAAAACTTCAGGTAACGGTGGCCGTCTGTACGCGAAATCGTCAAGAGATGATTTCACGGTGTCTGGAGAGTCTGTTTCAACAAAAAACAGAGTTTCTTTATGAAATTATTTGTGTAGAAAATGATGCGCAGCAAAAAAGTCGAAAAATTGTCGAAGCGTTTTCCCTCGTTTCCACAGAACGGAATGTACCATTTCGATATTTTTGTCACCCGGAACAGAATATCGCGCTGGCAAGAAATTTAGCCATTCAGGAAGCTCGGGGAGATTTTTTGATTTTTATTGATGATGATGAATGGGCAGATCCGCTCTGGTTACAGAACATGATGGAAGTTCAAAAAAAGACGGATGGAGATGTTATTCTGGGGACGTGTATTCCTGTTTTTTCGGAAGATTTTTCACCCTGGCTCAAAGACTGTTTTTTGTATCGTCAGGAGAAATTTACCTCAGAATGTCAGCAGGTTTATGGTGCGCCGACGAATACCACGCTTTATCGTCTGGATATGTTACGCCAGCGGAAACCACCGTTAGATCCTGATTTTGGACGTACGGGCGGGAGTGATGTGGATCTGGCCATGTATCTGATGGGAAAAGGCCGAAAAATTTATAAAACGTCTCTGGCGAAGGTTTATGAGCTTCAGACGAAAAATCGTTCTCGTGTGTTTTTCCACTGGGAACGTCAGTTTCGTGCTGCGGTAAATAATTATCGGATCGTCCGAAAAAACTGTGGCAGAATTATGACGGTTAAATATTTTTTCTGGAGTCTGGCAAAAAATATATTCGCGATTTTTCATGAAATGATTTATTTTTATCGTCCACGGCAGACCATGGTAAATATGGTAGGAAGTGTCTGCGGGTGCCTGGGGTTAATTTACGCCTGTCTTGGTTTTCAAAAACGGGGATATTATTAATTATGTCTGAAAATTTAACCGTTTCCGTGGCCGTGTGTACGTATCATGGTGAAGCCTTTTTGCGTCAGCAGCTGGAGAGTTTCTCTGCCCAGACGCATCTTCCGGACGAGATTATTTTTGGGGATGATGGTTCCTCGGACCGTACGCTGGAAATTTTGTATGAGTGGAAATCACAGGTGCCCTTTCAGGTCCAAGTTATTCGGAATCCTCAAAATTTAGGATATGCCAAAAATTTTGAAAACGTTCTGCGTCACTGTACCGGAGATGTGATCATTCTTTCGGACCAGGATGACGTGTGGCATTTTGACCGAATCGCGCGAACTGTAAAATTTTTTCAGGAAAAACCTTCTGTCGGTGCCGTTTTTTGTAATGCGAATCTCATTAACGGAGAGGGAGAATCTTTGGATACGGACCTAATTACGTATACCCGGCCCTGGTTTCATTTTCGTGAAGCCGGCTGGCTTTTCCCGGAGGCAAAACATGAGGAAATCGCCATTTTCGGCTGTGCGGCCGCTGTGAAAAAGGAAATCGTTTCGCAGCTTTTCCCCATGCCTGACGACTGGGGGCATGATGTCTGGATTTATGGTTTTACGCCGTATATTTCGGAAATTGACGTTTTGCCGGAATGTCTTTTTGATTATCGGCTTCACGGGAAAAATGTTTCCATGAAACTGGAAACGGACGCTTACAGACAGTGGAAGAACAGTTATTTTCGTGATGCAGTTTACTTTTATCAGCTTTATGAAAAAAAACGAAATGATATTTATCGGCGATTATATTCCCTGCCGGAATCCTCACGAAAAACACGGCATGTAAAATTTCTTATGGAGCAGGAAAAGCATCTTTCGCGCCGTAAGAAATTTCAGGATAATTTATTATTAAATTTTCCTTGGATGATTTGGGAATTTTTATCTGGTGGATATTTTCGTTTTCCGCAGCCGATAAAAAGTATTCTTTTTGACGTAAAAGAAGGTCTGAGTCGGTATTTTCACAGAAAACACCCAGAAAGGAATACCTCCTGAAGAAATTCCTTCTCAAAAAATGGTCTGTCATCATGCGCAAAAGAAGGTTTTAAGGATCCAGGTATCACGGCAAAACATAAAGGAAATACACACATCATGAAAATCGGAATTTATTATCCAGACTGGGGCACATCTTCTCTTGACGCATATCCCGTTTTGGTTCTGGCGGAAATTTTATCGGAAACTCATACCGTGGAAATGATCCACCATCATTCGGAATTCATGCCAAAAATATATGAAGACTTCTGGCATGTCGATTTATCGCGGGTAACGTCTCGTCCTTTACCGCCCGTGCAGCGCATAAACTGGGATACTTGGCGGCCACTGCGGCGATTACGTCTGGAATATGATTCTCATCAGGAAATAAGTGCGCCCTATGATTTTTTTCTTGCCGCCGGAAGCACTCCTCCTGTTTTTTCTCATGCCAAGAAAAGTGTGCTCTGGATTCCCTTTCCCCGCGTGAATTTTTCCACGTTTTATGGACATCTGGACTCGTCCTGGTCACAGCAAAATTTCTTTCAGCGATTTTTCCGAAAGCGTTACCAGAAATTCGAATGGCGTGCTCGTTTTGGATCTTATCAGGATTTTTTATGTCCTTCACGTTTTATTAAAACATGTGTCAAAGAACGCTGGCCAGTCACTGCTCGGAATATTTCTCCTCCTGTGCCCGAGTGCATTCATCCCGATGAAAAATATCAGGAAATCCTTACCCTGGGCACCATTTCCTCTGAAAATAGAAATCGGCATGACGTCATTCTCGCGTGTTTTAAAATGCTTTGTGACACACACAGTGCGTTATTAAAAAACTGGCGTTTAAAAATTTTTGCAGACTGTGACCTCTCGATTTCTCGGAATCAGGAATTTCTTGAAATGTTACAAGATAAATCGAAAGATTATCCCGTGGATTTTCACATAAACCCAGACGCTGCCGCCATCCAAAATGCCATACGTCGTGCGGCATTTCTCTGGCACGCGCGGGGTTATGAAGCGGTGCAGCAAAAAACGCCGGAATTTGTGGAATATTCTCCCATGTTACCTCTGATGTGTATGGGAGCCGAAACCATTCCTCTGGTTTTTCATGCCGGGAGCATGGCGGAAGTCGTTCACCACTTTAAGGATGGTTTTTTATGGAGCACAGTTCAAGAACTAATTATGACCACCGCGGAGATTATCAAAAATGTGGACGCCATTCCCGTCATGCGTCGCCAGTGCATTCAGAGCGCGAAAAAATATGACCGAGAAACGTTCCGTCAAAATATTACCGCTGCGTTAAAAGGAATTTTATAGTTGTATCGGAGAGAACATGCAGAGTTCATGTGAAAGATAAAGAAAAAGGAGAATTTATGAAAGTACTCATTTTTGGTGCGAAAGGTCAGTTAGGCATGGAGTTATGTCAGCAATTTGCGCCGGACATTTTAGGCCTGGATTTACCCGACGCGGATATTTCAGACCGCTATGCTGTGATGGATGTTTTTAAAGCCGTTAAACCCACGTGTGTCATAAACGCTGCGGCCTTTACCCTGGTGGACGCCGCAGAGCAGCAGCCCGCGGTCTGCTGGCGCGTAAACACTCAGGGCCCGAGTTATCTTGCCCAGGCATGTCAAAAATACGACATTCCGCTGGTGCATTTTAGCACGGATTACGTCTTCTGTGGCAGTTCTCAGCGTGTTCCGTTTCGTGAAACGGATCCCCCTGCGCCGCGGGGCGTTTACGCTCTCACAAAATATGAAGGTGAAAAGCACGTGGCCACCTGTCCGAAACACCTGATCCTGCGCACCTGTGGCCTTTATGGGAAACTTGGCCCTCACACGCCAGGAAATTTTGTGGAAACCATGCGTCGTCTTGGAAGGGAGCGAAAGAATCTGCGGATCGTAAATGACCAGCACTGCACGCCGACGTGGATTCCGAATTTAGTTGCCGCGACACGTTTTCTTTTGCAGCACCAGGCATGGGGACTTTACCATGTGACGGATCTGGAAGAGACCACCTGGCTGGATTTCGCTCAGGAGATTTTCCGTTTATGTGACATTTCCATGGACGTCTCCCCCATTTCCACGCAGCAGTGGAACGCTTCGGCCCCGCGTCCGCTCTACAGTGTTTTGGACACCTCAAAATATCACGCCCTGGGCGGTCCTCCCATGCTGCCGTGGAAAGAGTCCCTAAAAAAATATCTTCAGTCATAAAGATTCATCTTACCACTTTCCTCATTTCTCCGCTTTCCCCAAGAGGAAAGAGGAGGAATGAGGGAGGAAAAAGGAAAAACGTTTACCCGGAAATAGGAGAACATTTTCGGTATTTCCACTCCAAGAAAACTAAACCCAAAAGCATCAGCGTCAGTGTCCCGGGTTCCGGAATTTCATCCGGCCTCGCGATCCGATATGCGCGTAATTCATACTGCCCACTGGAAGAGGGCGAGGTTTCAGGAGTTATAAGCTCAGAAATGTAATACCGCCACTGCGTGTCGTCACCCACCCAATTAAATTGTGCGATCTCACCCGCCGCAAAATCACCTGGAAATAATTGCGAACCATCTCCTTTGTAAAACTCCGTCGCGGTGGCCAGCGTAACGAATGCGATCGTTTCGCCATCTTTTTCCTCAAAGCCGCTGATCGGAACGCTTCCGGAGACATGAATGTCAAAGGCCGCGTTCGACATTTGCATACTTCCCACGACAATTAAATTATCACGGCCATGCGTGCCCATGTCCAAACGAATCGTGCCATCCGCGATATTATAGGCGTGTTGCGTATCGTCGCTGTACGTTTTCCCGACGATTGTCGTCGAGCCATACTTTCCATCATCCCCTGGACTGAGGACAGACACTAGATCCGTACTTGTGCCATAAGTATGGACCGTCTGATCGAGATAATACGGCGTGTGGTCGGAACCCAAAACATCCACGACGAGCGTTCCGCCGTGAAAATTAAGCGTGGCAAAGGGGCGTTCCCCCTCAATTGTCACCGGCTGCCCCTCCTGAACACCGACCGTTTGTGCGATCACCTTCCCCCCTGCCAGGTCGATATTAAACGTGATTCCACCTCCGACGTTGTCTCGGTAAGCATGTTCCACTTGCAACAAACCACCCGTGACAGTGACATCGACATGGGTCGTGCTGTCGCCCTCTGCATTGAGAATCAAATCGGTGGTTTGGAAAATTCCATCGGATATATCCAGGTCTAAAACTCCCGTGACGGTCGTATTTCCCCCTGTCCAAAACTTTCCTCCGGTAACATTCAGGTCTAATGTGCCCTTAACGGTCGTGTTTCCTGCAATGTACGTCGTCCCCTTTTCGGCATTAAACTCAATACTTTTGCCTGTAAGGTTCGTTTCACCTGTCTTGACGAGCGTTCCATCCGTTTGCACGGTATATGTGGTCTGGAGATGCTGTGTCGAATCGAACGTGGCATCTCCGGTAATGTGCATGGCGTAGCCCGCAGCGGTATCCTCGGCAGTAATGGAAAAGGCATTTTGACCATAAGAAGTCAAGTTCCCATCAATATGATACCTTGCGTTACTCACCGCTGAAAAATAGAGTGTGCCTCTCTTTTCAACATCCGCTTGGTCGGTTTCCTTGATGATAACATCTCCTGCGTGGAATTCCATATTCCCTTCCACGTCAAACAAAGCGTTGCCGCCAAGCAAGAAAATCGCATGTTGTGTGAGATAACTGTCCCCCTTCAATAAAAACTGGGAATTGCCTCCCATCCTCGAGTAGAGATAGCCCCTGATCTGGTTCTTTTTGGATGCCGTGGAACCGTCGATGGTAAACTTGGCGTTTTCACTCAAGATCATCTTCATATCGGCATACATATCCATCGTCTGCGTAGCCGTGCCATGGTTGATGAGCATTTGGGAACTGCCCGACATGGTTAAGTCAATGTTATCATAAAAATAAGCGCCATTATTCACAGTGAATTGGCTCTCACCCTCAAGTTCCAGATAGGAATAAGAAAGGATCATATCGTTCTTATTATTTCCTAAATGCAAAACATCCGTCTCGACGGTGGACGTTCCCCCCATCGTCAGTTTTCCACGGGTGTATTTGCTGGAGTCTGCCGGCGGAATACTGGCAAGATTCTTATAGCCAATCCAGATTTCATTGGCCTCTACCGTTGCGTTGTCTCCCAGGATAAGCAAACCCTCCGATGCGGCAGTTCGTCTTTGCGGGTCTGACGATTCCAGTTCCGTTTTGTATCCCACGTATAACTTGTCCAGCTGAAGCGTCGCTTCGCTCGCATTGGTGAGGTCCAACGTTCCTGTCGTGACATTCGTGGTATTGCAATCCTGATAACCAACGTATAAATTCGCCAGCGTTCCTGCCGTTTTCCCCTGAAGCGTGAACGTTCCTCCCGCACCTATCGACACCGTATTGTGCAGCATCGACATGTCTTCATCAATGCTATATCCCCCCCCCCCCCCGTATATACCGCATTTTCCGCTTTCCAGTACCCAATGTAAAAATCGTTGATATTCAGAGTCGTGGTTCCCGTTCCAAAATCGACTGTGGTCGGATCGGTTCCAGCCAAATTCACACCATAGGAGGACGCAACCACCATTTCACTGGCGGTAATCGTCGTGTTCGTGCCGAAGTCCACATCGGCAGTGTATTCATACCGACCGTTATAACCAGTACCGGAAGGATGTTTGTTTCCCAATGATTTATAAGTTCCCGGATAGGCGGCAATGTAAAAACCTTTGACATTAATCGTTACGTTCTCCGTGCCGGAAAAATCGACCGTTATCGGATCCACGACCTGCGTCGAATTTCCTTCACCATCAACCACTGTCTTCACCGCCGTGAAGCCGGGGTGGACGGAACTTGATGCCCCATAGAGTTGTCCGCCAATCTGAATGGTGGAACTGTCGCCACTTCCGATGAGAACATCGCCGCTGGATACCGTGAGGGAAGACGATCCGTCGCGCGCCATGTAAAGACTGCCTTCAATGGTTAAACCGGTTCCGACTGTAAGGTTTCCCGCCCCTGCAGAGGTTGACGTGGTAACATTCTTGAGAGGAGTTTCAGAGCGATTCTGACTCCAATAGGTATAAAAGTTCTGCTGTCCCAGATAAATCGAAGCCTCGGTGGTGAGCGACCCCTCGACCACCAAATTGCCAATTCCAGAGCGGCGACCCGAAATCAAACTGCTATCAAATCCGATGTAGAGATTCTCCGATTCGGAGAGGGTTAAATTTCCATTGGGGGTCGCTGTGGCGTCACGTACCGTTACGGTTGTATTAGCCGTGCTATCACTTCCGTCGCCGATATAAATCGCGTCGGTGCTGCCCGCACTGCTCCAGTTCCCGCTCTCGTCCCAATAGCCACTCCCCTGACTCCAGTATTTATCCCCCCAAACCGGGGCAGAAAAACACATCAAAAAGAGCAAAAAGAAAATTCCCGTCAATTCATTTTTCCAATAATTTTGTTTTCTGAGCGTAAATTTCTCGTGCGTGGTGTTCATATTTCTCACCCTGCGAACCTCTTGACCCTATATAATTACTTCTTTACAAACCATATCTACTCATTATAAACCATGTCAGTGTACTGAAAAGAGTGAATATTAACTTTTTTTGACGAAAAGTGAATTTTTTTATTGCCTATTTCTACCATGAAATTATATAAAACTATTTTCCCTCATTTTAAGAAATATTTTTGATATTTTATTTCCGGTGCGTTTTTCGATTCGCCCTTCTGACGTGTTATATCATATGATTCGACACGATGAATCTTCTGGTGCGATTCGAATTTTATTCCTTTTAGTCAATGAAACTTTGTACAGTTTCCTATATATCTACTATCGTCCGGCACAGATAAATTATTTCAAAAAATCGGCAAAGGGTATAAATTTTCTTTATTTTACGCATTTTGAAAATCGTAGGGTGCGCGAGATTCCCATGTGGAAGCGAAAATTTATACTATATCGGATAGAAAACATCCACGCCGTCTCTCCGGAACTCTCCCATGCCCTGCCGGACGTTCCATTTCCCTGTCCGCGCCAGTATTTCAAAATACACAAAATACAAAATATTTTTCGGTTATTCCTTTTTTATTAAATATTTCTGATGTACAGACCGATATAGTGGAATATAAGATACTATACAAAGTTTTCGTGGTATGGACGGAGACAGATTCTCTGAAAAGCAAGGATGCTTGTTATGAAAAAACGCGATGCGAAAAATTTCTACCGACTGAAAATGTTTGCCGGGGGCTTAGCTTTAGGAGGTTTATTCCTCTTCGGCACGGCGGAAAACGCTTGGGCGCAGATGGCGCCGAAAATCGTCGTGACGGATAGTTCCGGGGAGTTCGTGGTGGATGGCAATAGTTTTTCTGACGTGGCAGATTCTCTCGACGGAAACAGGGCGGTTTTGTATGACGATGTTACTGAATCCGCCGCGGTGGAGTTTTCTGGCGAGGACGTTTCGTTTTCGATTACCTCCAGCGACGGGACAACGAAAAGAATTTCCTTGCTAGGAGATGAGGCGTTTTTCCACCTGACCACGAACAGCAATAACACGCTGACGCTTGATCTTTCGGGCGTGAAGTTCGCTAGCAGTGTGATTTCCAGCACGGGAGGAAACGTAACGCTCACTGGCGACGCGACTATTTTTACTCTGTTCGGCAGAGCGATAGAGAGTGATCAGGGTATTCTTATTAACGGCACTTTTGATTTCCAGGGCGGTAGTGGATCCGCTGAGCCTCTTGGGGCGATTGCTGGCGGAACCGGCGACATCTATGTGTACGGCAAGAACACCTTTCAACAAAACGTGTCGGGAGAATCTGGCGGAGCGATTTACAGCAGTGATGCCAACGTCCTGCTCTACGGCGAGAACATCTTTCGGGCAAACACGGCCGATGGTGCTGGTGGAGCGATTTATAGTGCAGGTGGCGGCATTACATTATCTGGCAAGAACACGTTTCATGGAAACACCTCCCAAGGTAACGGCGGAGCGTTTGCCGTTGAAGGAGATACCGTCACCATATCGGGCGTGAACGTGTTTTTCGGCAACAGCTCCGATATTAACGGCGGAGCGATTGCGACCGGCAGCGGCAGCATCACGTTCTGGGGCAACGGTTCTACGGCAACGTTCACCGGAAATATATACTCATGCCATTTTAAAATTCAGTTTTCGCCTGCGACAAGATGGAACTT
>JAUNBR010000094.1 GCA_030527015.1 Planctomycetia bacterium
GACTGCGCTTGCGCTCCGTCCACGGCTCCGGGAAAATCGAAACATCGGGAACGTCCTTTGGCGATTCGTCCGGGACTGCGCTTACGCTCCGTCCACGGCTCCACGAAAATCAAAACATCGGGAACGTCCTTCGGCACTTCGTCCGGGACTGCGGACTGCGTCCTCCGTCCACGGCTCCGGGAAAAACGAAACATCGGGAACGTCCTCCGGCGATTCTTCCGGGACTGCGGACTGCGTCCTCCGTCCACGGCTCCGGGAAAATCGAAACATCGGGAACGTCCTCCGGCGATTCGCCCGGGACTGCGGACTGCGTCCTCCGTCCACGGCTCCGGGGAAATCGAAACACGGGGGAATTAGAAAAAGAAAAACGGTCACGCGAGAGCATGTTCACTCGTGCATGACCGTTTTTTTACTCAAATTTTGAGGGTTATTTATTCCCGATGTATGTTATCCCGTGCTCTATAAAATTCCGCTTCCTCGGCATTTAGATTCGCTGAGACCTGCGTTTAGAGCTGCAAAAAATACGATTAATACATACCATCCATTCCACCACCGGCGGGTACTGGCTTCTCGGGTTTCGGAATTTCGGCGATCAGGGCTTCACTGGTCAGCAATAAAGACGCTACACTGGAAGCGTTCTGAAGGGCAGTTCGGGTAACTTTCGTCGGGTCAATTACACCCGATTCCACGAGATCTTCGAAAGAATCCGTCGCGGCGTTATAACCGAAGTTTCCAGTCCCTTCCGCGACTTTTTCACAGATGATACCGCCATCTTTTCCGGCATTCAGGGCGATCTGAGTCAGCGGAGCACGACAGGCGCGCAAAATGATGTTATAACCGATCATTTCGTCCTGCGAAAGGCCTTCGGGAGAAACAGCGGAACTGGCGCGTAAAAGGCCGACACCACCACCGGGAAGGATTCCTTCTTCCACCGCAGCACGTGTGGCGTGAAGGGCGTCTTCCACCCGGGCTTTCTTCTCTTTCATTTCACTTTCCGTAGCAGCTCCGACAAGAACTTTCGCTACACCGCCGGAAAGTTTCGCGAGGCGTTCTTCCAGCTTTTCACGATCATAATCACTCGTGGAATTCTCGATTTCCCGACGCAGCTGCGCAATTCGGCCTTTAATTTCCTCAAGACTTCCAGAACCTTCAATGATCGTGGTATTATCTTTGTCGATAATGATTTTCTTCGCGCGTCCGAGCTGCTCCAGCGTGATGTTTTCCAGTTTCGTACCCAGACTTTCGAAAATCGCTGTGCCGCCGGTAAGAATCGCGATATCTTCCAGCATGGCCTTCCGCCGGTCACCGTAACCCGGTGCTTTTACCGCACAAATGTGCAAAGATCCACGCAGCCGGTTAATGACCAGAGTCGTCAGAGCTTCCCCGTCCACGTCCTCCGCGATAATCAGCAGCGGTTTCCCACTCTGCACCACCGCCTCCAGCACAGGCAGCATGTCCTTAATGTTCGAAATTTTCTTCTCATAAAGCAGTACATAACAGTCTTCCATCTCACACTGCATGGAATTCGGATCCGTGATAAAATACGGAGAAAGGTAACCACGGTCAAACTGCATTCCCTCTACGTATTCCACTTCCGTGGCGAGGGATTTACTTTCGTCGACCGTAATCACGCCGTCTTTTCCGACTTTCGCCATGGCCTGAGCCAGCAGCCCGCCAATTTCGGAGTCATTATTCGCGGCGATGGAACCGACCTGCGCCATTTCTTTTTCGGTCTGAATGGTGATGGAATTCTCATGGAGTTTCGCGGTAATGTCTTCGACAGCTTTATCGATTCCCCGCTTCAGCTGCAGCGGATTCACGCCAGAAACGACAGCTCGAAGGCCTTCATTAAAAATCGCTTCCGCCATGAGAGTCGCGGTGGTCGTGCCGTCACCAGCGATATCACTGGTTTTACTGGCCACTTCACGCACCATTTTCGCACCCATGTTTTCGTATACGTCTTCCAGATCCACCTCTTTCGCGACGGTTACTCCGTCCTTCGTAACGGTCGGACTTCCGAAACTCTTCTGAATAATTACATTACGTCCACGAGGGCCGAGGGTTACTTTTACTGCCTGCGCAAGTTTCGATACACCACGGCGAATCGCATCACGCGCTTCCTGATCAAAAGCAATCATTTTTGCCATTTTAAGGTTCCTTTCAATTTTTATTTCAACACAAATTAATATACTATAAAATTATATAAACGATTCTCCATTTTTATACCCGATACACTATGAATTTCCACTTTCATGGCATTTTCTCCGGCATCTTGCTTCGCTAAAAATGCCTGCTTTCAGATCCACAGAAAACGGAAATTTCATGTGAAACCAGGATACGCGGCATATATACCGCCATGCTTACACCCCAGAAACCTTTTCATGATTACCACGAAAATATTATATGGTCACACAGAATATAAGCCATAAGTCCTTCTGAATTATTCGATCACCGCCAAAATGTCCTCTTCACGTAAAAGAAGATATTCTTCATTCTTTAACTTAAATTCTTCGCCCGCATATGAAAGAAAAAGGACTTTATCGCCTGCGGAAATTTGTAGCTCCGACCGTGAGCCGTCCTTCAGAAGTTTTCCATTTCCGACACAAATTACCGTTCCACGTGAAGGTTTATTTTTCGCGGTTTCTGGAAGGTAAATACCGCCTGAGGTAACCGTTTCCGCCGCATCCCGCTTTACCACCAGTCGATCGCCCAGAGGCTGAATATTTAAAGAATCAGTATTCTTACAGCTACATTCGGTGTTCTTTTTTTTTGCCATGAGTGAGTTTCTCCGTAAAATTTAATTGTCCGACAAAAGAAGGTTTCTTTTCCCCCGATATGCATTCTCATCCGTTCTGAAAATATTTTTGAATTAAAAAAATTTCGTAAATTATCTGAAAATTTCAACAAAAATGCTTTTTCAAAAATCGTACAAAACGAAAATGTGAGAAGAAACCGGTAAAGTCCAAATTTTTTTATAAAATCACCTTTTAGAGATAAAAAATAATCCTGCCAAGTATGTAAAATATTAGGACTCAAGACAATTTTACGCAAAAATCGTGCCAAAGCGATTTAAAAGAACTTTTTCGCATAATCTCCCTAAATTTCAGAGGTTTACGAATAAAAAAAACAGAAAGCCTGACAAAATGTCAGACCCTCCGAAACTTTTATGCAAGATATTTTCCTCTTTTTTCAGATTTAGCGTAATATCCCTAGCTGCTGAAGTTTTTCTCGACATTCATCCCGCTCACGACACCTCTCCCGAGATTTCCAGAATTCATCCTGAGCCGCAAGAAACTGTTCTTCCGTGGCCGGTATGTTTCCTGTACTCGCCAGACGGAAAATTACACCACGCTCTAAAGAGGTTAAAGACAAAGAATTCAAACAATAATCTTCAAAAGCCCGCCATGTCAGAGGGAAAAGAGGCTTCACGATCTGCTCCCCAATAATATTCGCGTACTGACGAATCTCTTCCTGCGCATGCCTCTCCATACGAAGCTCCAGAAAATGCAGCAAATTATGTACGTCAATTTTCCAGTACGCTTCCGTATATGTGGAAAGTGGCAGATCTTTCCGCGCCTGCTCGCGCGCCACACCTTCAGATACCCGCTGTTCGTAAATATCACGCGCCATATGATGAAACTCCATCTCCCTGCGCGTCAGCTCCTGCCCAATTTCCGATTCCAGATACCCAGCACTTCCCTGCCGATTATCCCTGGCCTGTAAACGCCACATCTGTGCTTCCGTATTCTGCATACTGTCGATCGCCACAGAATACCGCGTACTGTATTCATTTACAGACGCCGTCCTGTGCCGGATCCACTGACGCCAACAGTCCATGGGAACACGTACCAAAAATTTTATCTCCGCCATTTCAAAAGGCGTGGTATGCCGGTGACGTAACAAATATCGAATCAGCGTTTCATCGTCCGAAACTTTCCGCGTTCCATCTCCATAACTGACCCGCGCTGCCTGTACGATCGCGCGGTCATCCCCCATGCAGTCCACCAGACAGACATAACCATCATTTAAAACAGGAAACTTTTTCCAGCGAAGTTTCTCAATAATTTCAGTATTCGTGTTCATCATTTTTAGAAAATATATGTTTTATAACCGATACACTATAAATTTCTGCGTCTTTTGGTTACCGACAGAAAAAGTACGCTTTTTGTTTCGATGAAAATACCACTTCCACGAACACATAAAATTTAAATTTTATGTGAATCCGTATTACTTATACTGGTTCCACTTTAAATTTCCGTTTTGTGCGGCTCTGAAACCAGGCATTTTTAGCGAAGTAAAAATGCTGGAGAAGCGGAATTTTATCGTGTATCGGGGTATAACAAACATCCTTCTGAAGATTTTAGCAGATATTATTTATTTTAAAAGGGAGCGCGGCACAATACTTTATATAAACAAAAAAGTACATTATTTCACAAAAAATAGCGTAAAATTTCTTCCTATAAATATGTGTATTTCGAAAATTGCTCTTGCGAAAATCGGTATGAGGTGTTAATGTTTACCTATAAAATATTACCCTATAAATTATTTTATGCCTATACACTATAAATTTCCGCTTTCCTGTACACCGACAGGCCGGCCGACATTTTTGATTCGTCAAAACGCCGATTTTCAGAACAGAAATGTAACGTTAAATGAAATGACGCAGAAATGGAAAATTTATCGTATCGTGTGCATGCACCACCGGTTCACCTTTAAATTTTCGTTTCGTGCGGCTCTGAAAAGCCGGCATTTTCAGCCGAAGCAAAAACGCCATAAAAGCGGGAATTTATAGCGCCTCAGGTATATTATCATATATTTTCACTGACAGCCATTATTCTATCATATTATCATAAGTAAGGATGCGGAGATATGATCCATTCATCACGTTTTCACTGTTATAGCCTGACAATTTGTCTTCTCGGCTCACTGTGCCTGTTTTTGGGAGGATGCGCCGCTTTCGGAACGGTGGGGTATCTGATTAAAGGTGATGAAATCGATCCTCCATGTAAAAATATACTAAAAGGGAAAGTGGCGATCGTCTGTCGGCCAGGACCTTCCACCTCTTACCAAAATGGAGATTTCGCGAATGAATTGGCGCGTGCTCTGCAGACCAGGATCCAGCAGGGATTAAAAAAGCGTCAAAAAGTTGAGCTGATTCCTCGCAGGGAAATCGAGGATTACTGTGATGGAATGGAAGCCAGCATGCAATTTGACGAAATCGGCGCGGCCGTGGGTGCCGATCAGGTAATCGCAGTCGACTTAAGATATAACACGCATATCGGCGGCATTAATATTTGGCGCGGACATGCGATCGTCGAAGTGTCACTTATTGACGTGGCCACCGGCGACATCCTTTATGATGCGCATGATATGAACGAATTTACGTATCCCGCGAATGCCGCGATCTCTGCCAGTGAAAAAAGTGAACACGCATTTTTGCGAGAATATCTGGTCGAACTGGCGGATTACATCAGCCGAGCTTTCGTTCCGTACAGCCGTTTTGACCACGTAAAACCCATTTCCGCTGGTTAAAGCATTTCCCTACGTATTTCTCTGTCTCTATTTTTTATCCCAGTCCATGATAAAATTTATGTTTCTCCGGCACTTTCAGTGAAGTCATTACCGGTTCCACTTTAAATTTTCGTTTTGTGTAACTCGGAAAGCAGGTGTTTCATATACCCGAGACACCATAAAATTCCGCTTTCTCGGCATTTTACTTCACGAAAATACTGGCTTTCAGAGCCGTGTAAAACGGAGATATACTGGTTCCAATTTTAATTTTCGTTTTGTGCGGCTCTAAAAACCGGCTTTTTCAGCGAAGCAAAAAAGCCGGTGAAGCTGAATTTTATAATGTATCGGGCATATAAAGGGGAATCCGTATATTCTCATACTTTTACCCGTCATCCTTCCTAAATTTAAGATGGAAAACATAAAAACAGAAATAGCGATTCTTCAGGAAATTAGTTCCGCGGTCGTGCATGAGCGAAATATTCAGAAGCTCATGGAGCAGGTTTTAGAAATTATTAGCCGAAAAATGGGGATGGTCTGTGCGGCACTCACTCTGCGTCATGGTGATATTTTTGAAATAGACGCCTCATTCGGTCTGGATCATGCAGCAAAAAAACGTGGCCGTTATGAACTCGGTGAGGGGATTACCGGCCAGGTGGCTGCCACGGGTATTCCGTGCCTGGTGCCAAACGTCTTAAAAGATAAACGTTTTTTAAGTCGTACTAAAAAACCGGATCCGGGTCAGTGTACTGCTTTTTTATGTGTACCGATCACTCACCATGAAAGAGTCGTGGGCACTTTAAGTATCGAGTGTGAAAATAATCCCGGCACGAATCTGGAATCCTATCTTTCTTTGCTGGAAATCGTGGGAAATCTGATGGCGGATGTAGCGGCCACCCGAGCGAAGGAACATGAAGAACGGGAACAGTTACTGGCCACGAATCAGCGATTACGGGAAGTGATTCAGCTGACGAATCCCGGGAAATTAGTGGGGAACTGCCGAAGCATGCAGCAGGTGTATCGGCTGATCCGGCAAGTTGCGCCAACGAACGCGACCGTTCTTATCCGAGGAAGCTCAGGGACAGGAAAAGAACTTGTCGCTCAGGCCATACGACAGTTAAGTAATCGGGCAGATAAACCCATGGTCACGCTTAACTGCGCTGCGATTCCTGAAGAACTGGTGGAGAGCGAATTTTTTGGACATGAAAAGGGTGCTTTCACAGGAGCATCTGAACGACGTATCGGCCGTGCAGAAGCCGCAGACGGTGGAACGATTTTCTTGGATGAAATCGGAGATCTCAGCTTGACCAGTCAGGTGAAACTCCTGCGTTTTATTCAGGAACGAACTTTTTCACGTGTGGGAAGTAATAAAGAAATTCAGTCTGACGTCCGGATTATTGCCGCCACGAGTCGAAATCTGGAAAAATTAATGGAAGAAGGAAAGTTCCGCGAAGACCTTTATTATCGGCTAAATATCTTTCCAATTTATATTCCGGATCTTTCAAAACACCGCTGTGATATTATTCTTCTTGCGGAACATTTTATCGAAAAGTATAATCTTCGTTATAATACTTCCATTAAAGGGATTTCTCCTCCAGCGGTAAATCTCCTGATGGCATATCACTGGCCAGGAAATATCCGAGAACTGGAAAACTGTATCGAGAGAGCGGTTTTAACAGCCACAGACGATACGATTCACAGTTATAACCTTCCTCCATCATTACAGACGGAAATTTCCAGCACTCTGCATGAACTTCCGCAAGGGACGAAAGATTTTAAAACGCTCGTAGAATCTTTTGAACGGGAACTGCTGATGGACGCATTAAAACGTCATAAAGGAAACATGTCTGCCGCCGCAAGAGAACTGAGTCTTTCTCCCAGGATGATCCATTATAAAATAAATCACCTGGGGATCTCAGCTAAATGGTATACGGAGAAAAAAGAAGAGTAAACCAGAACGCACTTCTGTCGTTTATACTGGTTCCAATTTAAAATTTCGTTTTGTGCGGCTCTAAAAGCAGGCTTTTTCAGCGAAGCAAAAAAACCGGTGAAGCTAAATTTTATAATGTATCGGGTATAAATTCCCTCTCCAGTTTTATTTCATTTTCTGATGTCATTAAAAAGGAATAAGCACATGCACAAAAATTTACTGTGGAAAATCCGCGGAATGCTGCTCTTTTTTATCGTCGCACTGGTTTTAAGTGGAATCACCGCCTTTCCGCTGCGCGCCGAACTTCATTTACTGAACTCCTGTTTTGGCGCACAGACGGCAGTCGGCGAAACGTGGCCCGACCTGGTTTTTTGGCTGGAATATATTCAGAAAGGTCTCGACGAAAACGCAGAAAAATACCCTTTTATGGCTTATGGCACCGACTGGCTGGCTTTCGCTCATCTCATTATCGCAGTCGCTTTTCTGGGGCCACTGCGCGATCCAGTAAAAAATATCTGGGTAATACACTTCGGTATGATCGCCTGCATCCTGGTAATTCCGCTGGCCTTCATCTGTGGAACAGTTCGTGAAATTCCCCTGCTCTGGAAACTGATCGACTGTTCTTTCGGCGTGGGCGGAATCATCCCCCTAATTTTTGTTCATCGCTGGACAAAAAAATATGAAAATTTAACAGAAAATTTTACCGACGGAAAACAGAACACCTGTGAATTTTAATTTCATCTCATACTGCCATTACTTAAATTTTCGTTTTATACTCATGCCATTTTAAAATTCAGTTTTTGTTTACGACGAGATGAAACTTTTCATTTATCAGCGTACGCAGCTCTGCGCGGTAACGTTTTCGGTACTGCGCGACAAATTCTTTTTGCTTTTCATGGTCCGTTTTACCCGGCGCGTGCTTCGGTTTTTTGCATACGAAACCGAGATCATTCAAAAAATTACACATTCCGGATCGGACAAAAAAACGTGATACATTTTTATATCCGATGCATAATGAATCCCGCTTCCTCAGCATTTTGTTTCGCTGAAAATGCCTACTTTCTGCGCGCCGCACGAAACGGTAATTTGATGTGACACCATGATATACCCGATACATTATAAAATTTAGCTTCACCGGCTTTTTTGCTTCGCTGAAAAAGCCTGCTTTTAGAGCCGCACAAAACGAAATTTTAAATTGGAACCATGATAAAACATGCCGCTGGATTTCAGCCACTTTTTGACAGCGATTTTCATCCAGCCACTTCCCGAGCGCCACCTTCTAAGCATCAGTGAGCCTGGCCACACGGCCCCACAAAAGACGATCTTTGAGCGCGTCGATTCCGCTGGATTTCCATTTTTGAAAGTAGACGCGCACCGTGCTTCGTCCATCATTCGGACTTCTGCCACATCACCGACGGTCCGACCGTTCCCGGGCAGAAAAACCGCTTTAATCCCATCCGCCAGCCATATTTTTTTCGTTTTTTGTTTGCGTGGCGCAATTCGTTTAATTTTTTTTTTCTGAGAATCGATAATTTTCCATTTTCACACCTTGCCCCCCTTCACGAAGTGTGGTATACTGGTTTTACCGTCAAAAAGTCAGTGTGACTTTTGCGGGAATTTTATTGCAGAAGCGGGATAACACCTCTCGTGGAAATTTCCGATTCCGCAAGCCGTCGGAGGTGCGCACCACGACTCGTGAGGCGTCGTGCAGAATGGAAATTTTGTAGGAGAAAACGAGTATAAAAGGGAAAACGAAATGAAGTTTGTGCGTTTTGGAACATTAGCACCGCAAAAACAGTCCAGCAACGCTCCAGCCAAACAGGGAATCTGGGCGTTTCCCCACGGTTTTCGCGATGATTTTTACCTTTCTGCAACTCGATACGTGGCTCATCCCTCGCAAAAAGTCATGTATCTTCGCGATGAAAACGGAAACAAAATACGTGCCGAGTCTTTTTTCAGCGATGAAGAAGATGAAGATGGGTTCTCCTTGCCCCACAAGGAATATTTACCTCTTCTGAAGAAAAAGCGGGCCAAGTATCGAGACTTGCACTACGAGCGTCAACCGGATGCTTATATGGTCGTGGTTCCGAAAGATTATGACCTCGCAAATTGGCCAGAAAGTCTGCGCAATGTGAAATATCTATACGATATTGAAGGAGAACCGGTCGCCACCTCCTCGTTTTACCAGAGAGATTTTTGTCTCACCGGCCTTTCGCTCCCGCAACGGGAAAAAGTTGCAGAGTTGTTCCCTAATATGAACGATTACCTTCGGGAACATGAGTGTAATATACCCGAAAAAGAGTTGCAGATTTTTCAGAACGCCTGCGCCAGTCTGGGGTTCAAGCCGGATTGGCGAAACGCGCAGTGGGAGGATATCGAGCCGGAAATTCAATCCATGCTTCAGAAAAAAAGGATTCCGTTCCATCGGGTTATTCCGGACGAAACCCCCAATATTGGTTTTCGGTGTCCGTATGTCGTAATGTACCACAAGCCGAGGGTTTTTGAGTATGACGGACCGGTCTGGAGCCGCCTGTTTCAGTATGTGCGTCGTAAGGATATTCTTCGGGAAAGCCCTTTTTCGCTCTCTTTCCTGGGAAAGACCTGCGATGAGCCAGCTTGGATTCTCACAACGACACCGGTACTGGAAAAAGCGATTCAACGTGCCTTGGCCGAACAGAAATTCAGCGCAGTTCGCGACGAAGTGAGCCCCGGAATGGGATGGCCGTACCATAAAACAAATTCCTGTTGGTGTATTTTTGAGGTTTTTATTGAAGAAAAGATTTGAGGCATTTCGCAACATTTTCGCTCAGCAAGGCACCACGACTAGCGCCCGACCTGGGGTGCCCTCAAAAAAGTTTGCGTTCCTCCTCTCTAAAAGAGGGAACCATTCCCTTTCTTTGAAGGGGTACGCCCGCAAGGTGGGGGGTAGTTCGGATGAGGGAAAGTCATTCCCCCTCGGCAAAACACCTGGGAATTTTGATTTCATCTCATACTGGCATTACTTAAATTTTCGTTTTATTTGGTCCTGTCCACAGACATTTTCATCGAAAATTCCAGAAACACAGGGATTTATAGCGTTTCAGAAATATAAATTTTTATGGAATCTTTTTTATAATTAGCAGAAAAAATGACATATATCGCGTTAATTGATTATGAAATGGGAAATTTACAGAGTGTCACGAAAGCACTGGAATACGTCGGAGCGGAACTGCGCACCGTGCGTACCGTGGCGGAAGCGGAAAATGCCTCAGCTCTTGTCCTGCCCGGTGTGGGTAATTTCGGAGACGGCATAAAACATTTATCAGAAAAAAAGTTTCTTGATTTTATTCGTGACTGGACCACGCATAATCGACCATTTCTCGGGATCTGTCTTGGGATGCAGATGTTACTGGACTCCAGTGAAGAAGCACCAGGGGTTTCTGGTTTACAGATTTTCCGTGGTGCCGTCCGCCGTTTTCCAGAAAATACGCTAAAAGTCCCTCATATCGGATGGAACACCCTCACCCTTTCCACTTCCGCGCCCATGTTCGCTGGACTGCCGCTCGCGCCTTTTTTTTATTTCGTCCACTCTTATTATGTAACGCCTGAAAATCCAAAACTCTCTGCCGCCACGACAGATTATATTTTACCTTTTACCAGCGCAATTTGTCATGGTAACGTCTGGGCAACTCAGTTTCACCCTGAAAAAAGCCAAGAAAATGGATTGACCATTTTACGTAATTTTGTCCACATGACGCAAAATCCGATTTCATAAACACAACATTTTACACGCCAGATTTTCGTACCCAATACACTATAAAATTCCGTTTCCACGACATTTTTACTTCGCTGAAAATGTCCGCTCTCTGCGCCGCACTAAATCCTCGCTCTTTCACGAAAGTAAAAAATCCGGACGGTCGCTAGACCAGGAAAGCTAAAATTTATCATACCTCATACATAAAAAATACCATATTCTAAAAAAGCACCTCACCGCCGACCGAGAATGTTTCGTGTGCTTCCCGAACGGCGGTGAGGTTTCAAAATTAGGAGGAAATCGTGGCGGAACATCTTGGAAAAAATTTCACAAAACGTTCTGGCCGTGATTTTTTGCGTCATTTTCGTTTCGCTGAAAATGTCAGTATTTTAATTTGAAATTATAGAGGTTCCAGTGTCTGTACTAAAACACGTAGAAAACATACAAAACCGAGAAGTCCAGGAACTAAGGTGGCAAGAATTACTTTCTTGCTTCCAAGTATAAGACATATAATCCAATGGATAAATGCTAACGTGGAGAAAATAACAAAAACAGTAGTATTACGTAATGCCAGAAGATTCACACATTAGCCCTATATACGACAAAACAGCCACAATATCACTTACAATCAAACCAATTATAAAATATAAAATCATTTTTGTCTCCTTAAGTTATCGACGATTGAAGGGAAGCTGTAATTTAAAATGATTTGTGAGTGCCTGAATGACATGGGGATGATCATCAATATTACAGGTGCCCTGCGCATTGTTAATATATTATATAAAACGTCCCAGTAAATGCAATGAAATATATAGAAAACATACAAAACCAAGAAGTCCAGGAACTAAGGTGGCAAGAATTACTTTTTTGCTTCCAAATACACAACACATAATCCAATGGATAAATGCTAACGTGGAAAAAATAAGAAAATAGTTGCCAAACGTAGAGCCAGAAGGTTCACACATGTAATTGAATAGCCCTATATACGACAAAACAGCTGCAATATCACTTACAATCAAACCAATTATAAAATATAAAATCATTTTTGTCTCCTTAAGTTATCGACGATTGAAGGGAAGCTGTAATTTAAAATGATTTGTGAGTGTCTGAATGACATAGGTAT
>JAUNBR010000095.1 GCA_030527015.1 Planctomycetia bacterium
CGTAAAATCTTTCCGTAAAACCTTCCAGTTTACTCTTCTGTAAATACTCGCCTCACCGTCCGACACACAAAAAATGCCGTGTTTCTTACTGTGTATACAGATTTCACCTTAAATTTATGTTTCGTGTGATTCTGAACGCAGGCGGTTTCAGCGAAACAAAAAAACAGAGAAGCAAAAAATTTAAGTAAATCGAGCATATACTGTTTCCACGTTAAATTTCCATTTTGTGCGGTTCTTAAGGCAGACATTTTCAGCGAAGCAAAATGCCGGTAAAGCGGAATTTTATAGTGCATCGGGCATAAAACATCTAAAACCAAGACATTTTTCTAAAAATTTCCCGAAAGAATTTTTTCAGAGGTTTAGACATAAAAATCTCACCCCCCTCTGGACAAAAGAATTATTTCAGATATAATAAACTTTATGAAATGGAAGATATATGCTCAAAAAGTATATTTTCTTCCTTATGATCGCGGGGTGGAGCAGCTCGGTAGCTCGCGAGGCTCATAACCTCGAGGCCACAGGTTCAAATCCTGTCCCCGCAATTTTCCCGTTCTGTACTAAATACAGAACGGTTTTTTTATGCCGTTTTTTCTTATATTTTGTTTTATGTCCAAGATACTATCGTTTTTGTCTTTTTGTATTCTACACTCGGTACACTACAAAATTCCGCGTCCTCTGTATTTTTGCTTCACAGAAAACGCCTGTTTTAAACCCGCACAAAAAACGAAAATTTAAAGGAAAAACCGCAGAATATAATTTAATCGGCGGAAATAAACTTACCGTACATCCGACATAACCTCACGCAGGTTCCTCTGAGTTTTCTAAACCCGGTGCACCTGTTTATTACTGTACCGTCGGTTTCCTGGCGTGCGAGGGAATAAGTTTTATGATAAATTTTTCGAAAGGCCGCTTTACCCGTGTAAACAGAGGTTCCATTTCAGGATGAATCGGAGTTACTAAAACAGTTTTCAGACCTGCGAGATTTCCTGCAAGAATGTCCGCAAAAATCTGATCCCCGATCATCGCGGTGGAACGTCTCTGAAACCCCTGCCGGCGAATCGCGCGCAGACACCCAAAAGGCAGAGGTTTCACGGCCATGGCCATGTACGGTAAACCATATCTCTCCGCGAAACGGCCAATTCTCTTTCCTTTTCCATTCGAGAGTAAGCATACCTGAATGTTCGCATCTTTCAGCGTATCCAGCCAGGCTTCCACCCATGGTTCCAGAATATCACAGTCATAACGCTTTAACGTACAGTCCACATCCAACAAAACAGATTCCACGCCCATTTCAGTTAATATTTTTGGCGTCAGCTCATTCACCACCGAGACACGATAATTCGGAAGAAAGACCCCAAAAAATAGGCGACTCAAAAAAGGATACTTAATTTTCATAGAATCTTGTCCATTCCGCTTTCGTATAATTTACTGATTAATCCAATTTTTGATGACCTGAAGGGTACAGACCGGGTATGGACTGAATCGGATATTTATTTTCCATAATTCTTAAACTCGTTCCCGGTGCCAGACGCTCTGCACCTTCTATGATAACATCCGCGCCCGCGACGAGGATTTCTTTCCCACGCTGAGTTTCCGGTTCCACGGCGAATTTACCGGGCATCGTGGCGGTAATCCGTACCGGGACAGGTTCCGCAATAATTTCTGGAGCCTCCTGACCATTCTGCGCTTCCTCGGAAAGGGCCACCCAGACCGTGGAATCATCCGGACGAATTAACACAGCATCCTCAGGTAAAACCAGCGACGGAACCTTATCCGTTACTGGTAAATACGCACGAACACTCATCCCGGATTTTAATTCTCCATTATTATCATCCAGCCTAATTCTGGCAACAAAAGTACGTGAAGCCGTCTCTGCGGAACCGAGAATCGTCACGATACTCCCCTCCACCATTTTATTCAGCGGATCAATCATTACCTGAACTTTTTGTCCCACCGAAACACGATGAATGTCATTCTCTGGAACAAAAATCCGTGCATCTATCTGTCCTGTGGAAATAATCTCCGCGATCGCCGTGCCCGGCACGACATAAGAGCCGACATCCACAAAACGCTGTACCACTTCTCCGTGAAAAGGTGCGAATATTTCAGAACGTGTCACACGAAGTTCCCATTCTTTCAGCGCGGCATGTTCTTCCGCAATTTGTGCTCTTAATTCCTGAATCGTGGCCTCTTTCGACTCCACTTCACTCTGACTGACCGCATGATCCGCGATTAAACTGGAAATACGTTTAAGCTCACTACTTTCATAACGAAGCGTGGCTTCCAGGGCCGCCAGACGCGCCTGTGACTGCTGTATGGCCAATTTACTCCAGACCGTATCCACCCGAGCCAGAAGCGTTCGGCCAGTTTCCACAGGCGTCCCCTCTTCCACAAACATTTCTACAATTCTTCCCGTGACTTCACTGGCGACCGTCGTACGATTAATTTCCATTAACCGCCCCGTTAATTCACTAATTTCCTGCGCTTCCTCCATGACCGCTTTTTCCACTCGTACCGCAGCAAAAATAGGATTTTTAACCGTGTTTTTTCCCAGATCCTTAAACTGTTCAAGAATTCCCTGCACATATTTTTCATCCGACAGTTTTATCGACTGATAATAATATGTACCGCCAAAACCTACCATCCCTCCTATAAATAAAGCCGTCAAAAAGAGGGAAAAATAATTTAAAAATGTGTTACTTTTCATACATAATACTCAGGTGGGCTAAAAGTTTTATTTTTTATACTGGTTTCACTTTAAATTTCCTTTTTGTGCGCCTCTAAAGCAGGCTTTTTCAGCGAAAGGAAAATGCCAGAGAAGCGAAAATTTAGAGTGCCTCAGGCATAAAATGCCGAAAAATCGGGAATTTTATAGTGCACCGAATATAAACCATCATATTTTAGTATACTATGAAATCTGCCTCCGCGCAAGAGATCAGGGACAGATTTTATTCCGACACTTCATAAATTTTTATTTCGCCGAGATTTTCACTGTCATATTACCGTATGACATTCTCGCTTTAACTTTTTTGTAACCATGTCCTGATTCTATTTTATACGGATTTTATATTACATTCCCTTTTTTGTGCAGTTCTGTATGACTGCTCCTTTATGCTGTTTCCACTTTAAATTTCCGTTTTGCGCGCCTCTTAAAGCAGGCATTTTCAGCGAAGCAAAAACGCTGAAAAGACAAAATTTTAGAGTGCCTCGAGATAAAAATCCCCGGCATTTTCGGTAAAAAAATGCCGGGAAAGCGAAAATTTATAGTACATCCGGGATAAAAATTCATCGAGTTTCCAGTATTCTTATTTTATCACACCACCATCCGAATCATAATCATTCAAAAAGAATACCTGCATATCCCACCACCTGGCGTTTATCACCCGTAACATCCCCACTCGTGGCGTATCCCACCTTTACGGCATGATTCAGTAACGACATTTCCCGAAGCGTCATCATTACCAGAGCAGTCGGTAAACAGCCACACATACTGACATTTTTTTCCTGAACTGACCTTAACATTTCTTCTGGGGCACAGCGACAAATCGCATCCAGTACCGGGGCATCCAACTTTCGTGTTTCATTATCCGTGGCGTAATGATTCATGTCGCTGGACGCAATTAAAAGTGGCCTCTGTGGAAGCGTACTTATCCACCGCGCTAACTGTTTTGAAACCTCAGGAATTTTTTCGGATTTTCCATTTACCTGTATTCCCAAAATACGTGAACCTGGCGCAAGACGTGCTAAAATCGGCAGTAAAACTTCGATCGAATGTTCCTCTCGGTGCGCCAGAGCATCCAACTGAAATTCGGGCACCGCCTCTGTCAGCTGCTGCGCCATTCGTGGATCACCGTCCATGGAACGAACAGGTAAATTCCATTTTTCAAAAGGCGCGACCGCCCAGTCCACTCCGATATTTTTATGTTTTGGCGCAAAAATAAAAATATGTCGCGGAAATTCAATTTGCGCCAGCGTCTGAGCGGCCAGCCGACCAGAATACTGCCAGCCTGCATGCGGAACGAGCGCCCCAGTATACGCCTTTTTCGGCGCCACAAAAAACTTACCCCCCCACGGCTGAAAAACCTGGTTCGGCTGAATATTCTCCGGCGCATCATTCTCCGCAAGCATCCGATCCAGCTGTTCTTTCATCTGTTTCTCTCCGTCCGGATAAAACATACCTGCCACCGCAGAATGCCGAATCTGTTCATCTCTCAGAGGCACCTGAACTGTACTGGTAATAAATGATGATTCTGTCGCACGAACACGTGTAAGATAAACCGCCGTATCTTCATCCTGCAAAAATTCTGATACTCCCAGTGCGTCCGCAAGTAAGGATTCTGCTTCCCGTTTCGGATTAAAACAGAGCGTCCAGCGGCCATTTCGATGAACGATTACACCATATTCTTTTGTATCCACATCTTCCAAAGAACATTTTTCCGCGGTACCGATTAAATGAACATCCCAAAAAACACACAAAGAAGCATGGATTCCAAGAAGAGATTTTATATGATGATTTTTTAGTGCAGAAGTCGCATTTTCAGCGACATTTAACAGCGTGGACTGTAACGGCACTTCCCTCTGAAAAGATACATGCGCACAGTCCATATACTGATGCGCCATTTTCAGACGAATACACGCCCCATTCACCATTCCATCATACGCGCCGGGCAAATAAATATCGGGAATCCCTCCGTTCATTTTTTTCTGTATATTCCGAAAACAGTGATCCGCCAGCCACGCCAGATTCCGTGCATCAGGACCCTTTTTTTCACTCTCCGGTGGATCCACGGGAATAGACGGATCCAGCGTATCTTTTACATGACCTGTAATGGAATAACCTTCAAAACGAAATACCGCCGTATACGGATCCATCCAGGCATCTTTCGGAAGCCCAGCTTTTATACAGGTCTGCTCCAAAAACTGTAATGGATCCATATGATGCTCTGTCGCCACCCCCGGCAAAAGTAAACCACGTCTCTGCCCACGAAAAACCTGCAGGCCATGCTTCCCCAGCTCAATAAACTTAAAAATACTCTCATCTTTCGCCACGATACGTTCCGGACAGACAAGAATCCAGACCTCCATTTCCATTTCATGCAGTTCACTGCTGTGAATCACAGGAAAACGAAAATCTTCCACCGCAGCACGCATGGCGGCCTCATCCAGCGCGTCCCCAAGCAGGGAATGCTCCCCCAAAAAACCACAGCACGCACGAAGCTGGCCAAAACGCTTCAGGCTCACAAATACTCCATAAACCGGAAAATCCGCTGTACCTTCCAAATCTTCTGATCTGATTTTATGCGACATTCGGCATACGGACATGGCAACTTTCCTTCCTGCCGTAAGAAAAATCGCTTTTTTTTGTGCTTCTGTAAAACTGGGACGTATATTTACACTGTGTTCCATAATAAGTTTCCTGATCTGCTCTGTTTCTATTTTTTACTGACTCTCCCTTAAAATTCCGTTTCCCGCGGCCACAAAAACAGGCATTTCCAGCAAAGAAAAATGCCAGGAAAATCGAAATTTATCGTGTGCCTGGATTAAATACCCGTGTTTCTTACTGGATAATTCACACCGCTGGGTGCCGCCATTTTAAGCCGTGGGGAGTACTGCCTGACTCCCACTCCTGCTGGAGGATAAGGAATCACCTCTCCCGGTGTGACTGGCGTATCTGATAACACACGTATATTTCCCTGTGGAAATTCCTGAACCGGACGTCCCATGGGTTCTGTCGCGGCATAATATGAGTCACCATCATTATATATATTAGCCTCTCCACCCAAAGAATATTCCGTCCGCGCGGCGGCAGGCTTTAAGCGGCGCCCTTTCACCGTGTTTCCATACGAAGAATCACGTGTGACAGAATGTGCCCGGGCACCCGTTTCTTTCCATGTCCCACCAGAAAAAGAATTCTCACTGGTTCCATTATAAAAATCCGTATTTATTCCACTTCCTGCATTTATATTTTCCTGCCGAAACCAGGGAAATCCGCTTCCCGCCGAGTAATTCATTCCTCTTGGCTGGGGAACCGATTTACTGGTACCCGTGTCAGGAAACAGCGCACCACGCACACCTAAAAGCTCCGGATGCTGCGCAATTTTTTCTGAAAATACCTGCGCATTAAACACGATAGGCTCCAGCTTCTTCGTCAGATAATTCACCCGATCCAGAGTCTGAAATAATCTGTCATAAATCGCCCGATCACGCAATAAAAGTCCCACCGTGCCTTCTTGATTTATAATAGAAGAAGTAAACACATCCAAATTCTGCAAAATATTATCCACATTTCCCAGCCAAATTTCAGTTTTCATGGCGATCGGATCCGTAATTTTCACGACATTCTGCAGTGCTTTATCCGCAAGATCTAAAGATGTATCCATTCTGGCCGAAAACTGCTCCATGGTACCATTTAATCGCTCTGAAGCGTTTCCCATATTCGTGCGAATCGACTCTACTGTCGCATCCAATTTATCCAGAGACGCTGGCAGCCGGACAATCGTCGAACGAAAACTTTCCTGTAACTCATCATCATTTATTAATCCTGACATTTCCTGCACAAAACCATGAGAATCCGTGATTAAAGAAGAAGTATTCTGAATCATCGTCTTTACATTTTGCCGGTTCTCCTGAATCATTTCATTCGCTGCACCCGCCACATGATCCAGCTGTGTCGCGGCATTACTGACGTCTGTAATCGCCGTGGAAAGCCTGTCCTGTAATTTCCCGATTAATACCACCGGGTCAAAAGCCACTCTTCCATTTAACGTATCACCAGGTTTTACCGGATCATGTGGTAACGGTTTCTGCCCGATTTCTCTCGGAATCTGCACCATCTTCAGAGAAGCATCCCCAAGTAATGTCGTGGAAAGATGGCACTGCTGGTCATGATATATCGTATACTCCGAAAAAATATTCGCCGTTATCAGTACTCCTGACTCGGTTAATTTCACATTTTTTACTCGCCCGATAAGAATTCCACTCTGGTATATCGGGGTATGCTCCACCACACCAGGCGCATCCACCAAGTGAATATAAATATGATAACTTGAGCTTAATAAACTTTTTTTCGTGCCAAGAAACATCAGCATGATCACCACGATTACCAGACTGGCCAGCACGGCTGCTCCCAGCCTTAATTGCATCATTCTTTCATCCATGACCTCTGACTCCTGTCTTTATTTTTCTTCATGATACCGTTCACTTTTATTTTCATTTTTCACCATTCTCATAATCATGGCAGAATGGTGGCAGACTCTTCAGGCCTCAAAATTAATTCTCATGCCCCAAAGATTTACTTCACTCGGGTTTTACCGTAAAATTTCCTTTTCATGCGGTTCTGAAAGCAGGTATTTTCGGCGAAACAAAAATACCGGACATACGGAAATTTATCATCTCCAGCTATAAAATATCATACCATCCGGAATAACATATATTCTGTTTCCACTTTATATTTCCTTTTCATGCGGTTCTGAAAGCAGGTATTTTCGGCGAAACAAAAATACCGGACATACGGAAATTTATCGTATATCGGGTATAAAATGATAATCCAGCCATATAAAACCGGGAACGTCCTGGTTCCGTTTTCTGGTACCATTTCTAATTTTCATCTTCCATTTCCGAGAATCTCGCAGAACCATCTCCGCGCACAAACTGACGCACTCTTTCGTCCGAACTTTCCTCCATTCCCTCTGGCCTTCCTTCATACAGAATCTGGCTTTCCGTCTTACTTAATCGCGACAGAGGATACAGCATAATCACCCGATCCGCCACTTTCCTTACCGTGCTCATGTCATGCGTTACCACCACGCTGGTCACCGGATGTTCGACACTCGTACGCAGAATTAATTCATTTATCACGTCCGTCATAATCGGGTCCAGACCAGTCGTCGGCTCATCATATAACATCAGTTCCGGATTCATCACCAGGGCACGTGCGATTCCTACTCGTTTCCGCATTCCTCCTGAAAGTTCAGCCGGTTTTCGCTTCAAAACATTTTCTTTTAATCCCACTTCTCGCAATAAATTTCTTATGATCTCCTGAATTTCTTCTTTCGTATCTTCCGTATGCTGTATCCGCGGGAACGCTAAATTTTCATATATGGTCATGCTGTCAAAAAGGGCCGCCTGCTGGAACACGAAACCATAACGCCTGCGTACCAGCGCGAGCTGATCTTCCGTCATTTTCATCAGGTCATTTCCATCAAAAAAAATAGATCCAGAAGTCGGGCGGAGTAACGCGATCATATTTTTCAGTAACACAGTCTTTCCGCATCCGCTTTCGCCAATAATCGCCAGCGTTTCTCCACGAGAAACCGTAATATTAAGGTCTCTTAATACCGTATTCGCCCCGAAACACACGGTTAAATCCTTTATTTCTAAAATCTCCCGTGACGTTTCTTTCTGCTGATTCATCCCCTTTCTTCTCCTTCACTATCTTTTTTTATATTTCATGCACTCTAAATTTTCGTATCCCCCGACATTTCTCGGCACACAAAATAATCTGCTTCCGTGGTCACGCAAAACAAAATTTATCCTGTTTTCACTTTAAATTTCCATTTTGTGCGATTCTTAAAGCACAGACATTTTCAGCGACAAAAATGCCGGACATACAGAAATTTATCGTGCATCGGATATAAAATGGAGGCAGTGTAAAACCAGGTACATTTTACCACACCATTAAATGATTTTTACGGAACCGACTTCCGCGTTCTTTCAAAATTTATTCTTATAATGTTTTCGGTCCTGTCATAATAAATGCCTGATAAAAAGCCTCCATCACGATTCCCAGAGCCAGATCCAATAATAATATTACCACGAACGAAAATACGAAAGCCTCTGTCGCCGCCTTCCCCACACCCTCTGCTCCAGCACGACTGTGAAACCCGCGGTGACAGCCGATAATTCCGATCGCCGCACCAAAAAATACACTCTTAAACACACCAATAAAAATATCGAAAGCTCCGACAATTTTATTAGAATTCGTGAGGTAAAAATGCCAGTCCACTCCATATACCCACACCGAAAAATATGCGCCTCCGACGATTCCCATAAAATCCGCCATAATCGTCAGCATGGGAATGAGCATCACACAGCCCAAAAATCGTGGCACCACCAAATAATGAATGGGATTTACTCCCATACTACTCATGGCGTCTATCTGTTCTGTAACGCGCATCGTCCCCAGTTCCGCCGCCATACTGCTGCCGATCCTTCCAGAAAGCATGGTCGCCGCCAGTACCGGCCCCAGCTCTCGCACCAGCGAAATATTTATTAACGCACCGATACGTGTTTCCAAATAAAAATCTTTCAGCTGATTATAACTCTGTACCGCCAGCACCATTCCGATAAACGTTCCCGTCAGCGCAATTACCGGCAGACTCATAATCCCGATTTCATACATGCACGGCAGCAGTGTACCTTTCCGCGGAAAACGTAACATCCACCATATCACCCGGCACGCAAAAATGGTAAAATCTCCAAGAATCGCCACCCAATTCTCGATCTGCTGACCCACACGCATCATGTACGCCAGAAGTCCGCCCCCATAACTCGGCTCTCTCTCCGACTGAAATTTCTCTTTTTTCCTTCCGATTTCCTGTTTAGATCCCGCCGGTTTCCTCGGTGAAAATTTCTCCTGATGCCCGTCCTCTTTCTCTGGGATAACCTCTTCAGAAATCTCTGCTTCACCAGCATCTTGATCTGGCACCGCTTCCGCTTTTTCTTTCGTCCTTCTGCCCTCCGACAGAATTTCGTCTTTAACCACCGGCTCTTCTTCTGATACCGCAGGCGCTTCTAAAGAATGTTCCCGGCTTCCTGATAAATCCGTTTCTTCCTCAGACTTCTCTGCTGACGGAAAAATGGAAATTTCTTCTGGAAAAATTACCTCTTCCTTTCCCACCGCGATTTCTTTTGGAATGCTCGCCGGTACCGCTTCCGGTACCACCAAAATATCTTCCCCCATCCCTGTTTTTTCTTCTTCCACCGGCATTTTTGCCCGCGACGCTTCCACCGACGAACGTTCCGGAACATACAGCACTTTCGGGTGCTGCTGCATGGCCGCCTGGATTTCTTCCAGAATTTCCGCACTTATCTCTGGTACCGTCTTCTCCTCTTTCGGTAACGATACATGACCCGACACTTCTTTTTTCCCTGAAAAAAATTCATCCGGAAAAAACTTCACCGGTAATGACGCCCTATCTGAAAACATTCCCGGCGTTAATTCTTGAACGATTTCCTCTTCCGTAATAAATTTTTTCTGTCCATGTCTTGGAGCACTTAACTTAATCGGCCCTGTCAGCTGACGAAAAATCTGTCTCGGTACTTCCGGAGAAACTTCCTTTTTATTCTTCTCGGACTCTTCATTTTCCCCTTCCGTATGATTTTCTCCTCCGTTCTTCTCCGTTTTCTCGTCATCCGTCAAATTTTTATTTCCGCACGATTTATTCTCTTCCGTTATTTCTTCTCTTAAAACCTCCTTCGCCTCTTCAGACCCTTTCTCGGCAGACTCTCTCTCCACCTCCCCAGCAGGACGTTTCTTTTCCTGCTGCGAATCTCCAAATCTCGGGTTTTTGTCTTCAGCGAAGCTGTTCATTTTTCATTAATATACAGAGAGACTCTCTAACTTATAACGGACATTATCAATTATATCGACTATTCTAAAAAGAAAATTCAGTATAATCACACAAGATACACCAAGTTTTTTGATTTTAACGACCCACAGAATATTACACACATATCCTCACAGAAAATGATACTCCGAAAAAAGACTCCCCAAAAAAACTCAGGCACGCTCACACAAAAAAATTCTGATTTCTCACCGAAAAAACAGAATTCCTCCACTCCCAGTTTTCGCCACATGACCCCGGCTCTCTCCGCGCCCCACTCAAAAAAACAGAGCCTTACCTCTTTCAGAAAATGGCGCCTCAAAAAAACTCAGACACGCTCACACAAAAAAATTCTGATTTCACACAAAAAAAACAGAATTTCTTCACTCCCAGTTCTCGCCACATGACCCCGGCACTCTCCGCGCCACACAAAAAACAGAGCCTTACTTCTTTCAGAAAATGGCGCAAAAAAACTCAGGCACGCTCACAAAAAAAAATTCTGATTTCCACCGAAAAACAGAATCCTTCCACTCCCAGTTTTCGCCACATGACCCCGGCTCTCTCCACGCCACACTCAAAAAAACAGAGCTTTACCTCTTTCAGAAAATGGCGCAAAAAAACTCAGACACGCTCTCACAAAAAAATTCTGATTTCTCACCGAAAAACAGAATTTCTCCACTCTCAGTTCTCGCCGCATGACCCCGGCTCTCTCCGCGCCCCACAAAAAACAGAGCCTTACCTCTTTCAGAAAATGGCGCCTCAAAAAAACTCAGACACGCTCAACAAAAAAAAATTCTGATTTCCACCAAAAAACAGAATTTCTCCACTCCCAGTTTTCGCCACATGACCCCGGCTCTCCACGCCCCACTCAAAAAACAGAGCCTTACCTCTTTCAGAAAATGGCGCAAAAAAACTCAGGCACGCTCACACAAAAAAAATTCTGATTTTCCACCAAAAAACAGAATTTCTCCACTCCAAGTTTTGCCACATGACCCCGGCTCTCTCCGCGCCCCTCAAAAAACAGAGCCTTACCTCTTTCAGAAAATGGCGCCTCAAAAAAACTCTGACACGCTCACACAAAAAAATTCTGATTTCTCACCAAAAAACAGAATTCCTCCACTCCCAGTTTTCGCCACATGACCCCGGCTCTCTCCGCGCCCCACAAAAAAACAGAGCTTTACCTCTTTCAGAAAATGGCGCCTCAAAAAAACTCTGACACGCTCCCACAAAAAAATTCTGATTTTCCACCAAAAAACAGAATCCCTCCACTCCCAGTTCTCGCCACATGACCCCGGCTCTCTCCGCGCCCCTCAAAAAACAGAGCCTTACCTCTTTCAGAAAATGGCGCCTCAAAAAAACTCTGACACGCTCACACAAAAAAATTCTGATTTCTCACCAAAAAACAGAATTCCTCCACTCCCAGTTTTCGCCACATGACCCCGGCTCTCTCCGCGCCCCTCAAAAAAACAGAGCTTTACCTCTTTCAGAAAATGGCGCCTCAAAAAAACTCTGACACGCTCCCACAAAAAAATTCTGATTTTCCACCAAAAAACAGAATCCCTCCACTCCCAGTTCTCGCCACATGTCCCCGGCTCTCTCCGCGCCCCTCAAAAAAACAGAGCCTTACCTC
>JAUNBR010000129.1 GCA_030527015.1 Planctomycetia bacterium
GTTCTGAAGGCTGTCTTTTTCAGCGAAGCAAAAAAGCCGGTGAATCTTAATTTTATATTGTATCGGGTATATAATGTATCGGGTATAAATATCCTCATTTTAATCGTCAGCACTTGACGTTTCGAGGGGAATCTGATATACTAAATTTTTCGGCGTTTGTGGGTATGCGTCCGAAGCAGGGTTTTGTTTTTTCCCCATTTTTAAGGAGATATTTGTGAATCGCTATTTCTGTTTTATTTTTGCGTTTTTTCTCGCGGGTCCATTTTGTGTTTTTGCAGAAACGCCTGAGTCGGATGACGTGCAGAATCTATCTGGTATTCAGAAGAAAATTTTAAAATTCGTCACGACGTTTGAATTGGAGGATCCCGGGGAAATTATACGTGTAACGCCTCAGGAACTGGAAAATTTTGAGAAGGAAATAGATCGTTTTCCTGAGGATTCGCGGGAGGCTGCGCTGAAGTGCGTTTCCTGGTACAAGGATGTTCATAAGTTATTTGCTGCCCGAGTTCCGGTTACACTGAAGGATATTCAGACCCTGACGGAAACGGGAATTGAGGCTGGTTTTTTTAATGCGAGTTTCGCGCTTTGTTTTTTTAACTTAATGTCCTCTTCACCGATGTATCATAAAAAGACGAGTCTGTCCCCGAGTGAAATTCAGGAGCTTATGAAATCCGCCGCTGCGTGGAAACCGTCGGGTAAGTTTACGCAGGAGGAGCAAAAAATTTATTTGGAAAATCTTAAACTTGCTTTGTGTGCCAGTCAGTGGATGGAAATGTTTGAGAAGTTGAAGCCGATGAAACAAAAAGAGCTGAAAGAAAAAAATTCGGAATTGTTGCAAGGATTCTTGCGGGAGCACCGCACGGAAATAGAATCGCTGATCGATCAGACGGTGAAAACGATGGATCGCATGGCCGACGAGAAAATTTTTAGCATATGTTGTGTGCGGAGTGATTTTTTTACTGGTGTGGGGTCTTTTCTTCGAGAAAATAATTTTAAGGAAAAATATTTTGTTTTTCAAAATAGTGTTGAGAGAATGGTTCTCTGCAGTCCGCTGCGAGAATTACCGGTCGAGAAACGTGAAATCTCCAAACAAAGATATCTTTATTTCTGTTTTCCGCCATCAGAATGGAAATGAATACAGGTTCTCATTTCATTTCTGTTTGGTGCGGCTCTGAAAATGCCTGCTTTTAGAGCCGTACAAAACGAAATTTTAATGGGAACCAGTATATACTTGACATTCTGTTTTAGTCGTAGTAAAATAAAACCTGTTCTGTTGAAATTTCACGGTTTCGCTTCATGCCTGACCCCAATTCCTGATGTCCACCTGTTTCCCGAGGAGTAATTATGAGAAATTTAATCATCCCTACGCTGCTTTCTATCTTTTTTCTTTTGGCCGTGTCCGTGCCGGCGCGGGGGGAGTCCCCTGACCCGCAAACGATTTTTTTGAATTGGTACATCGGGGACGATGAAGAGCGGGAGGAACTCACGGTCGAGGAGATGAAGCTGGAGAATGTGGAGGAAGCCTTCGCCGCAGAGCACATCGACGATCTCAATCTTCCGGAGCTGAAATACTTTCCGAATTTGAAGTCCATCCGTTTTTACCGCGCCAAAGTGACCGATAAGGGCATCCTTACGCTGGCGGACCTGAAGGTGGAACGGATTCGATTTGATTCGTGTGAAAATCTGACGTATGCGGGCGTTCGCGCGCTGCAGGAGCGGATGCCGACTTGCACGATTGTGGTGAAATTTCAGCACATGGATTTGGCGCAGTGCGGCACGAAACTCGTGGTTTCTAAAGGGGTTCGGGACTCCGAATTAAGCGCTCTGGCGTACTTTCCGCGCGTGGAGGAAGTGCTGTTCATGGATGTCAGTTCCCTCAGTCCTAATGCACTCGTGTTCCCGCCAGAATTCGCGGCGCGACTGAAATCTTTCAAGTTAAGTCAAAGTTCGCTCACCAAATTGCCCGAGTTGCCGGCCTTACTCCGTAAGCTCGAAAAGCTCGAAACGTTATATCTGGAACATGTTCCGGTCACGACAGAACTTCTCGAAGCGGTAGCGGACATGC
>JAUNBR010000001.1 GCA_030527015.1 Planctomycetia bacterium
CCTGCTTTTAGAGCCGCACAAAACGAAATTTTAAATTGGAACCAGTATAAAATTCCGCTTCCTCGGCATTTTTGCTTCGCTGGAAATGCCTACTTTTAGAGCCGCAGAAAACGGAAATTTTAAATTGGAAGCAGTATATTTCAGTAAAAATACGGTGTGGTTTTTTGTTGTCATACGGACGGAAATTTGAATGAGAATTGGCATAATATGGAAACTAAATTAAAAGAAGGCAAAAAAATGAAAAAAGGATTTACATTAGTAGAATTACTTGTAGTGATGGTGATTATTACCATTCTGGTAGGATTTCTGCTGTCTGGGGTTCAGCAGATACGAGAAGCGGCGCGGCGCAGTGTGTGCGAAAATAATTTACGTCAACTTGCGCTGGGAAGTTTAAATCATGAGCACGCGATCGGAACGTTTCCTTCTTCAGGTTGGACGACTTTCTTTGTCGGTGACCCAGATATGGGGATGGGGCCAAATCAGCCAGGCGGATGGCTTTTCTCGCTGCTTCCTTATATTGAGCAGAATGATGTTTATTTGTTAGCGGCGGATGGTAAACCCAAAACCATTACTGCGAAACAGGAGGAAGGTGCGTATCAGACGGTGACGACACCGATTCCGGCGTTTTACTGTGCGTCGCGCCGGTCCCCGGGGCTTTATCCGTGTCAAAACGGGTTATGGCGAAGGAATGTTCAAAACTGTAGTGCGTTTCCTGATACCGGGGGGGCCAGTTCTGCTCCCGGAGAAGGTGCTGGTGTGAATGCGTCAGGGGTGGTGGATGTCGTGAAAACGGATTATATCGCTAACGCTGGCACTCACAGTATCACGGATGACACGGTGTACAGTGGTCAAATTACGGATACGACGTTTACATGGAGTAACTGGGTGAGTAATGGATACCGCTGGAACAGTAGTTGGGACGATCCTTCGTATGATATGGATGGTGTGATTTTTCGTCGCTCGGCGGTGGGAATCGATAATATCGTGGATGGCGTAACGAACACGTATCTGCTTGGAGAAAAATTCGTCATGCCACAATTTTATACTCAAAATACCAGTAATCAAGATTTAATGTATGCGTATGCCGGAACGTCTCATGTCGGTTTGGGTGTTTCGCAGCCAACGAAAGACTGGAATGTAACGGATGAAGATGGAAATCCAGTGGATGGGAACACGATGAATCTTACCTGGGGCAGTCCTCACGCCGGCGCGCAAGGCATGGCGTTTTGTGATGGTTCGGTGCATCGAGTCAGTTATGGTATTTCGGAAGAAGTTCACCAGAGTCTTTCCAGCCGAAATGATAAAAAAGCCATGCCAGAACGTTCTCAGTATGTGCAGTAAATTTTGGGCAGGAAAGAAAAAATACATTTATACCCGATACACTATAAAATTCCGCTTTCACGGCATTTTGCTTCGCTGGAAATGCTGCTTAAACAGCCGCACAAAACGGAAATTTAATGTGGAATCCGTATAGAAGAAAGGATATTATTTCATGAAACATAATTTTCAAAAAGGATTCACTCTAGTGGAATTACTGGTGGTGATGGTGATTATCACGATTTTGGTTGGTTTGATGCTTCCCGCAGTTCATCAGATTCGCGAAGCGGCACGCCGTTCTGTCTGTGAAAATAACATAAGGCAGTTGGCTCTGGCATGTCTGAATCTTGAGCATAATGTAGGCGCTTTACCGTCAGGAGGCTGGGGCCCTAGTTACGTCGGTGACCCGGACATGGCCTCCGGTATGAATCAGCCTGGCTCGTGGCTTTTTGCCATTTTGCCATATATTGAGCAAAATGATGTTTACATGCAGGCCGCGGATGGGAATCGATCAAGAGTTACCGATAAACAGGCCGCGGGTGCACTGACGACAATAAACATGCAGATACCGACATTTCTCTGTTCTTCACGCAGAACGGTCAAAGATAAACTTCCCGTGTTTTCGGATCTTGATTTTATTAATTCGAATGATGTGGCGTCTCCCTATTATGCTTGTAAATCGGATTACGCGGCTAACAGCGGCAGTCATCTTGGTTCCAATTCATACACATCCGGTGCGTATTTTCTGGATGCGGATCCACGCGCGAACACGAATATATATGGTACACAGTCCTCGTCCTGGAACCCTACATGGGACACGGATAATAATCATGTAAATGATAAATCGGACGGTGTGATTCACCGTCGTACTGCGGTAAGAATAGATGATATTACTGATGGTACGTCGAAAACATATCTTTTGGGTGAAAAATATGTCTGTCCGAACTTTTATTTACGCACGGAGGCCACGTTTACTGATACGGAAGATGTGACAGGAACTTTTGAGGTTATCGGAGATGGCAGAGGTGCGTATGCAGGATGCTGCGATGATAATCAGCGTTCGGCTGGGGTTTATCCCATGCAAGATACGGTTAATTTACGGCTGAATGGTTCGATTACCCTGACGAAAAAAGTTTACACTTCTAGCAGAGGGACGGACGGTTCTGTAATGACAACTGTTACGACGCAAGATTTTCCGTATTCGGGTGTCTATTCGCCATTCGGCAGCGCGCACGGAGGTTCTTTTGGAATGGCGTTATGTGATGGATCTGTTCACCGCGTCAATTATGGACTCGATCCGGCAGTGCATTCTGCCATGGGAACACGTAATGGTTCGGACCTGGTAAATCTTTCAGAGGTGTTTAACCGTTAAATTTCAGTTGTTTTTTACCCATGCACTAATATACTGGTTCCATTTTAAATTGCCGTTTTGTGCGGCTCAGAAAACAGGCATTTTTAGCGAAGCAAAATGCCGGGGAAGCGAAAATTTATAGTGTATCGGGAATATACTGGTTCCAATTTAAAATTTCGTTTTGTGCGGCTCTAAAAGCAGGCTTTTCAGCGAAGCAAAAAAGCCGGTGAAGCTGAATTTTATAATGTATCGGGTATAAAAACATAAAAGCAAAATTTTGTCAAAAGGACTTTTATGAATTTAAAAGAAGAAAACCTTTCTGTCAGAGCTCGGTGCCGAATGGCGTGGAATATCACGAATCGGTGTAACCTTCACTGCAAGCACTGTTTACGCCGTGCACCGTCTCTCTGTCCACCTGAAAGAGAGCTTTCGTCGAAGGACGCGATGAAAGTGCTGGATCTTTTCTGTGATTTTGCGCGTCAGACAAATCGGACAGGTGGAATCGGGTTTTTAGGTGGGAATCCGATGATGCGTATCGATATGCCGGAAATTCTGGCGCGAATGAAGGAATATCGTCAGGAAGGTCTGATTCATCATATTTCTTTTTTGGCGAATCCAGAACAGTTGACGCCGAAAATGATTCAGGCGCTGGTAGAATGTCAGACAGACAGTTATACCATTAGCTTGGATGGTTTAAAAGAGGTGAATGATCGGATGCGTGGTGCAGGGAATTTTGACATGGCCACGGCGGCTATTCGGAATCTTCATGAGGCGGGAATTCGTGTGCCGGTGAAATTTACCATGACACGGGAAAACAGGCATCAGCTAAAAGAGACGATTCTTCTGGCTCTGGAGCTGGGCTGTGATGGTTTCGGAATCGGGCAGCTCGCTCTGCAGGGGGGCGGTTATTTGAACGCGCAACTTGCCCTGTCTGCGACGGAGTATCGTGCATTTTTATGGAATATTTCAGAAATTGTCCAGACGCTTCCGGAGAAATATTTTAATTTTGCTTGCGGTTTACTTCATCGCTATTACGCGCTTATCGAAATGATTTACAGGGAAGAAAATCGCCTTTCGGAATTTGAGATGCTCTGCCGAAGGTTTCCTGAACCGGAAGATTTTTTGGATGGTTTCGGTTCAGGGCCACGGAGAAAACTCCCAGAATATTTTGATCCCATGTGCGTTTCTTTTTATGTTTGGCCGGATGGAGAGGTGAATGGTGGTAATCGTTGGACGCCGCGTTTAGGCTGGGTTCCGCGTAATACGTTTATGGAGCTGTATGAACTATCACCGGTTTATGACGATATAAAAAACGGAATCACACCAGAGATTCGCACCCAAATAACGGAAAAAGCCGCTGCGGTCTGTGCACGATGTATGCATCGCGAAAAATGTTCACGTGTAGTTCAGATTTTTTCTGCAGCAGATAAAAAACATAACGGATTAAGGAATTTCGGCATGCAGACGCTTTACCCATCAGACTGCTGGATTCTGGAGAGGGAGTTTCAGGAGACCATGGTTTTTTCGGAAGTTTAATCTTTTTTTGATTTTATATCCGATGCACTGTAAAATTCTGCTTCCACGGCATTTTTGCTTCGCTGAAAATGATGTTTTCAGAGCCGCAAAAAATGGAATTTTAAACGTGCTCCAGGGTATATATCCGGCGTGTTCATGTCTTTTGATCATTTCGGTTTATTTCCTGATTTCTTTCATTTTTTCTAAATTTTTTATAGAATTTATACCCGATACATTATAAAATTTAGCTTCCCCGGCTTTTTTGCTTCGCTGAAAAGCCTGCTTTTAGAGCTGCACAAAACGAAATTTTAAATTGGAACCAGTATATGAGTAACTCAAATTATACATGGATCTGGCTGGCGGTATTAGCCGCGGTTTTTGCCACTCTGGTGAATCTTTTCGCTAAAATGGGGGTCACGGACGCCGGCGGAATGAAAATCGATAAAAATCTGGCGACAGCGATACGTACTTCCGCTGCGTTTATTCTTGCTTGGGGCTTATTTGTCGGATGGTCTTTAGCGCACGCGCAGCCGATGATGTTAAAATTTCAGAATCTAACGGCGATAAACTGGCTTTTCCTAATTCTTACCGGTGTTTGTACTGGTATGACGTGGCTGTGCACGATGTACGCTCTGGCACTAGGAGAGGTTTCTCGCGTGGCACCGCTGTCAAAACTCTCTGTCATTTTTCTCATTCCGATCGGAATCTTTGTTCTTGGCGAAACGGTCACGGTTTCTAAAATCGCGGGTGGCGTGCTGATCCTCCTCGGTTCCCTTTTAATAATGCTTTAATTTTTATACTGGTTTCACCTTAAATTTCCGTTTTGTGCTGCTCTGAGAGCAGGTATTTTCGGCGAAGAAAAAATGCTGGAGAAGTGGAATTTTATAGTGTATCGGATAGATAACGTTTTTCACTGATTATGAAATGAATTACCATGGCTGATTTTTCACGTAAATTGAAGGTTTTTACCCTTTATGTAGTTTCGTTTTTTGTCCTTCTGACGGCAATTTTTTACTCGACAGTTCCATTTTTTCGAAAAGATGGACGTTCAGATAACGTGATTCCTGTGACGAAAGAAGCGAAAAAAACCAAAAATTATATTTATTCTGTGACCATGTCGCCGGTGGGAACGGTTTATTTCGAGCATGTTCCTCAGCGGGTTTTAACTGGAGACGCGAATTATAATGAAATGCTGGTCGCGACGCGTGACGCGCATAAAATTATGAAAACCTCTTATCAGACAGATGAGAAGGAAGGTTTTTACGCACGAATTCCGAATTTTCAGTCCGGGTTAAATTGGGATGTGATAAATACTAACATAAACACTTCCGAGAGAATGACTTTTGATAAAGAACTGCTCTATCAATTAAAATCGGATATTCATCATTTAGATCCGATTCAGGTAATGCAGTGGAAAGGCTGGTCTCTGGATGATGTGGAAGAGGTAACGAAAAACGTGGGGCCATTTTTTGCAAATCGTGGCAGCCGGGATTATCCGATGGATCGTCCGAAAATCGCGCCGTATTTTTTGTCTTCGCCTAAAGAGAATTCGAAAGAAGTTCTCGCAGCGCATGCCGACGTGACTTGTGCGGAGACAAAGAAAGACGTTCCTTCACCGCCTGACATGTCGGACGTGATTTCTTTGCCAGAGGTTCAGAATTATGAGGTTTATACTCTTTGGGAGCTGAGTGATAAGGTGGCGCAGGTTTATCAAAAACAGGAAGTCGTGGAAAAAATTAAGGGGATGGCGGAGCGTATGGCCGCCGAAATTCAGGCGAAACTTCCGCCTCCAGAAAAACGGCCGAGAGTGGGATTACTGTTTTTTGGGCATAATCATTTTACACCTTTTCGGCTTCTTAATGGAGGTTTCGGTCAGGCACAGTATCATGTGGTTCAGGCACACGATGCTTTTGACATGCTGGAGTGTTACGGAAACGGGGTTTATCGGCGTCCCTCCGCGGCGGGAAGTACCACTGCGGCCGGAACGACTACGGATCTGGAAGCACTGGTGGCCTGTAATCCAGATATTATTATTTTTCCCATGGCCCTTTCTCCGAAAAATGAACCTCTCTTTCAAGAGTTGCTTAAACTTCAAGAGGATCCGGTGGCGAAAAATATTAATGCGTTTAAAAATAATCGTGTTTATCCTGGTGGCACCCCTTTTCAGGGGCCAATTTATTTTCTCTTTCAGGTGGAAATGGCGGCGAAGCAGATTTATCCGGAAATTTTTGGCGTTTTCAGAAAAAAACATGATTATTGTAAAGAAGAGCAGCTTTTTTCGCGTGAGGAATTAGCGCAGATTTTGAAGGAAGCGGAAAATGAAAAGGAGTGAAGGAAAATCTGATTTTTCAGTATGCCGGTTCCACTTTAAATTTCCGTTTTGTGAGGCTCTGAATGCAGGCATTTTTAGGAAAGCAAAACACCGGGGAAGCGAAATTTTGTAGTGTATCGGGTATAAAAATGGAAAACCACCAGAAATTAACCTCTCAGACTGGAGAATCGTTGATCCGCCATTTCTGGTGAAAAAAATAAAAAAATGATTCTAGAAAAAATAAAGAAAGATAAAGATGGAATTAACTCTGCCGTCCTCCCGGCGTAAAAAGTCAAAATATCTTTTTATGATAATGATAATTGCCGCGGTTTCGATGATAATAATCGCTGGGTCCGTAATTTTACAGATTTCTGGCGGGGCGTACCAAACTTCGCCGAATGAAGTTTGGGATGCGCTGTTTAGTTCTGAAGTGTGGCGGAATCCGGGTTTCCTTCTTCGCCTGCTTTTAGGAAATGTGGTATGTGACCATCTTCAGGTGCCAGAGGCACTTCCCGTTTCGGTTAGCACGATGGTCGTCTGGTCGATTCGTGTTCCTCGTGTTTTGGTAGGGCTTTTAGTGGGGCTGAATCTGGCGTTCGCAGGAAGTATTTTTCAGGCGATTACGCGAAATGAAATGGCCAGTCCTTATCTTCTGGGAATTAATCAGGGAGCCGGTCTGATGATTAGCCTGATACTGGTTCTGTTTCCGGCCATGTCCTCTCTGATGCCGCTTTTCGCGATGCTCGGCGGTGTCGCCGCTTTTCTGATAGTGTACGCGATCGCGTGGAATCATGGTGCCAGTCCAGTACGTCTGATTCTCGCAGGAGTGATCGTCGGTGCGGTGGCCAGTGCCATTCAGACAGCGCTACGTTTCATGATTTCAGACATGATGGTTATGCATACGGCCATGAACTGGCTCTCTGGGTCCCTTATCGGCACAAATTGGGGACAGGTTCGAATGATTCTTCCATGGTCGATTCTGACGGTGATTATCTGTCTTTCGCTGACACGTTATCTTGATATTCTTATGCTGGGTGATCAGACGGCGACATCTTTAGGTTTAAGTGTCGAAAAATGGCGTTTTATCCTTGCTTTCGTCGGGATTATGGCTGCCGCCTCGTCCGTCGCGGTGGCGGGGCTGGTGGGTTTCGTCGGCCTGATCGTCCCGCATATTATCCGTTCGGTGGTCGGCAGTCCTCATCACCGAATGTTTATTGGCTGTCTGTTCGTGGGCCCTGCGCTGATGGCTCTGGCGGACGTGATTTCTCGACTGATCTTGAATCCGATTCAGTTGCCCGTGGGTACGATAACAGGAACGGTGGGTGGAATATTTTTCCTCTTTATGATGCGTCGAAAAAAGGAGTTTGGAAGATTATGAATACTGAAAATTTTGCCACGGAAACTTCCACGAGAATCTCGGTTCAGGAAATCGTGGTGAGGTATCACCCGAATCAAGAACCTGTTTTGGATCGTTTGTCGTTACAGATTTTGCCACATAAACTGAATGTTCTTATAGGCCCCAACGGTTGTGGAAAAAGTACATTGTTGAAGGCCATGGCCCGTCAGCTGCGTCTTTCGTCTGGGGCGGTATTTATTGAGGATCGAAATATTAATTCTTTCAGTGCGTTGGAGCTTTCTCAGTACGTGGGGATTCTCTTTCAGGAAAATTTCGCCCCGAATGACCTGACGGTGGAAGAGCTGATTTATTATAGTCGTTATCCTCGCCTGAAGCTTTTTGAGTCGTTACGAGAAGAAGATTATCATGCTGTGCAGTGGGCGATGGAAATCACGAACACACTGCGCTGGCGTGACCGTATGATTCGAGAATTAAGTTCCGGGCAGCGTCAGCTGGTGTGGATCGCACTGATCATTGCGCAAGAGTCGAAATGTCTTTTTTTGGATGAACCGACTTCTTATTTAGATATGGCAAATCAAATTGAAATTTTAGACTGTATTCATCGGCTAAATCGAGAGATGGGAAAGACGATCGTCGTTTCGATTCATGATTTAAACATGGCGGCGCAGTACGCGGATTGGATTTTTGCCATGAAGGACGGAAGGATTCACTCTTTTGGAGCACCACAAAATATAATCACATCGGAACTGCTTCACGAGGTTTTTGACGTGGAAGCGAAAATCATTTATGACCAGCAAGATGGGGCAGTTTACTGCATTCCGAAACATGTGGGTTACTCATCGGAAAGTGTGGCGCGTAGAGAATGAACTCGTAGCGGAGGCACTGTTTTTGTCTTATACTGGTTCTTCTTAAATTGCCGTTTTGTGCGGCTCTTTCAGCAGGCATTTTCAGGGAAGCAAAAATGTCGGGGAGGCGTAAATTTATAGTGCTTTGGGTGTAATATTTAAAATTCCATGGGTTTTGCATCTGATATACTATAAAAATCAGTTTTTTATGGTTTTTGTTGCGATAAAAATATTATGAAAGAAAGTTGCAGCGAAAAGGAAATTTCAGGTCACGGTGGAAAATAAAAAAAGTTTCAAAAAATTTTTGTTGGGGTACTTGAAAAAGTTTTTCGGATGAGTATAATTCTATTAGATTTATGAAAGAGAACTGAAAAAGGGTGAAAATCCTGGATTTTTAATGGATTTTAATCGTTTTTATTCCTTAAAATCAGATTATCATTTGGATTTATTCCAGAGAATAAGGATTTTTTCTGACGTGGTTTTTCTTTGATTAAGCCAAAATTGGCTTGGCCAAAAGGGGAATTACAGAAGTTTAGGTTAAAAAATCATGTGGTTTTAATGGTTTTGTCGCTGGAATTTTCATTTTTTCAGGTTTCTTATTAAAAAAGCGGGCGTAGCTCAGTTGGCAGAGCACGACGTTGCCAACGTCGTTGTCGAGGGTTCGAACCCCTTCGCCCGCTCTTTTTTTTATATTTTTATCGCTGTTTGTTTTTAACCTGATTTTTTGGTTAAAATGGTTTTTTTGATGCCTTTTTTGTGTTTCATATGTTTTCATGGTATGAAGTCTAGAGGAAATCAAAAATTAAAGAGACAGGTGAAAATAATTAATGTTTGATAAATTTTGCCGCGTATGTTTTAGGTGGAATTTATTTTGAAAAGCAGACATACAGCTCTGACAGCGGCGTCTGCCGTTTAGAGTTGTTCCAAAATTGTCTTATGCCGGGAACAACCTTTTTTTATTTCTTAAAAAATCTTTCCAGGTATGATATAATAATATGGAAAAGTTCTGTTTTTTATTTTGATTTTTTAGATAAATCATACTGATTTTACCTTAAATTTCCGTTTTGTGTGGCTCTGAAAGCGCGCATTTTCAGCGAAGCTAAATGCCGAGGAAGCGGAAATTTATAGTGTATCGGATATATAATGATTTTATCTAGTGTTTTTGTATCATTCTGAAATAAATCCTGGGAAAAGTGCCATGTCTGAAGATTCGTTATCTCCTGAAGTAGTAAATGATGAGAATGTCTCTGAGGTTTCCGAGAATACCGCTGAGGGTGAGAATCAGCAGCTTTTGCTGGACGTAAATGTCGAGCAGCGCAGTGCGTGTGAGCGTCATATCACGGTAACGGTTGCGCGCGAGGATATCGATCGTTTTATGGACAAGGAATTTGACGAGCTGGTTCCAGAGGCGCAGATTCCTGGTTTCCGGCCGGGTCATGCGCCGCGAAAGCTGGTGCAGCTGCGTTTTAAGAAAGAGGTGGCTGAGCGTGTAAAAAGTGCGCTGCTGATGGAGAGTATGTCTCAGGTAAATGAGACGGAAAATTTGGCTCCGATCAGTGATCCAGTTTTTGATTATAATGCGGTGGAAATTCCTGATGCCGGGCCGCTGGTTTTTGAGTATGATGTGGAAGTGCGGCCGGAATTTGAGGTTCCGAACTGGCGTGGAATAAAAATAGAGAAGCCGGTGCGAGAATTTACGGATGCGGATGTAGACGAAGCGTTCCAGAATTTGCGTGCGCGTTCAGGAAAGTTAGAGGAAAAGGATGGCGCGGCGGTAAGTGGCGATTATATCGAAACGAAACTCAGTTTCCTGTATCATGGAGAAGTCATTAACAGCAGTGAGAAAGAGGTGATACGCCTGCGTCCACAGCTGACGTTTAATGATGCCACGCTGGAAGATTTCGATAAGCAGATGGAAGGTGTAAAGGCAGGAGAAAGCAGAACGCTGAAATTAAAACTGTCGGATTCTGCGCCGAATATTCCTCTGCGGGGCCAGGAGGTGGAAGCGGTTTTTGAGGTGCAAAAAGTATCAGAACTGATTTTACCAGAGGTGAATGAAGAATTTTTCAAGGAACTTGGTTTCGAGAATCTGGATCAGGTTTTGGGTGCATTAAGAGTAAATCTGGAGCGTCAGTTGGTGTACCAGCAGGAGCAGTCGGCCAGAGAGGCGATTACCTCCATGCTGCTGAAGGATGCGGACTGGGATCTGCCGCCAGCACTTCTGGAACGTCAGACGGAGCGGGAACTTTATCGGAACATGCTCGAATTACAGCGCTCGGGCTTCGCGATGCAGGACATTCAGGCGTATCAGAATGTTTTATTGCAGAACAGTCGCGAAAATACGGCAAAACTTTTGAAAGAGCACTTCATACTGGAACGTATCGCGGAAGACGAAAAAATTGACGCGGAAGACAGTGATTATGATAATGAAATCGCGCAAATTGCGTACCAGACGCAGGAAAGCCCACGGCGCGTAAGAGCCAGGCTGGAAAAAGAGAATCGGATGGACGTTTTGCGAAATCAAATTATAGAACGAAAAGTGATTGAGCTGATTATGGCGAATGCTGACTTCACGGAAACCACGTTTGAGCCGTATCCTGCGGAAGTTGCGTCGCTGAATATGCCGGCCGGTGGTGAGTCGGCACCGCAGTCAGAAGAAGAAGGTTCAGCAGAGGAAAGCTCTTCAGAAGAAAAAGACGCGTAAGAGAAAAAGTGGAGAGAACCACTTGACGCGAAGTATACAATAAAATAGCTGCGAATCATGCAGTTTACATATTCGAGTCGGGTCAATACGGATGTTGATCCGACTTTCTTTATAAAAATCATTAAGTTTTTTGAATTAACAAAGAAAAACGTATCATTATGAATCATCATTTTTCTGATCATTTCACGTTTCCAGTCAGTCAGCGCGGGAATCCTTACCAGCGACAGAGGCAGTTAACTCTTTCGGATCTGCTTTTGGAGAATCGAATTATCTTCTTGCAGGGAGCGATCGATGATGGAAACGCGAATGCACTGGTAATGCAGTTACTATATTTGCAGAGTGAAAATCGTCGTAAGGATATTCATTTTTATATTAATTCCCCGGGAGGAAGTGTCAGCGCGACTTTAGCCATTTTGGATACGATGGAAATTTTATCTTGTCCGGTGTGCACTTACTGCGTGGGACTGGCGGCCAGCGGAGCGGCAGTTTTACTGGCGGGCGGAACAAAAGGGAAACGTTTTGTTTTGCAGCATTCAAAAGTGATGATTCACCAGCCCTCTGGAGGAGTGGGGGGGCAGGTTTCGGATATCGAAATTCAGGCGCGTGAGATTATTAAAACACGGAAGTTACTGAATGAAATTTTGGCCGGTCATACGGGTCAGCCTCTGGAAAAAATTGAGAAAGATACGAATCGAGATTATTACATGTCTGCCCAGGAAGCGGTGGAATACGGAATCGTGGACAGTATTTTAAAGAAACAGGATCTTCCCAGTGAGGAATGATTTTTTATGTGAAAATATGGATACTAATTTTGTTTTGAATTTCTGTTTTTAGGAAAGAATGAAGTTTTTTTCCCGGATTCATGGTAAATTTCTGGTTTTTTGCATTTATGATGTACGAAATGTCTGAATCCAGAACTGTGCGAAACGAAAATTTAGAGTAGGACCAGTTTAGAGAGGTGAAACATGCCCCTGATTCCTTATGTGATAGAGAAAAATGGCCGCGAAGAACGGGCCATGGATATATATAGTCGGTTACTGAAAGATCGTATTATATTTTTGGGAACGGCGATTAATGATGATGTCGCGAATGTAATTGTCGCACAGATGTTATACCTTCAGTCAGAGGATGCGAAAGCGGATATTCATCTTTATATTAATTCGCCGGGCGGAAGTGTAACGGCAGGAATGGCGATTTATGATACGATGCAGTTTATAACTTGTGATGTGCGGACATACTGTATCGGGCAGTGCGCGTCCATGGGAGCTCTGCTGCTGACGGCGGGAGCGCCGGGAAAACGTTATGCGCTGCCGAATAGTCGGATTATGATCCATCAGCCTTCTGCGGGAATGGAAGGAACAGCAGAAGAAATCTTGATTCATGCCACGGAATTTAAGAAAATGAAGGCGAAACTGAATGAGATCATGATTAAGCATACGGGGCATTCGTATGAAAAAATTGAGAAGGATACGGACCGGGATCATTTTATGTCTGCAGAAGAGGCAAAAGATTATCGGCTCGTCGATCTGGTGATTTCAGAACCCATGACAGAACAAAAATGAATGGAGTAATTCTGATTCTCGTTTAGATTTCCGTTTTATGAGGCTCTGGAAGCAGGCACTTTCAGTCCAGCCTGCTGCGGGCGGGGGAAAAAATGCAGGCCGGCCTGTCGGCAGACAGGAGGAGTGATAATTTATAGTACATCGAGTATAAAATATTAATTTTATGGTCGTGGAAGATTAAATTTAAAGGTGAATCGGTTACCGTGCCGAGGACGTGGAGTTTTGAGTTTTTGAAAAGCACCTGTTTTTCGGGAATGAAAAAAGACGAAAATAAGAATAAAACTGTATAAAATAGACCTTTCTGTAAAACAGAGGTCTTTTTTTATGGATTTTTGTACTCGATGCACTATAAAATTCTGATTTACAGTCATTTTTGTGTTACTGAAAGTACCTGTTTTCAGAGCCGCATAAAATGGAAATTTAAAGTGGAATCAGAGTATATACCGGATGCACATGAAATTTTATGTTCACTTTTCGCTGATGGTCAGCATTTCGTGGCGCATGGAATGTTAGTTTTCGTGGCCGTGAAAAGACCGAAATATGAACTAAAAATCAGTATTTTTTATTAAAAATCAGTTTTTTGCCCGTGGAAAATGGAAATGTCGAGTGGAATGAATATAATTTTGTTCCGGGTAACTTGATTTTCATGTTTTCAGTCGTTATAATGAAAAAGGATGTTATTCCGGTTCAGGAATGTTATTTTTATCGTGTGGAAATTTATATACCCGATGCACTATAAAATTCCGCTTTTCCCACATTTTTGCTCGCTGAAAATGCCTGTGTTCAGAGCCGCAAAAAACGGAAATTTAAAATGGAGCCAGTATTAATATATCAGGTTAAGGTGTCAGAAATTCTGAGAAATCTATTTTTGCGTAATTTTTTGCTGCGCGTGGTTAAAAAATAAGATTTTTAGCGAAGAAAAAATTTGGGTCGGCCTGTGGGCGGACAGGGGAAGCGAATTTTGTAGTGCCTCCGGCATAAAACGTCAAAGATTATGAAGTTTTGGATATGAAATGTTAGGGATGAAGAGCCGACGAGATTTTTTTACGAGATTTTTTTCAGCAGAAGGGCGGGAAACGGAAAAAATTTTGCCAGCAGAGTATATTCACATATCACGAGAAGTGATGGCGTCTACATTCCAGGTTTTTCTGAATGCAGGCGAGTATAAAAATGGAGTGGATATCGCGCTGGATGCACTGGATGAAGTAAGTCGGCTGGAGAAATTATTGAATTATTTTGATTCTCAGAGCGAAATAAATCGTGTGAATGTGTGTGGGGCGAAGGATTTTGTACAGATTGTTCCGGAGGTATATGGATTACTAAAAAAATGTGATAAAATATATAAGGAAACGGAGGGAGCTTTTGACATAACGTCATCACCGCTGTGGGAAGCGTGGGGATTTTCCCGGAGAAAACCTCGTTTTCCTGAAGAATCGGTGTGGGAAGAGGCGCGGAAATGTGTCGGCGCAGATGCTATTCTTTGGGATGACGCACAGAATGCATTAAAGTTTCAGAAAAAAGGGATGAAAATCTCTCTGGGGAGTATCGGAAAAGGTTTTGCGCTGGACGCGGCGGTAAGTATTTTGGATGCGTCTGGAGTAAATAATTATTTATTTCACGGTGGTCTGAGCAGTGTTTTTGCACGAGGAAAAAGACGTGGGCGGAAAGACTGGCAGGTCGGCCTTCATCATCCGCTGAAAATAAATGCTCGGATTATGGAAATTTCATTACGTGACGGCGCGCTGGCCACGAGTGGTTCTGCGACTCAGTTTTTCTGGTATCAGGGAAAACGGTATGGGCATATCCTGGATCCACGCACTGGAAATCCTGTTCAGGGAGTGCTTTCAGCGACTGTTTTGGCTCAAAATGCGACGGATGCGGATGCGCTGGCCACGGCTTTTTACGTCATGGGAGTGGAAAAAACAGAAGAATACTGTAAGAAAAATCCGGAACTGGGTGTTATTTTTGTACTGCCAGGTGAAGGAGAAAATCTGGAGATAAAAAAGATCGGGAGTGTTCCGTAAGATTTTCCACAGGGGGGATAAAATGCCTGTTTTTGTAGCTGCACAAAATGTAAATTTAAGATGGAATCAGTAAAGTATAAAAATATGGAAGAGGTGCGAAGATGAGGTTTTCAAAAAAGAGCGTTTTTTGGTGGGGAGGTTTCCTTCTATTTTTTTTGTGTGTAACACAGGTCGGGATTTTAGAGGCAGGATTTTTGGATCGGTATGTTAAAACCCGGGTAAACGGTGGCTGTATCGTGTTTTTATGCTCAGAGAATGTTCGTGGCGCTATTTCAGAAAACCGATCGACGATATCTAGTGGTGATCGAATAAGTCGTCAGATTACGATTCAGCCCACGGAGGGAAATCGGGCGAAATTTTTAATAGCGATTACGGGAGGAAAGGTCAAAACGAAATGTTCCTGTGAGGCAGGGAAAATTGTAGATTTTCTGTCTTTTGACATAATAAAGAATGAGTATATACGGTATACTCAAAGTTCGTCAGGAGAAATAAAATTCGAAATGGGAGTTCCCTCTTTAAATATTTTAACAGAACTGTCACTGCAGAGGGAGGAAGGTAAACCGGAAGATAAATCAGAAAAGAAAGAAAGTGAAAAATCTTTAGAAAAAACTGCGCAAGGAACCGAAAGTTCAGGGGATAAAAAAACAGAGGGAAATTCGGCGAATTTAGCCACGATTTACACGGCCAATTCATTATGGGAGATGCTGTTAATTTTACCCATGAAAGATCTTACTCAATTAAAGCAATTTTTAATGCAGATTTCTAGAGACCTGGACATCTCTGTTTTAAGAAATCAGGCGAAACGAGAATTGTTGGAGGCACTTATGCAGGAGAAGAAACCTTTTGATCTGAAGAACTGTCAATTTTTGGTGAGTCAGCTTTCGGATCCGGATTTCAAGAAGCGGGAATCGGCAGATCGGAAACTGAAAAAGATGGGATCTGCCGTTTTATCATATTTATCGAAGATTGACTGGACATCACTGGATACGGAACAGCAGTATCGGCTTCAGCGGTTAAGAACCAGTCTAGAAGAGGAAGGTGGTTTAGTTGACGCGAGTATTTATGTAGAAGGATTAGTCGATAATCCTCGGTGCTGGTGGACCATAATTCAAGATGATCTTGAGCTGAAGAAACCTTTAACGGAAAAGATGGTGGTTCAGGGTAAGATGGCCGTGAAGCAGTTACTGAGTCTTTTGGAAAAAGGTGTTTCGTGTAAAGAAGATCAGTCTGTGGAGGAACAAAAACAGGAACTGGAGAAAATTCATGAACGATATATGAAGGCACTGGAAAACTAACTAAAAGGAAAAGAGAATACTGGTTCTCCCTTAAATTTCCGTTTTTGTTGGTTCTGAAACAGGTATTTTCAGGGAAGTAAAAATGCCGGCTCCCTGATGGCGGACTGGGAAAGCGGAAATTTATAGTGTATCGGATATGGGGTACTCTGAGTCCAGTTTTTATTATTTTTGTGTGGCCGCAAAACATGTGTTCCAAATATCGCGAAATGCTGTGGAAAAGTGAAATTTATACTCGAAGTACTATAAAAATCCGCTTCTCCGGCATTTTGCTTCGCAGAAAAAGCATGCTTTCAGAGCTGCACTAAACGGAAATTTAAAGTGGACCAGAATATAATGCGTGGAGTGAAGAAGTGTCAGAAAAATATATAAGAAAAGGTGAAATGCTAGTATCTGAGAAATTTCCTAAAATTGTTTTCAGGCCATTTTATAATTCTGATTTAACTCAAATTGTGAGACTCTGGAATGAAGAAAATGAATCTGTCAGTATGCGGCAAAAAGTGGACTGGCTGATGTTTAACCGAATCGTTCTGTCAAAACCTTATTTTATGCGTAATTTTTTGTGGGTCGCGGTGGATACGTCAGAAAATGTGGGCTTTCCTTATGACGGGAAAATTGTCGGTTTCGCGCATGGAGGGTTTTCTCCTAATGAAAATTTAGATGGAGTGGACATGTCTTGCGGGTGCGTGGCGATGCTTGTTGTGGAGAAACATCAGGACGTGGAATTTCGGAATGAAATCGCGGACGTGCTTTTATGGAATCTGGAAGAAGAGTTTAGGAAGCATGGTGCTCGGACGATAACGGTGGGGGCGGTTTATCCTGATGCGCCATTTTATCAGGGAATGTATGTGGGGGGAGTGTCTGCTGGGATCCATGAAATGGATTCGTTCACATCTGCATTAATGCGGAGAAATGAGTATTTAATTCATAAACGTTATGTAATATATTATGTAGATCTCCAAAAATATCATTTTTTATTTTCTCGGGAAAGAAAGCAGATAAGAGGCAGTTATGAAGTTCATACGGTACGGTATCCATTACCCGAAACATGGTGGGAAGCGTCGGCCATGTCCATACTGGATTACCGCCGTTATGAATTACATTCCAGTCAGGGACGAAAACGCTGTGCGAAAGTTTTTGTCGGGAAAATGGCCATTAGAGGTATGGACGAGACTAGAAAAATGCTTGGAATGTATTATGTTCAGGTGGAAAAGGAATATCGCCATCAGGGACTGGGATTTTATCTGGTAAGTTATTTATTAGAATTACTTCAGCAGCAGGCGAAATATCAGTTCGTGAAAAGTGTTGTGCCGAAAGATAATGATTTTGCCTGTAAACTTTTTGATAAATTGGCGAGTGTTCAAAAAGAGCAGAGTATGGTATATCAAAAAAATTTAGAGAGCGTGTCATAATCCAGAATTTCTTATGGATACTGATTTTATACTTGGTGCGCCATTCATTTACATTTCACAGAATTTTTGTTTGCTGAAAACGCCAGTATCGGATGTTCGTGTAAAGCGTAAATATACTTTTCGGCTGTAAATTTCCGTTTTGTGCGGCTCTGAAAGCAGGTGTCTTTTTGAGGCAAAATCTGGTGAAATGAGGCAAAAATGCCTGAAAAGCTGAAATTCATAGTGCATGGGGTATATAATGTGTCGGATGTATAATGGAGCCGGAGATATACCAGACGTACCATATACACCTGATTCCATTTTAAATTTTCGTTTTGTACGGTTCTGGATGCAGGCGTTTTTATACCCGATACATTATAAAATTCCGCTTCACCGGCTTTTTTGCTTCGCTGAAAAAGCCTGCCTTTAGAGCCGCACAAAACGAAATTTTAAATTGGAACCAGTATAGTGAAGTGAAAATGCTGTGAAAGCGGAATTTTATCGTGCATCGGGGATAAAACTCATCTCTCGATATTTTTTAATGAAAATGACTGCTGACAAAACAGGGGAAAATTAAATTTAAATTTAGAATCAGAATGAATCGGAAGCAGGACTTCTGGTTTTTTGAAATATACTGAAACAGGGATAATTAAACAGGAAATGCCAAAACGTCACATATATTTACTTTTCATTATTATTTTTGTGTCCCTTCTGTGTTATTTTCATTCGGATCGGTATACCCATTCTTTGGATTATCTGATGCGGATGCTGGAAACACGGGCATTAGATCCGGTGTATAAACGTGATCTTTTTGACGGTGCATTAAGTGGAATGCTGAATACACTGGATGATAATTCTAGTTATTTTTTGCCGAAATTATATAAGGAAATCGACGAATCACTCCGCCAGGAAATTTCAGGTGGAATCGGAGCTGTTTTTCAGGTGAATGAAGAGACGGGAAAAGCGGTTATTTCGTTTACTCTTCCGAATACGCCGGCCAGGGAAGCCGGGCTGATGCCGGGTGATGAAATCATTCTTGTGGGTGATATGAAAGTGGAAGGATTATCGCAAAATAAAATACGGGAGCATCTTATCGGAGAAGTGGGAACGCCTGTCGCGCTGGAGATTTTTCGTCCGTCCACTTCTCAGACGCTTCAATTTTCGGTTATCAGAAGTCGGATTCGTCTGGAAACTGTGGAAGGGTTAAAACGGTCGAAAACCGGCACGTGGGAATTCTTTCTTCCTCCTTTCTCTGAGGAAGATATAAAGACGGTGCTGGTTCGTGGGAAAGAGAAGGCCGAGGTTTCCCAAGAGGCGGTGATTTCTGGTGAGGGCCGAGATTTATCTGAAAAGTTTTTGGCGCAGCGAAAAATTGCGTATGTTCGGGTCACTTCTTTTGGAGAGCATACTGCGGAAGAGTTAAAAAATACATTATTAATGCTTCAAAAACGTGGAATGGAAGGTCTGATTTTAGATTTACGGGATAATTATGGAGGGCTTTTGGATGCGGCGAATAATGTATGTGATCTTTTCTTGGAAAAAGGAGAAATAATTGTCACCACGCGTGGGCGAAATCAGCAGATTCTAAAAGAGGTTCGCGCGTCGGGGCGGAAGGTTTTCGATTCAAGAATCCCGATGGCCGTTCTTATAAATGGTAATAGTGCCAGTGCGAGTGAAATTGTGGCTGCCTGTTTACAGGATCATTCTCGTGAAGGAAAACTGAATGTGGTATGTGTGGGTGTTCGTTCTTTTGGAAAGGGGACGGTGCAGGAATTAATAGCGCTGGGGCCATTACCGGACGATCATCGTGTCGTGCGGGAAAATATGGAAGGTACAGAAGAATTCTCCACACAGTCGTGGGAAGGATGGCACCGATTATGGAAAGCGTCACCACGTGCGGCGATTCGGATTACTGTCGCCAGTTATTGGCGCCCCAGCGGTAAAAATATTCATCGTTTTCGTCGTGGCGAGGAAATCGCTGGCGAGGATGAAGACTGGGGAGTTTTGCCTGATGATGGAATGGAAGTCGATTTTCCCCGGACGGCACGTGGAAAAGTTTTGTCTTCTTTTTCTAAAAAATATGAGGAATTCTTTTCGAAATGTTATTATGGAACACTGACGCCGGAGGAACTGAAGAATATTTATAAAATAGATCCGCAGCTTAAAAAGGCGGTGTGGTGGGAATACGAGAACATTTCACCCCGGAAGGAACCGTCGTCTGACGAGAAAATTTTGTAATAGATGTGACCGGAGATGAAAAATATGGGGGGCTGTTTTTTGTCGGAGAAATGTTTTTATATCCGATACACTATAAAATTCCGCTTCCCCGGCATTTTGCTTCGCATAAAATGCCTGCTTTCAGAGCCGCACAAAACGGAAATTTAATGTGGCGCCAGGATATATCCGATACACTATAAAATTCCGCTTCCTCGGCATTTTACTTCGCTGAAAATACCTGGCTTTCAGAGCCGCACAAAACGGAAATTTAAAGTGGCGCCAGGATATATCCGATACACTATAAAATTCCGCTTCCCCGGCATTTTACTTCGCTGAAAATACCTGGTTTTCAGAGCCGCACAAAACGGAAATTTAATGTGGAACCAGGATAAGTAAAGCAAAAAGGCAGAAGCGAAATTTTGTAGAGTATCGGATATATGACGTGCCGAGGAAATAATACGTGCTGAGGTATAAGAAAGATTAAAATATCAGGAAGAAAATTGTGGAAAAAAAAGAATTAAATTTATGTAAAATGGACAGAGAAAAGATACCAGCGATTATTCTTGCGGCGGGGAAGGGAACCCGGATGAGGAGTGCTCTTCCGAAGGTTTTAACGCCGCTGGGTGATAGGCCGATGATTATGTATGTTTTGGAAGCTCTTCATAAAGCGGGTGTTTCCAGGCGAATTTTAATTGTAGGGTATCAGGCCGAACGAGTACAGGAGGCATTATGTGCTCAGACGGATCTTGAGTATGTCTTTCAGAACGAGCAGAAAGGTACGGGGCACGCGGTGTCCATGTGTCGTCAGATTCTTCAGGAATATATCGCTGCCGGAGATGGTCCTGTGATGATCGTGGCGGGAGATGCTCCTCTGATACAGGCAGAAACGCTCCGTATTATGCTGGATAATTGGATGCAAGAACCGGCAGCGTGTCTTATAGGAACTATTTTTGTTGAAAATCCCACGGGCATGGGGCGAATTTTACGGAATGCAGAAGGAGACTTTATCGGAATCGTTGAGGAAAAGGATGCGTTACCGCAGGAGAAAGAGATTCGAGAAGTGAATCAGAGCTATTATCTTTTTCGTGCATCGGATCTGCTGGATGCACTGGAAAAACTGCGGCCAGATAATGCTCAGAATGAATATTATCTTACCGACTGTCCGAGAATTTTACATAAGGAAGGAAAGACGGTTCGGGCACTTCCTGTTTTGCGGCCAGTGGAGGCGGTATCTGTAAATACTCCCGAAGAACTGGTGATCGCGGAGGAACTGTTAAAAAAATGACGGAAGAGAGCGTTATTTCCATGACTGATTTTTTTGCGAAAAATTGTCTGTTTATAACGGGTCCCACCGCCAGTGGAAAAACGTCTGTCGCTATTTCTTTTGCTCAAAAAATAGACGCGGAGATTCTTTCGCTGGATTCCATGGCCATATACAGGGAAATGAATATCGGCACCGCGAAACCCAGTGCTGGGCAGCTGCAGATGGTACCGCATCATCTTTTGGATATAATTCCACCCACGGAAGATTTTAGTGTGGCTCAGTATGTAAAGGCGGCGCGTACGGCGGCGGAAGATATATTAAATCGTGGAAAAAGACCTCTTTTCGTGGGAGGGACGCCGCTTTATATAAAGGCGCTGCTGCGCGGAATTTTTGAGGGGCCGCCAGCGAATGCTGAAATTCGTCAGACGTTACAGATGGAAGCAAAAATAGCCGCGGAAAATGGGGATTTTCTTTATCTGCACCGTTTATTGCAGGAGGTGGATCGTCAGACGGCGGCCAGGCTTCATCCGAATGACGAGAAACGGCTGGTGCGTGCGCTGGAAGTATATCGGCTGACGGGGAAACCGATCTGTGAGTTTCAGACGCAGTTTCAAATTTTGCCTTCAGAAAAGTCTCGGGCGACAGTCTGGACGTTAGACTGGCCGCGTGAAGAATTACATCAGAGAATTCAGCACCGAGTGGATCTGATGTTTTCCGCTGGACTGGTGAAAGAGGTGGAAGCGTTACTGGAAAAATATCAGACCCTGAGCCGAACTGCGTCCCAGGCGGTGGGATACCGAGAAGTGATCGCGTTTTTGAAAGCACAGAATACGGAAATACCCATTCCTCTGAATCATGTCGTGGAAGAGGTGAAAGCACATTCCCGTCAGTTGGCGCGCCGACAGTGTACGTGGTTTCGCAGTCTGCCAGAATGTAAACATGTCTCTCTGGCAGAATTCCAAAAAGAAATGAAACTTGAAGTGGAATAAGTGCCTGAAATTTTTATACTGGTTCCACCTTAAATTTCCATTTTGTGCGGCTCTGAAAGTCAGGCATTTTCAGCGAAATGCTGGAGAAGCGAAAATTTTATAGTGTATCGGGTATAATAAGTAAAAAACAGACATGTTCTTATATTATGCTTTTCCATTAAGTTTCCGTTTTGTGTGATTCTGAAAACAGGCATTTTTAGTGAAGTGAAAATACCGTGGAAGCGGAAATTTATGGTGTATCGGAAATAAAAAGTTTAAAAATGAAAAAATATAGATATAAAATATCGGTCGCGGATGAGCAGACACGAGTGTCACTGGATCACGAAAAAATACATGCTGCGGTCAGCGTGGTACTTAAAAAGCAGGAGATTCCTTCGGCTGAAATTAGTGTCGCGCTGGTGGATGATGAAACCATTCATGCCATAAATCAAGAATTTTTGGAACATGATTATCCGACGGATGTAATTAGTTTTCCGTTAAATGATCCTTCGGAGGATTCAGGCTGTCTGGAAGGTGAAATCGTCGTCAGTACGGATACTGCTTTCAGAGATGCACATCATCTGGCCTTTCATGGGTGGACTGTTCAGGAGGAATGCTATTTATATATTATTCATGGTGCATTACATTTAGCAGGATATGATGATCATGCGCAAGAGGACTTACGTTTAATGCGGGCAGCGGAAATCGAATGTTTAAAAGAAATCGGAATTCAGGTGCCAGAAGGGCTGCATGATCGTGATGGAGAAATCGATTAAAAAGATATGTGATGTTCAAAAAACGATAAATTCTCGCTTCCCTGGTTTTTGGTTTTCTTCCAGCTGGAAGCAGACGGACAGAAAAGCCTGCTTTATGGCCGTATAATCTGTCAGCAGAAATGGGATGGGGCGGAGAATAAATTTTGAACCCGATGCATACGGGGTTCACTTTAAATTTCCGTTTTGTGCGGCTCTAAAAGCATCATTTTCAGCGAAGCAAAATGCCGAGAAAGCGAAATTTTATAGTGTATCGGGTATATGATTTATCGCTTCCCTACTGGCTGGCCTAAAATGCCTGTGCCCGGAGTCACATAAGACGGAAATTTAAAGTGCAGCAGACATAAGCCGGCACCAGAATTAGGTTCTCGACAAATTTTATGATTTTTGAGAGGGAATATTTTGATGTGTGAAAAAGTGTAGTCTGTCAAAATGTAAAGGGAAAGTCGGAAAGAGTAAAAATATAAAAATATTAGCACGAAATCAAACAAAAAACATAAAGAGTATTTAGGGAACTGGGCGAGAAATGAAACATAAATCGATTTTATGTTTTTTAACATGCATTTATTAAAATTTTTGTGAAAAATATTTAAAATATGGTAAATCTGTAAAAAAAACAGTTGACGCTGGAAGAAATTAAAATTAAACTATAAATAATAGAAGGTTAAGGAATATCTTATTAATTTAGTGTTTTGTATCATTCCATAATAAATTTTCTTTTGTTTTTTGATATTTTTTAATTTGTCGGACAAGAACCGATTTTTTAAAAATGTGAAAAAGATGATTGGAAAATTTAGGTGGTGATGGTGTAAGTAAAAAATAACAGAGGTGGGAAGGTATTATGTCACGAAGTAACGCAGTGTGGGGAATTGATGTAGGAAACTGCGCATTAAAAGCATTACGCTGTTATGTGGATGATCAGGATCCGACGAAGATTATCGCGGACGCGAGTGATTATATCGAATATCCCATGATTCTGACACAGTCAGGTGCGAATCCTGAGGAGCTGATTCAAGAAGCACTGAAGCAGTTTTTGTCCAGGAATAGTATTCGTGGGGACAAAGTTTTTGTTTCTGTGGCTGGGCAAAATGGTCTTGTGCGTTTTATTAAGTTACCGCCGATTGAGCCCAAAAAGATACCGGATATTGTGCGTTATGAGGCGAAGCAGCAAATTCCGTTCGATCTGAATGATGTCGTCTGGAGTTATCAGCGATTAGGAAAAGATACGGAGGAAGGTGGAATTCCGCTGGAAATCGAAATCGGGCTTTTCGCCATGAAGCGCGAACAGGCATTTCACATACTGGATCCATATGAGGATATCGGGATTCCGGTGGATGGGCTTCAGCTGTCACCGTTAGCGTTATATAATTATTTATTGTCGGATGAGTTGCGGAATTTACCGTCTGTGGAGGATTATGATCCAGAGAATCCACCACCGTATGTGGTTTTACTGTCCATGGGGACGGACGCGACGGATTTAATTTTGACGAATGGTTTCCGTGTCTGGCAGCGTAATCTTCCGATCGGAGGCAGTCATTTTACGAAAGCACTGACGAAGGAGCTGAAACTGACGTTCGCGAAAGCGGATCATCTGAAGCGGAATCTGACGTCCAGCCAGGATCGTGTGGCGGTGCTGAAAGCCATGCAGCCGGTGTTTAATAATCTTCAGAATGAAATCCAGCGTTCTTTGGGATTTTATTCTAATATGGATCGGAATGCGCAGTATGAGCGTGTAATCGCCATGGGAAATGCGATGAAGCTGACGGGTTTAACGACGTATCTTTCCCAGAATCTTGGCGTTCAGGTAAAGTTGGCCACGGCGTATCCGGGTTTAGATCTGACCCAGCTTTTAGATACGTCGACGCTTGCGGAGAACATGCCGACTTATGGTGTGTGTTATGGTCTGTGTCTTCAGGGGTTAAAACGTGCGGCGGTACAGACTAATTTATTACCACCTGAAATTTCACGGGCACGAATTATAAAAGAGAAAAAGCCTTGGGCGGTGGCTGCGCTGGCTTTAGTGATGCTCGGAGCGACGATCAGTTATGGTGCGCATATTTCGGCGGGCCGATCGGTGGATGAGGATACTTGGCGGCGTTATGAGAGTGAAGCGTCTGCGGTTTCCTCAGAATCAGATACTTTTAAGAAGGAGCTGGAAGAGGTGGAGTCTCGGCTGGAGTCTGCGCGGGTCGTGGGGAGTCATCTGGTGGAGAATGCGGAGCGTCGTCTGTTATGGCTGGAATTATTGCGTGGTATTAACGAATGTTGTCCGACCAGTGGAAAACAGACGGTGGATGAGATGCCCACGTCTGTTTCGGTTCAGAATCGTCCGGAGCTGCATATTTTAAATATAGAATCACAGCGACTGACGGCAGAGCTGAAGAATGCCTGGATGGAGCGTACGGCCAGATGGCGTCCGAAATCGCAGGGAGGGCAGGCGACGGAAGATGGAGAGGTGGATCCCTCGGCCGCTTCCAGTGTTTCGGAGCCGACTTCAGATTCTGCTGAGGAGGGAGACGCGTCCACTTCTGAAGAAGGAGGTGAAGTATGGCTTATCGCCATTTCTGGATACCATTATCATAATGGGCAAAATCTCCCGAAAGGTGAGGGTGCGAGTTATGTGCGTGAAACGCTGATAAAAAATATTTTAGAAAAAGAATTTTATCTTCCGCGGGCAGTAACCCTTACGACAGAACTGGGGACGGAGGTTCCGGCAGTGGATGGTAATGTGGCAGAAGAAACGGCGGGTGGTGTGCCTGGTGCGTCGGTTCCGAATGTGGATGGGGATCTTACGCGTGAGTTGGTAACCATGGCGGATCTGGGGGTTTCGGCACCAGTTTTAGTGAACCCGGGGAGAATTGACCGAAATGTCGTTTTACGGAATTTAAGTATTCAGAGACGTGATTCGGAAACTGAGGAAGGGTATCTGGAGCCCACGGAAGGAACGGATGCGGAGGCAGAATCTGCGGAATCGGAAGAGGATGGAATTCTTGTTTCCCGATTTAATTTTACAGTTCATTTTTTGTGGGAGCCTAAAACTCCGGCCCAGCGTGAAGCCATTCGACTGGCCAAAGAAGCTGCAGCTCGAGAAGCGGCAGAAGCGGAAAGTGAAGAAGAACTTTCGGAAGAATAATTTTATATCCGTTACGCTATAAATTTCCGCTTCCCAGGTATTTTGTTTCGCTGAAAAAGCGTGTTTCAGAGCCGAATAAAACGGAAATTTAAAGAAGAGATGTGGAATTCCCTTATTTTTAGTGGCCGTTAATTTATTATAACGCGGATGAATTATCGTTTTTCCTTACGGATGTTTTGTGGTGCAGGATGTTAATTTCATTTTAAATTTTCATTTTGTGGCCGCTGGGGATCTGATATAAAACGAAAATTATAAAAAATATAAAAATCGGTATGACCGTGTATCGGGCATAAAAAATTGTATAAAAATTGTAGCTTGTAAAAAATGGTAGTCACGGGTTAACAGAAATGCGGTTATCGTGTTCTGAGAGCAGGAAAGAATTACATGGATCAAATTAAAGTCGCTATTAAAAAAATTCGGAAATTTGGTTTTTGGGTGCTCTTCGGGGTAAGTCTGATCGCTATTTTATTTACATGGAAGATGGTAACAGGCAGCTTACAAAAGAATCTCGCGGATCGTTCGTCGAAACTGGAAGCTACTTATAAATCCATGCAGGCGATTTCGGCGGAGGCTGAGCTGGCGAATAAAACGGTCGTGGAGCAGGTGGAAATCGCGGTGAAACGCCAGAGTGAAAATGTCTTGAATGCCTGGAAAAAGCGGTATGATGCTCAGCAGGAGAAAAATGTTTGGCCTGTGACGGCTGCAAATTTTCGTGATTATTTTAATAATCCTCAAGAGAAAGTTCGTGATGATGGCAGTTATGTTCCGATTCCGGATATAGCGCGCGAATATTACATGAATTTTATCTCGGAATATGTGAAGAATTTAAAAGTAAAATATGATATTAAACGTCCCAGAAAGAATCTTACCGGGGCGGGTGATGTGCGTTCTGCGCAGCGAGAGATGATGGATACAGGTATTTCTTCTTTACGCGAAGAATTTTTAGAGGGAACGGTTTATTGGGATGATCGGAATTTCTCCGTGTTACAGCACCGACTAACATGGGATAATCCGCCAGAGACACTGGAAATTATTATTGCTCAGGAAGATTTATGGATTTACGAAATGCTTCTTGGGATTATCCAAAATATTAATGAAGGTCGGACGGATTTTAATGCAGTCATAAAGGAAATTATAGAAATAAATATCGCACAGGATACGGCAGAGAGTTTTGAAAAAGCGGCGGAAAGAATTGTAGATCAGAAAGCTCTGGAGGATTTTTTGAAACAGTCTGGTCAGGAAGTTTCCAGTGCGTCGTCTTCAGAGGACAGTACGTCGAGTTCCCTTACAGAAGACACGGGAGAAGTGTTAACGGCCAGGCAAAAACTTGAGCTTAAAGTTTATGATGAACGTTATGTAGATTTGAGCGGGAAGCCATTAACGGCGCAGGAATTTAAGGAGTCTCCTCCGTCTGTTGAGTATAAATTGGTTCCGTTTCATCTGAAATTAATTATAAACCAGCGGTATATCGGAGAATTGTTGATTTACTGCGCGAATGCCAAGATGCCGATCGAAGTGCGTCAGTTAAGTATTAATCCAGAATTAGGACAAAAGTTTACGTTAACCGCTGAGGAGGAAGAACAGGTACGTACTCGCCGTCAGTCGGGGTCTCGTCAGAGGGCGTCATCCACAGAAAAGTCGTCACGATCAAATGAAATCGTGATTACGGATGCGCGCCGAAATTCAGGGCATCTGGCCATTATGGGGCCGGAAGATGTGGAACTGGAAATGTTTGGCATGATTTATGTGTATAATCGTCCGGATATAAAAAAGCTGATTTTGTCGGAGGAACAGGAAGAAACTGGCGTGGAGAATTCGGAAGTCGAGGAAACAGAGGAGACAGAAGAAACGGACGTTTCGGAAGAAGAACCGACTTCTGTAGAGCCGGAAACGGAGCAGGACATTTCTGGTGAAACCACTTCTCCAGAAGAGGAAGAAATGGAAGGTGAAGAAAGGGAAGAAACTTCTGATGAAAATGAGGGTGAGCCGCCAGTGGATGAAGAATCTGAATCGGCGTAAGAAGTTTGTTCAGAGTAAGGTTTATCCCTGACATTTTATAAATTTTCACTTTTTTTCGCTGACGGGCAGATATTTTGTTTCACTGAAAAAAGTCGGCGTTTAGAGCGGTACAAAACTTAAATTTAGATGGGAATCTGCTTTTTAGACGTAAAAATAATTTTAGTGAGCGAAAAAGCACTTATTTTTTTTAATTTATGTAAGGTATCTGATATACCTGATGCCACACCTATATAAAGAGAATTTACCTTAAGTTTTCATTTATACTGGTTCCATCTTAAATTTTCGTTTTGTTTGGCTCTGAAAGTAAGCATTTTCTGCGATAAATGCGGGAGAAGCGGAAATTTAGTGTGTATCGGATTATGTTTACGAAAGGCATTTTATATCCGATATGCTTATGATTTTCCGTTTCCTTGGGTATTTTGCTTCACTAAAATGCCTGCTTTCAGGAATATAAAACAAAAATTTAAAATAGCGTTCAGTATAAATAATATCAAAAAATACTCTGGGAAATAGAAATTTTTAGTGTATCGGATATAAAATATTTATTTAATTTTTTAATAAACGTGAAATCTTGGGAGAGAGACGATGAAAGGAAAATTTAACACGGAAGCCCTAAAAGAGTTTTTCCTGGCGCACGTGGAGAAACTAATTTTTGGAATATTTGTGCTTATGTTTTTCGGTATCGTATGGTCGTCGATGTTTCAGGTGAAGGGATTTTCTCTGACGCCAGAGGAGTTATCTCGGGTAACCCGGTCTGCAAAAACACGTCTTGATGATGATAGTGTGGTTAAGAGTATTCCGATCGAGGATTTTTCTGCACTTTCGGAAAAATTAACACAAGATATTCATATAAAAGATTTAAGTATGTCGGTGGCCTGGAATCCCCCGCTGTTTCCAGAACGGCAGCAGAGAACGCAGCCAGAAGTGTTTTCGGTGGAGGATCTGCGCGTGGTTTCAGGGAGAGGCCAATTTAGCATTACCCAGGAAGAGGGATCTGATTATGAAGAAGATGCACGAGGACCTTCACAGGGCGGAAAATACTGGAATGTTGTCATGGGAGCCATTCCGCTGAAAAAGCAGAGTAAGGCTTTTGAAAAGGCACTGGGAGTTTCGTTAACGCCATCTGGAACCGCAATTTCCGCAGAGACGGAGAATTTTACAGATAATCCGACTTATCATACATATGTAGTAGAGCGTGCGACAGTTCCAAAGAATGGAGATATGAATAATCTTCGTTGGGAAGTGGTGGGGCCAGAAGGGGAAAATTTGGACGTCGCGCGGAAAATAAATGCGCTGCCCTCATCAGGGAAGCATAATTTTCCTGATTTAACTACTTCTCCTCGCCAGAAGAGTTTATCTTTATTTGTACCACCACCATTAATGGTAGATGCGCAAGAAATTGATCAGCCTGTGCGTAACAGAGGAAAGCGTAAGGAAACGAGAACGCATCTTCAGGAATCGGGAGAAAAATCGCTGATGAATCCGTTACCTCCGATGATTTCCAGTGGTAAGAGGGATGTTGACTGGAAGCAGCGGCTAAATTTTCCAGCGAATATTGATGTCGGTGCCGAATTACCTCCAGGAAGGAGAGCGGATGAGGAGATGATGATCCGCAGCAGTCGGCGTGATCAGAATGAGCTGGCCGATTATCGATTATTTCTTTTTGTCGATTACACAGTGGAACCGGATGTTAAATATGTTTATCGGGTAAAACTGCAGCTGCATAATCCGAATTATATGTATAAACCCACGCATTATGTTTCGAGTGAAGAAATCCGGAAGATACCTTATCTTGATACGTCGTGGAGTGCGCCTTCTGTGCCGGTTCAGGTGGAGCGGGATACTCGATTTTTATCGGCAGGTTATCGGGCCATTCCGACTGGAAGAAATAAATTTTCGTTTGCGCCTGCTCTGATGCTGATTTATTTTGATCAGAAATCGGGTGAAGAACGTTATGCCTGTTTTGAAGAGGTGCTGCAAGATACGGAGCAGGATGATGAAGAAGAAGAAAGTACCTCGAGACGAAAACCACAAAAGAAATCGATTCGGTTTAGAGAAGGGCAGCAGCTGAATTTTCAGGTAAAGAATACGCGCTTAAAATCTTCTGAATCACGAAATTCGAGTAAAGATGAAGATGTGGAAATATTAGACATTAACACGGATTTTGTAATTCTGGATACTTCTGAAAGAAGGGAATTATATAATAAATATGATCAGGTCTGTTCGCCGCTGCGGATGCTGTTAATGGCACCAGATGGTTCTCTCGTTATTCAGTCAGAAGTGGCTGATATATCTGAAGTGTACTCGCGAGATCCTGAATTTTTCGCGCCGAAGAAACCAGAGGAAACAGAGGAAGAGACATCAGAAAAAGATAGTAAGAAGAGAGGCAAGAAAAAAGAAAATGAATCTTTGATATGATTTTCTGTGTTATTTTTTCCTGATATATTTTATATCCGATGCATGATAAAATTCCGTTTCTCCGGCATTTTTGCTTCGCGGAAAATGTCTGCTTTCAGAATTTCATAAAACGGAAATTGAAACGAGAACCAGAATTTGTCCTTTTCTGTCATTTTGTTTTTTCCTGCCAGCAGCAGGGAGATGAAAATGTCTGGGTTTCGTAACCGCATTAAACGAAAATTGAAAGTAGAGGCGGATATGTCCTGTAAGTGATTATTTATGAGTCCGTATTCCCGGTATTCTGTATGCCGGGATTTTTTGTTGTATGCAGCGGAAGTATTTTTTAGTTTTCAGTAGGACTTTTATTTTGGGATGATTATAAAAGTAAGATATTTTATCCCTGATGCACGAGAGATTTTCACTTTTCTGACATTTTTGCTCGCGAAAAATGCCTGCTTTTAGAAATGTATGGAGCGGAAATTTAGAGGAGGGTCAGAATGACGAGAAAAAGATGGGAAAGAAACTAAAATCAGAAACACGGCGGAGAGTTTCTCGATAAGTTTTTTTATATCTCTGATGTTATCTTAAAATTTCATTTTATGTGGCCTGAAAATCAGGAATTTCATGTATCTGGAAATACCTGAGCGGTGAAATTTTATCCCTGATGCACGAGAGATTTTCACTTTTCTGACATTTTTACTTGCGGAAAATGCCTGCTTTCAGAAGTGTATGGAGCGGAAATTTAGAGGAGGGTCAGAATGAAGAGAAAAAGATGGAAAAGAAACTAAAATCAGAAACACGGCGGAGAGTTTCTCGATAAGTTTTTTTATATCTCTGATGTTATCTTAAAATTTCATTTTATGTGGCCTGAAAATCAGGAATTTCATGTATCTGGAAATACCTGAGCGGTGAAATTTTATCCCTGATGCACGAGAGATTTTCACTTTTCTGACATTTTTACTTGCGGAAAATGCCTGCTTTCAGAAGTGTATGGAGCGGAAATTTAGAGGAGGGTCAGAATAAATATCCAGATTTAAAAAGGAGAGGTGAAATTTTTGTGAGATATAAAAAAATAAAAATGAGAGAGTATGTTTTGAAAGAAGATGATCTTTACAGAAGATGGAAGGCGATTATTTTTGTTGGAAAAATTCTGTGAGAGAAAATTTTTATCTCTGATGCACTATAAAATTCCGTTTCCACAGTCTGCCGACAGACAGTCCGGCATTAAATGAAAAAACGCGTTTTGACTGCATAAAATGTAAACGGTCAAAACGCGATTATTATACCCGATACACTATAAAATTCCGCGTTTCTAGCATTTTTCTTCGCGGAAAATACCTGCTTTTAGAGCCGTACAAAACGAAAATTTAAAGTGGAACCAGTATATTTTATTTCTTTTCGGAAAGAGTCAAAATTTGGGAAGCGGTTAAAGCCCAGCTATAAACCTGAGCGAAAGCGATTTTTCCTGGAAAAAAGGTGGCACCGGTGCCGGAGGAGGTAATGTCTGCACCAAGACAAAAAGCACGGGCAGGATCTTTTGTTGGATAATGAATCATTCCAGAGGCGTCTTTTCGTTCCATTTCTTTTCCGTTAAGATACAGAATCACGTGATGTCCGTCATAAACGCCGAAAGCGGTATGATAACTCCCAGAGGTAATGGGCGTGGACAAAATGACGTAACGTCCCTGTATATTACACCAAAATTCCAGTGTTTTATTTTTATGGTTTATTTCCAGTGAATATCCGCCGCTTTCTGTATTCGAGAAAATGGAGGTATTTTTTTGATTTGAGGAAAATTTCTCCACCTGGAATTTTGCACTGAACGTGATTTCTCGTCTGATTTTGGAATAATCGTTAGCTGAAAATTTAATTTTCAGCATATCCTCAGTTCCATTAAAGGCCGCCACGTAAGTGCCCAGTTTTTCTTCGTGCAGATATTTTGGATTTCCATATGTAATGACTGGCTTCTGTTCTGGCAGTCCATTTTGGGGGACGTTTTGTGCTCCGTTCTGTGTGAAACATATGTTTAGAACGTCCGCTTCAGGTGCAGGTGCATTTTTATCCACGGTTACTTCCGGATCCGGAGGAGTGTTAAATTCGGCGAGAAGTTTTGTTTCACTTTCTTTCTGAAAACAGTTTAAGGCCGTAATGTGCACACGATATTTTGAATCGGGTGCCAGATCCGTTACCCGGATTTCCATATTTTCAGGCATGTTCCGATAAAAATAATAAGACCATTCATGACGCGTAATATCTTGTATCCACTTATCGTTTACATTTCTTTCGAAATCCAGACGGTAACTGTGAATCATCTGTTCATCCACCGCCTGAGGAAAGTGAAAAATACCGCTGTATGGCGTGAGGTCCGTTACATGTACTTTTGAGGGTGCTTTCCACCACGGCTGTTTTGCGGCCATGTACCGTGCGTCAGTATAAAGATATTTCGAGATATTTCCTGGCTCGGCGATTATATATACCACATCATAAAATGAATCGGTAATTAAGTCATACGGCTTCAGGATAATACTGTTATCCGCATGAACTTCCACGATGTAAAACTGTCCCACGTTCCGGTGTCCTGGAGGAAATTTATTATATTTACCGCTGTCCATTTCGAAATAACTGAGCGTTCCGGTGTTAAAGGCGGAGAAATTACCCTGCCATGCAGAACGAGGATCTGTAATGGGGAAATGAGAATGTCCGGAAAAATGAATGAGTTGTGGATATTCATTATATATTTCACGAAGATCAGTTACCCCCCAGTCATTTCCTTTCAGACTGCCATAAACGGTTTCAGAAATGTGGTAGTGCTGAATAAAAAAAATGGGCTTTCCCGGTGCGTCTTTTGCCGCCGCATCCAGTTCCTTCTTAACCCAGTCGCGGGCATAAAGATAATCACCACTCCTCATGGTACCCTTTTCAGGAGATAATGCGATAAAATGGTATCCTTTAATCGTGGTGTGGGTATTCGCGTCCATGGCGCAAATTTTCTCCCACAGAGGTTTTGAGCCTCCTCCCCAAAATTCATGATTTCCCATACACATGACGGCCTTCGTGTCAGACGTCAGTCCGGCATGAAGATCGTTTATAAATGGCCCAAGCTGGTTTTCTCTTCCATTATCTGTCATGTCACCCGCGACAAGAAGCGCGTCAAAACCTGAATATTTTTGTTTGGCGCAGTATTCATTCATAAAACGCAGGGATTTTTGAAATCTTCCTGGCTGTGGTGTGTTGGCTCTGCCGGAATAATGTATATCACTCATGGCGGCAAAACGCAGCACGATATTATCTGTATTCTCGGTGTTCCCTGCGAAAAGGCGGGATGAAAGAGCGCAAAGAACGAAAGATGAACCAAGAAACTGACGGCGAGAAATGGTGGGATGCATAAAAAATTCCTTATGAATGGGGTTTATGTCTGATGCACGATGAATTTCTACTTTCCAGACATTTTCAGTGAATCATATACCCGATACACTATAAAATTCCGCTTCCTCGGCATTTTGCTTCGCGGAAAATGTCTGATTTCAGAGCCGCATAAAACGGAAATTTAAAGTGGAACCAGTATAAATGTCGGACAGACGAAAATTTATCGTACTTCGGCTAAAAAAATAAAAATTACTCCAGTTTAACACGAGGATCGATCATTCCGTATGTAATGTCCACCAGCGTATTCATACTGTATAAAAGGAGGGTATATAATAAAACCAGACCCATGGCCAGGGTATAATCTCGCTGAGTCGCCGCTTCAATAAAATGGGCACCCAGGCCAGGGATGAAAAAAATCTGTTCCACGACCAGGGATCCTGTCATGACCCCTGCGATCGCCGGACCAAGATAAGAGACCACCGGAAGCAGAGCACCTTTTAGTGCGTGTTTTAGTATCACGGTATGTGGCTGAAGTCCTTTTGCCCATGCGGTGCGAATATAATCTTGGGAAAGTACATCCAGCATTCCGGTTCGGGTAAGGCGAGCGATGTATGCTGCATAAGGTGCTCCCAGGCAAAACGCGGGAAGAATTAACTGACGTAATGTCCCCCAGCCGCCTGCGGGGAACCAGTTTAAAAGAAATACGAAGAAAATGATGCACAGACTGGCCACTACAAAACTCGGCAGCGCGATTCCCACCGTGGCCAGAGTCATTACGAAATTATCAAAAAGGGTATTTTTCCAGACCGCCGACATGATTCCTGCGGAAAGCCCCACGGTAATGGCGATCGCCATGGCCAGTATTCCCAGAGAAGCGGAGACGGGTAAACCCTCCGCGATAACTTCATTCACGGTATAATCTGCCCTGGTAAAGCTGTAACCCAGGTCAAAACAGACTGTTCCCGCAAGACAGCGCACATACTGTTTCCAGAGGGGCTCATCCAGTCGGTATCTGGCGCGTAAATTCGCTTCAATTTGTGGATCCATTTTGCGTTCACGATCAAAAGGTCCGCCGGGAACGCTCCGCATCAGAAAAAAGCTGACGGTAAACACGATCCATAATGTTAAGAGCATCCAGAGAAATCGTTTAAACAAAAAAGGGAACATAATGAATAAATGAATAAATAAAAGAGGGATTTTTTAAGTTTTGTTTTTAATGCACGGAGAAATTCACTTTTCTGGCTTTTTATACCCGATACATTATAAAATTCAGCTTCACCGGCTTTTTTGCTTCGCTGAAAAAGCCTGCTTTTAGAGCCGCACAAAACGAAATTTTAAATTGGAACTAGTATATTACTAAAATGTTAGTCGAATATTCGGTGGATGTTAAAAAGAAAAAATGAGAGTGCATCCATCACCGTACAATTTATATTATATCCTTATTTTTTTTCTGCACAAGGAATATATACCCGACGCACGATAAAATTCTCTGCTTTCCGGCATTTTATACCCGATACACTATAAAATTCCGCTTCCCCGGCATTTAGCTTCGCTGAAAATGCCTGCTTTCGGAGCCGCATAAACCGGAAATTTAAAGTGGAATCAGTATACTTTACTGAAAATACCTGCTTTCAGAGCGGCATAAAATGGAAATTTAATGTGGAACCAGAGTATAATTTCTCCATTTTATGCCGGATTTATTTTTGTATGCCGCCTGTAACAGAGGTTATTTTTGAGGAACTATGAATTATGATTTTTCTTTTATTTTATTTCGTAAAAACGGTGGTTCAGAAACCATGCAAAAAGAGAATTTAAGGTAAAGTAAGCGTACTCTTATTTTTCATGATGAAAAACTCCGTTCTGACTTTTTGATGAGAGAAAATGCGGAATTTTGAGTATATGTTTCGATTCATTTTTAAAATTTTTAGAGGGAATATTTCAAGAAAAGACGGATTACCTCTTGTTTTTTCTAATTTTTTCGTCATACTAAAGAAACTTCTCTGGTTTTTAGGTGTTTCATGTCGCAGAGAGCCTTTTCGATGAAATCCATTACATAAATAGAGTTTGGCTGAAATTTTAGAAAAAGTTTATATTTTTAGAGGAAGAATATGAGTCAGGAAAAATTGCCCACATCACTGGAATTAATGTGTACGCCCAGTTTTCGTCTGGCGTATCGGGATCCTGAATTAATGGAGCAGCCGGAAATGCGTTCGGTACGTCTGCAGCTGGAGGCCATGAAGCCGCAGCTGGCCATGTGGAAAGCGAAAATTGATTCGACGATTGTGGTTTTTGGAAGTGCCAGGATTCATGATCCGTCCGAAGCTCGCCATAATGTGCAGGTGGCGGAAATGTTATTGGCCGAGAGACCGAGTGACCGGCGTCTTCAGATGAAGGTGCGTCAGGCGAAGCATTTATTGGAATTAAGTGCTTATTATCAGATGGCGCAGGAATTTTCGCGTCTGGTTTCGGAAGAGTGTAAACAAGATGAGCGGAAAAATTATGTAATCGTCACCGGTGGGGGCCCCGGCATTATGGAGGCCGCGAATCGTGGTGCATGGGATGCTGAGATGCCGTCTGTCGGTCTGAATATTAAATTACCTCGTGAACAGCAGCCGAATCGTTACATTTCACCGGATCTCTGCTTTCAGTTTCATTATTTCGCCATTCGTAAAATGCATTTTCTTCTTCTGGCGAAAGCACTGGTGGTTTTCCCGGGAGGTTTTGGGACTTTTGATGAATTATTTGAGACCCTCACGCTGCGTCAGACGGGGCGTATGCAGAGAATTCCGATCGTCCTTTTTGGCAAAAAAAACTTTTGGGATAAAGTAATAGACTTTCAGTTTCTTGTGGACTGTGGGGTAATTGATGTTTCTGATCTGGATTTATTTTTCCCAGCCGAAACTCCCCAGCAGGCATGGGATTATATTAAACGTTTTCACGAACGTGATGAAGCGTAATTTTTCATTTTTATTTTTTGCATATGTTTCTCCAAAATAACTCTGATTTTACTTTCAATTTTTGTTTTATACCCGATACACTATAAAATTCCGCTTTCCCGGCATTTTGTTCGCTGAAAATGCCTGCTTTCAGAGCCGCAAAAACTGAAATTTAAAGTGGAACCAGTATATGAGGATATTTTGATGATTTTTTCGTTTTTTTGTCCTTTCAGGATGTTTAATCGTATCTTAATTGTATTTTTTTTGATTACAGGAAATCTTTTTTTAGGTATGACGTTTCTGCCAGTTCCTGTACAGGCACAGCGTGTCGTGCTGAAGGATGATATTTCGGAGCCACGGAAAAAGGAAACGTCTTCTTCACAAAAGTCGGGAAACAAAAAACCGAAAAAGACGTCCTCGAAATCTGAGCCAAAACCGGAAGCGAAACTTTCGTGGGGGACGTATGTTCAGACGCCCTCATTTAAGCGTTCTTCTTCCCGAAAGACGAAAAAGTCTTCAAAAAAGGAAGAAAAAACTTCCAGTACAGTGAAAGAGCGGAATCTGGAACGAATGGCGCATTTAAGAAAAACTGGGATTTTACTTTGGCCGGAGTATTCTGAACGTGAATTAAATATTATTCAGGCGCAGCAGATGGATTATTTGGAAAAAATCCGAGCATCATTCAAGAAATTAGGAGATTCTTTACGGTATTATGAGACCGATCATTTTTATTTTGTGACGGATGCCACGGAGGGAATCGCCCGCGACTGCTGCTTATATCTGGAAGCGATGTATGCGAAATTAGGTGATATTTTTGGTATTCCTGCGGATGCACAGTTTTGGCGCGGTAAATGCACGGTGATTGCATTTAATGAGAGGAATGATTTTTTAGAATTTGAGAAGCGTTTTTTTGATCATACTGTCCGTGGTTCGACTGCCGGGCTGGCGCATACTGGCAGGAGCGGTGATGTCGTGATAAGCCTCTATTTTAGAGATATTACTACGGTCGAGAATCGCTGGGCGTTTATAGGTGTTTTAGTACATGAAACGACTCATGGATTCATGCACCGATATAAATCTTCGGAGAAACTTCCTCTTTGGCTGGAAGAAGGAATCGCGGATTATATGGCTGGAACGATCGTCGTTAAAGATAAGCAGGTATCTTTAAAACAGAAAAGTGCTTTAGACGTCATGAAAAAGACGCGTTCTTTAGGGGGGATAATGTCGGCGCAGAGGAATTTAGAAGTGTGGCAGTATGGAGTCGCCAGCGGGATGGTTACCTATTTATTGCGTGTAAAATCTGGGGGAGTCGGAAAAATCGTGGATTTAATAAAGGACGGAAAAGAGTGGCCGGAAGCCTTAAAAGAGGTATATGACTGGACGCCGGAGGAATTCATACAGAATTTTGGGAAAACATACAAAATACAGGGACTTCAGCCATAAACAGGAAGTGTGAGTGAGGAAAAAGTTTCTTCTGGGGTCTATTTTTATACGCGAAGTGCTCTAAATTTCCGCATCCTCTGTCTGCTGACAGGCGGGCCGGTATTTTTTTCGCTGAAAATGCCTGTGATTCGGATTTCTCTTTTGTCACCGCGCCTTTCGGACGTGTTTTCTGGCTTTTACAGAGGCGTATAACTGTTTTACAGAGGTGTATATACTGGCGCCACTTTAATTTCCATTTTTTGCGGTTCTGAAAGCAGGTATTTTCCGCGAAGCAAAAAGCCGGCCAGCCTGTCAGCAGACAGAGGAAGTGGAAAATGATAGTGAATCGGATATGGAAATGTTCAAAAAACACAGGTGAAGGAATGTGTTTCGGTGTGCTTACCGCCTTCCGTTTCTTTGGGCCGTTTTTTGGGCGTATTTCTGAAAAAGTAGGGGCAGCATTTATCGCGTCTTCTGGTGATTTACTAGAGAAGAATTTTGTAAATGATTCTTTCGTATCCTCTTTCACCAGAAGTTTTTTGTTTTCTGAGGTTATTTTTTTTCTTGTACTCCTCTTCAGAAATACAGAAGGGGCACCTTGAAAAGTCCGTAAAAAACTGTAAAATTATTTTGTTTTATACTCGACTGACTTTTAGATTTTCATTTTTTCAGTATTTTTCTTATGCTGAAGATGCTGGAGTTTATGGCTGCGTAAAACGAAATATTAGAAGTGGATATGTGGATATTATATCCGATACACTATAAATTTCCGCTTCCTCTGTCTGCTGACAGGCTGGCCGGCTTTTTGCTTCGCGGAAAATCCTGCTTTCAGAGTTACAAAAAACGAAAATTTAAAGTGGAATCAGTATATATTCATACTATTTAGATTTCCGCTTTTAAAACCGCCGTTCGGAGTTACGCACCACGGTTCCCGTGTTTTCGTGAAAACGGAAATTTAAACGAGAACTGGTATAAGAAAATAGGCATATTTTGATGATACGCTGGTTTTATTTTTTCGTTTTATGCTGTCCGTCAGGTATTTTTTAAAAGATAAATGCTGAGGAAGTGTGATTTTTGAGCTGTGAAGACGAGCGTACGGTGTACAAAAAAAGTTTGTTTTGCATATAAAGAATTTTGTGTGAAATAGTCCGGTTCAGATGAAAATTCGAGCTGAATCGGGAATGTGTAAATTTTAACCCTTGAAATCGCGCCATGCAAAAATTGGCGCCTGTTAAATTATTATGACAGATCCTAATATGATTAATTTACGTCATGTGGCGCGTGGAATGTCGATTCCGTTACGTCAGATCCAGGCAGTGGTTCAGTTACTGGAAGAAGGTAACACGGTTCCATTTATTACCCGTTATCGGAAAGATGAAACTGGAGGTCTGGATGAAGTGCAGATACGCCAGATTCAGTCAAAACTGGCGAAACTGACGCAGCTGGCGGAGCGGAAGCAGTCCATTTTACGTTCGATAGAAAGTCAGGGATCACTTACTCCAGAACTGGAGGAAAAGGTTCGTCAGGCCAGTACGATGAAACGTCTGGAGGATTTATATTTGCCGTATAAACCTAAAAAACAGACGCTGGCCACGGCTGCGCGTCAGCGTGGACTGGAACCTTTTGCGTCGGAAATTTTTTCTCAGGCGGAAACTTGTCAGAATTTGGAAGCACGTGCTGCGGAATGGATAAATCCGGAAAAAGGGTTATCGTCTGTGGAAGATGTTTTGGCAGGCGCGGGGCATATTTTGGCAGAAAAGTTTAGTGAAAATGCAGAATTACGTCAGAGACTGAGAGAAATTTTGCAGCGAAATGCAAAAATTGTAACATTAAAAATTGAGACAGAGGTAAAAACTGTTTCTCAGACGGGGGATGTGGTTTCGGAAAATGCGGCAGATGAAGAAAATGAAATTTCGGATTCTGTGAGTGAATCTCTGGTTTCAGAAGTGGAAAATGCGGAAAAAATGTCTGAAAGTGTGGAGGTGAAGGAGGAGGCTGAGTCGGCGGAGGTGGAAGTTTCTCTGCAGACGCAGACAGATTCGGAGGTGGAAGTTTCTCTGCATGCGGAAGCAGATTCAGAGGAAAAAGACACGGAAGAATCGGAACCTGCAGAAGGTGAAAATTCAGAAATGCCGGCGGAGGTGGAAATTTCAGAGGGAGTGACGGCAGAGGCAGATTCGGATGGTAATGATACGGAGAATGTGCCGGAATCTGAGCTTTCTGGAGAATCCGAAAGTTCTGAAGAGAAAGAAGAAAAAGGGACGGAAATACCTTCGGAAGAACAGAAGAAATTATTGAGGGAAAAGGCGAAAGCCCTGAAAGCGTCAAAAAGGCAGAAGGAATTAGAGCGAAAGCAGAAGGCGTTTCAGGATTATTTTGATTATTCGGAGGCGATAAGAAAGATTCCGCCGCACCGAGTTTTAGCGATTAATCGTGGTGAACAGGGAAAGATTCTGCGAGTGAAGATCGAGTCGGATTTTGCTGTGATGCAGGATATGGCAGAGAAATTTTTGTCGCTGGAAGAACATGCTCATGCAGAATATTTGAAAAATTGCGTGAAAGATGCATTAAGCCGATTAATGGTTCCTGCGCTGGAGCGTGAAATACGGCGTGAATTGACAGAACATGCGGAAAATCATGCGGTGGAAGTTTTTGCGAAAAATTTGCGGAATCTGCTGCTGCAGTCACCCGTTCATGGAAGGAAAGTCCTGGCGGTGGATCCGGGGTATAAAAATGGATGTAAATTAGTGGCTCTGGATCAGTTTGGAAATGTGCTGGCGCATGAAGTAATATATTTGATAGGAAAATCAGAACGTCTGGAAGATGCGAAGAAAACGGTACTGGATTTAATTCAAAAATTCCATCTGTCGGTAATTGCGATCGGAAATGGAACGGCGTGCCGTGCGGCAGAAGATTTTTTTGCACAACTTATTTCACAAGAGTTGTCGTCAGAGAACGTGGAATATGTGATAGTGAATGAGGCGGGAGCCAGCGTTTATTCCACCAGTGTACTGGGCCGGGAAGAGTTTCCGGATTATGATGCGGTTCTTCGGGGTGCGATTTCCATCGGACGTCGGCTTCAGGATCCGCTGAGTGAACTGGTGAAAATAGATCCGGCGAATATTGGCGTGGGGCTTTATCAGCATGATGTGAAGGCGAAACATTTACGTCAGTCGCTGGAGTGTGTGGTGGAGTCTTGTGTGAATTTTGTGGGAGTGGATGTGAATATGGCTAGTCCTGCACTTTTACGTTTTGTTTCGGGACTAAACCAGCTTCATGCAAGAAAGATATATGAATATCGTCGCCAGAACGGGCCATTTCGAAATCGGCTGCAGTTAAAAGAGGTGCCGGGAATCGGAGAATCGACTTTTGTGCAGGCCGCGGGATTTTTGAAAATTGCCCGGGGAGATAATCCTCTGGATTCCACGTGGATTCATCCGGAAAGTTATGAAATAGCGACGAAAATTTTAGAGAAATTGGGACTGGAGCCGCATGAGGTGAGAAATGCGTCTCCGGAATTTTGCGCGAAAATATCTGAGCTGGATGTTTCTGCACTGGCGAAAGAATTAGAAACGGGAGAATTAGGACTGAAGGATATTTTAGTACAGTTAGTTCGTCCTGGGCGAGATCCGCGCGAAGAGCTTCCTGCTCCTGTTTTTAAGAAGGGTGTTTTGAAGCTGGAAGACCTGGAAGCGGGAATGGAATTAACGGGGACGGTCCTGAATGTGGTGGATTTTGGAGCGTTCGTGGATATCGGTCTGCATGAAAGTGGTCTGGTGCATGTTAGCCAGCTGGCAGATCGATTTATCCGAGAACCTCATGAAGTCGTGGCGGTGGGGGATATCGTGAAAGTGTGGGTGGTGACAGTCGATAAGACGCGTCATCGAGTTTCCCTGACGATGATAGATCCCAGTGCTCCGGTGGCGGAAGAGAAAGCAGAGGGAGATTCTGAAGAGGAAGGAAAGAAAAAACGTTCTCGGCGCAGAAGAAGTCATGGAAAACAGAGTGGAACAGGGGCCGAAAAGGAGAGGGAAGGAAAACCGGTGGCAGGTGGAGATATTACTTCTCCGATTCCTCCTCTTCCTGTGGGACTTCGTCTGGTCAGTGAGGCACCACCAGATTTTGTTCCGCAGAGTAAGAAGGAAAGGAAGGCGCCGCGTGGAAAACCAGAAAGAGATGCTGAAAATTCAGGGCGCGTCCGAAAAGAAAGTGCTCCTAAAAATGATGCAGAAGTGGTGTCAGATTCCTTCGCGAGTGGGGTGCGTCCAAAACGTGAGCGTGTTACAGAAGCACGGAAAGATATGAAAAAATATCAGTACAAAAAAGAGTCGCCTAAAATGGTAACTCCGATTACGGAAGATATGAAGAAAGGAAAAGTGCCGTTAAGATCTTTTGATGATTTGGCACAATTTTTCAGTAAAAAAGAATTGGAAGAAGAGGAATAAATTGAATTTAATGTACTGATTTTAGTTCGAATTTTTATGTTTCGCAGACCGATTTTTCTGTAATTTAAAATGTAGAGAAAGTAAAGTTTTATAGAGTGAAGCATAAAAAGAATTTTTATCATTAAAATATATGATTTTTATATTTTGTATGGACAAAAAGTTTCTTTTGTGGTCATAAAATACAGAAATTATGTGAGAGGAACTAAAGAATATAAAAAATATTTTGTTTTTTGAAGGGAATTTCTGGAAGGTATTTTGGAAATTCCCTTATTTACATGATTTTTGTGTAAGTTTTGTTCAGAACAAAATTTGGAAAAAAGAAAATTTTGTCGGCAGATACTGTCGTAAAGAAAATAGTTGTTATTTCTTTTTTGACTGGAAAAATTGTTAATAGTTTTGTATCGAGCAGAACTTTTTTGCTGATAAAAAACATGCAAAATTCCCATTTTTGCTATTTTAAACTAATTTTTTGTGAATTTTACTTTAAGAAAAGGCGATAAACGGAAATAGTGGAGAAAATAGTAGAAATGTAGTGTATAATAAAAATAAATAGTTTTGTAAAAACAGATAATTTATTTTGTTGGAAGGTCTGTCATTAATATATTTACATATAATTTTGCATCTGATTTACTATAAATTTTCATATTTCCTGTCTGCCGGCTGGTCGGCCGCCTTTTTATTCCCGGAAAAATATGTTATCGCGTGAAAAGTTTATGAATTTACCAGCTTCTTCTGCTGTGATATTTCCTTCTTTATTAGCATGTGATTTTGCGAATTTATTGCGCGATATTCGAAGTGTTGAGGACGCAGGAGCGGAAGTTCTGCATTTAGACATTATGGATGGTCATTTTGTGCCGAATTTAAGCATGGGAATTCCGATCGTAGAAAGTGTACGAAAGATTACGGATCTGGTTTTAGATGTGCATCTGATGCTTTCAGAGCCTGAAAAATACATTCAGTCATTTCGAAAAGCAGGCGCAGATGTTTTGACGTTTCATGTGGAAGCCGTGGCCGATCAGGAAATTTCTGGGAAGAATTTTTCACGAAACGGATGTAAAAATGAGGATATTTGTGACGAAACATGTGCGATTATCGAAAAAACGTCAGGTCTTCTAGAAAAAATTCGTGAACTGGGAGCGGCATCAGGTCTGGCGATCATTCCTCCGACAGAGGTGGAGGTACTTGCGCACTGGACAGAATTATGCGATAATATTTTGATTATGAGTGTGATGCCGGGTTTTGGTGGTCAGTCGTTTCATAAATCGGCTCTGTCAAAACTTCAGTGGTTAACTCAAAATATGCCGGAGAAGGTACGCAGAAGTGTGGATGGTGGTGTGAATGAAAACACTCTGGATGCTTGTGTGAATGCTGGCGCGACAGGTTTAGTGATGGGTACCGCGATTTTTAAGAATCCAGATAGGAAGCAGCAGATGGAAATATTCCAGAAGCAGATCCGCGAATCATGTTCTGCGTCTGATGTTTTATAATTTTGTTGCCGAGACGTTTTATATGCCCGATACACTATAAATTTCCTCTTCTCAGGCATTTTTTTGCTGAAAAATGTCTGCTTTAAGAGCCGCACAAAACGGAAATTTTAAGTGGAACCAGTATAAAATTAGAATCAGCATAAGTTTCTGTTACGGGATTCTTGTTTTGCAAAAAATGCTGTAAAATTTTCATAAAAGAGAGATTTATGGTGAGGCCAGTATGCTTTAAATTTTTTGAAGGTAAGCATTAAGGACAGTATTTTGTCGTGTGATATGACAGTAAAATAGAAAAAACAGATCGGATGGGTTCATTTTTGGGGAAATGACAGTAGTGTGTTATAATTATTAAAGAAAGAGTTTATGAGACAGTCGTGGATGTTTTCGTTTCGTAATTCGAGTGATCATGAGGATGAAGATTTAAAAATAATTGTCATTCGGCCTGGTGCGACAAGTTATGATTATGAAAGATGTATTCAGGGAGATTTAAGTGTCCGCCTTACAGAAGCGGGGCGGGGTGAAGTTCGTCTGCTGGCGGAGGAATTAAAAACGGAGGATATTCGTTATATTTATTCGTCACCGAATGAACCTGCTTTAGAGACGGCGGAGATAATTTCCAGGACATTAAATGTTCCTCGAAAACGTTTAGAAGGATTAAGAAATCAGAATCAGGGATTATGGCAGGGGATGCGCGTGGATGATTTACGCCGTCTGCAGCCACGGATATACAGACAGTGGGCGGAGTCTCCATTATCTGTGTGTCCACCGGAAGGTGAATCTCTTTTTTATGTGACGCAGCGAGTCAGAGATGCCATTTCGTCGATTACTCGCCGTCACCGTGGCGGCACCGTGGGTTTAGTGGTGGGAGAACCCACGGCCAGTCTGGTGCTGTGCTGTCTGAAACATGAAGAAATTCATCATCTTTGGGATCATATCGGAAATCATGGGTGCTGGGAAGAAGTGGATGTGGTTTCTGAAAATAATATGCGAGATGATTTTCAAAAAAGGTTTCCGAAAACGCTGTTTTCGCGCTAAAATAAATGTTTAGCCTGAAAGAATGAAAAATAAACAGACCTGCAGGATTCTTCGGCGGTCTGTTTTTTTGTATTATACTGGTTCCACTTTAAATTTCCGTTTTGTGCGGCTCTGAAAGCAGGCTTTTTCAGCGAAGCAAAAAAGCCGGAGAAGCGAAAATTTATAGTGTATCGGATATAAAGTAGTCACGGTACAAATTTCTAAAGATTTCGGGAAAATTTTGTGTTGGCAGCGATTATTATGGAGATTTTAGTAAAGGCTGATTTCCGATCTGAGGATGAATATCCACGGAAATACCTTCTCGATGAATGTGTCGTAATAAATTGAGGCACATCTCATTTTCCGGCATGATATTTATGGCCAGTTCAGCGGTGTGCAGAGCGTCTGCAGTTTTTCCTGCATTATATTGAGCATGAGCTAAAGCGGAGAGAATATTAATTTCTTGAGGCATCCTGGAATCAGCCAGAGTCAGGGTTTCCACCGCTTCTGAAAAACGTCCCAGAGCACACATGGCCAGACCTTCCCGGTACAAGACTTCTGGTGGTTCTTGGTCTGGAGGAAATTTGTGTCGAACATACTGAACGGTTTCCAGAGCGCGCTGGGGTTTTTGGTCGGTGAGGTACAGATCAGACAGCAGGAGAAAGGCTTCCCAATTTTCGGGATTATAAAAAATGGCCTGATGAAAAGCGGATGCCGCTTTTTCGGTATGAAAACTGGTCAGATAAAGGCGTCCCTGAAGAGTCCATGCATCAGACCGGGAAGAATCTCGGCGGAGTGCTTCCGAAAGATATTTCTGAGAAATTTCCCACTGCAGGGTGTCATAATACATGCGCGCCAGTTTTACGTATGTTGCCGGGCTGACCTCCGGAGAATCCACGACCTGCTTTAATTCGGAAATGGCTTTTTCCTGCTCCCCGATGTCCCATAAAACATCTGCATACATGGCCCGTGCTTCCATGTTTTCAGGATTCGTTTTTAGTGCCAGCTCCAGTTTTTGACGCGCCGTGTTTTCTTCATTTAGCTGCAGAGACTCCACCGCCTGCTGCATATACTGACGGCTGGCCAGTGTGGTGGCAGAAGAAACTCCGACGTGCCGCCATATCTGACAGCCGGTTAAAAAAATGATAGGGACAATTATTGTCGCCAAAATCGCATACTGAATGCATGTCGGAGAATTTTTTTTCACGAATTGGGTTTAAGAGAGAAATTTTCAGGTTTTGTCGAAAAAAATACACACGGGATTCTAGCAAAAATTTTTTTTTATTTCCAGAGCATTTTCCTGGGTTTTTTGAATTTTTACGATTTTTCCTCTTGAAAACATAAAATAGGGGAATATAATAAGAGAAAATAACCTGTGAATATATTACTCGAAACGTGTTATGAAATTCCGCCGTTTTTTCTGCATTTTTTGCTTTACTGAAGAATAACTGTTTTTGGGCCGCCCGAGACGGAAATTTAAGGTGGAACAGTTTTTTACAGAATATGTATGTCTCCTGTGTCCCGCTCAAAATGAAACTTAAAGTAAAATTATTTGGGTATATTTCTAAAATTTGTGGGAAGAAAAGATGGAAAATGTAAGCGTTTTAAGGATTTTACATCTGATGCACGATGAATTTCCGCTTCCTCGGCATTTTTGTTTCGCGGAAAATGCCTGCTTTCAGAGCAGCACAAAACGGAAATTTACAGAAGAACCAGTATATTCGGTGTTTCTGTGAACGGAAGCCGTGTCCGAGAGTGAAAAGTTTTACAAAAAGAATGTAGTACAGAATGATTGTGTGCCATGAAGAATTTTTTGTGGTGAAAAATCTTTAAAAGAGAGATTTTAGGACGTTAAATGGATAAAATATTCAGCGAAAACGATTTTTTCCTTCAGTACCCTTCAGACTGGAAACTGGAAGAAGATGCGGACAGAAATGGAGAAACAATAAATCTTTATCCGCCGGGAGGCTGTGGTTTCTGGTCTCTTTCCCGGTACCCGGCCACGGTTACGGAATCAGAACTTTCGAAAGCAGTACTGGAAACGATTACGGCAGAATACGTGGGAAGTGAAGTGTCTCCTGCACAGGATGCGTATGGAATGTATGCTCTTAAAGGGTATGATGTGGAATTTTTTTATGTGGATTTTCCCTGCTGTGTTACGATTCGCACGATTCAGCATGGACAGTATACCTATTTATTATTTACCCAAAGAAGTGATACGGTGGAAGAACATCTTACAGACATGTTTTCACAGATAACCGAGTGCTGGGTGGAAAATTTGAATCACTGTTCGGATGATTAGGCGTTTTAAGGTGCTGTGATTTTTAGGTTACCTGATACGTGATGCATTTTTACTTTCAGGGATTTCATGAATTTTTGGAATATGTGCATTTATGGTCATGTTTAGTGAAATTTTGAACGGAGATGAAATTTTTTGTATATGTATTCTGTATAATTTTTATATTTTTGTTTTGAGAGGTTCAGTAAGTCTGGTATATAGCGAAGCAAAATGTCAGGGAAGTGAAAATTTAACAGTTTCCCAGCGGGCGGCAAAAAGTGTATCATTCATTTTTTGAAACGTGAAGCATATGGCGGAGAAAACTATAAATGATAAAAAAATTAAATGGAATTTAATATATTTTCCAAAATTTTGCAAAAAAATGTCTAAAAGAGTGTAAAATCCAGAAAAAAATGATAATTATTTGGCTCATGTCAAAAAACACTCTTGCAAAAAAATGAAAAATGAAGTAATTTATAATAGGTAGTAAGTTATACTTAATATCTCATGGATTTTATTTTTCTGGTATTTTGTAAGGTAAAGTACTGTTTTAAATCTGTACAAATTAAATTTTAAGAAGAGTGGCTGGGTCAAAAATAGCCCTTTTTATCCGCTGTACCGATAAATTTTACTTTTTCTGCCGCGGAAAAGCAGGCTGGTATTTTTGTTGCGCTAAAAAGCCTATTTTCAGAACCCCTACAAAACGGAAATTTGTACATGTTATACTTTAAATTTTCGTTTCCCCGGCATTTTTGTTTCGTTAAAAATATACATGCTTTCAGAACCGCACAAGACGGAAATTTAAAGGAGAACCAGTATAAATTTAGAGCAGATATTTTTGTTTGTGGCGGATTTTTTGTTTTATCGTAACTAAATATGATATATAAACTAAAATAAAAATAAAATGAAAAGTCTGGTATATAATTATAATTGGTGTATAATTATAATAGGTATGTCAGCGATGTACGTAATGATAAATTTGTAGTTTTGAGGAAAAGATTAGCGGAAATTTTGAATTTTTATATTTCGAAGATGAATTACAGATTTTCGAAAGAATGTTTTTAGTGTAAATGCGTCCGAATAAATGTTTCGATTCTGATTTTATTTCAGAATTTTTGCTTGCGCGCCATAAAGTGAGTATTTTATACTGAAAAATGTACGAATGAGCTTTGGTGTATATTTTGGGGCAAAAAGGTTTCCGTTAAATGTGGATATTTCCAAAATAAGATTATGTAAAATTTTAGAAAAGTGAGGTTTCGATGAAAAACCATTCCTACAGTTGTGTGTTTTTTTCTGTTTTGATTCTTTTCGTGGCATTTTTCGGGATTACTCCGAATGTTTTTGCTGATTCTCTGGGGGTGGGCGCTCTGGAAACGGCGGAAACTGAGGAAGCCGCTCCTGAAGTGCAGGAAGCACTGGCGTTATTCCGTGAGATGAAATTCGAGGAAGCGATTAAAAAATTAGATGATGCCCGATCGCGTAATATGGATATGGCTCCGTCTCAGCTGATTATGGCACAGTGGTTAAGTCTGGCGAATCAGCCACGTGCCGTGCGTCAGGCGATCGAGCAGACGGTCACGAAGTACCCGGATGATCCGGAAGCATATGTCGTTTTGGCAGAGTTAAATCTTCAGAATGGTGGAATCACAGAAGCAGAACTGCTTTATGGAAAAACACGTGAGGTGGTACAGAAATTTAATTCTAGTAATAAACGAAAAGCGAATATTATACGTCGTTATTTACTGGGAATGGCGCAGGTGTGCGCAGCGCGGGGTAAAAATCCTGAAGCGATAAAGAATTTAACGACACTTTTGAATAATGATTCTAAAAATGTGGGTGCCTGGAATTTACTGGGAATGATTCAGTTTCAGAGTGAAAATATTCCTGAAACACTGAAAGCTTTTGAAAAGGCCAAAGAACTGGAACCGAAATCTCTTGTTCCAGAGGCAAGAGTCGCGATGCTCTATCATAATAAAAATGCCCGTAAAGAATCGCAGGAGTATATGACTGCTGCGCTTAATAAAGCACCGAATGACGTGGATGTGCGTTTAGTTGCGGCACAGTGGGCACTTCAGTTAAACAGTACAGAAGCTGCTGCTAAACAGGCGGACTCTGCATTAAAAATAGATGAGAATTCCACGGAAGCTCAGCTCGTGCGAGGAATTATTGCGCTGCATCAGAAGGATTTTGTTACGGCGGAGCGTAATTTCCAGAAAGTTTTAGCCACTTCTCCCAGCAGTTTCCCGGCAACAAATAATCTCGCACTGGCACTGTGTGAACAGTCAGCTGACCCTGCAAAACTCAAGAAAGCAGAAGAATATGCTTTGGTAAATGTTCGTATGAATAATCCGCCCGCGGAAGCGTTTTCCACCGCAGCTTGGGTTCTTTATAAAAAAGGTGAGTATAATCAGGCACTTCAATTTTTACAGAACGCGATTCGCCTGACGAATGGTCAGCTGAGTCCGGATATGGGCTATTATTTAGCGGCGACTTACGCAGAATTAAATAATCCTGATATGAAAAAACAGGCAAAAGAAATTCTTACGAAAGTTTTAGAAACAAAACAGCCGTTTTATAAGCGTTCGGATGCGGAAGCCCTGCTGAAACAGTTATAAGTATAACTGGTTCTCGCTTAAATTTCCGTTTTGTGTGGCTCTGAAAGCAGTCATTTTCGGCGAAGCAAAAATGCCGGTGAAGCGGAATTTTATCGTGCATCGGATATAATTACACCGTATTTTGTAATGGGTTATGAGGATAAGGCCTCCAGGAAAATCATCGTGGAGGTCTTTTTTTGTTCTATTTTTTATGTGCCAAAGAATGCTGGACGGTGGGATTTTTGTGGGATATACCCAGTTCCACTTAATTTTTTTGTTGTGTGGATACAAAAGTAGAGATTTCAAGTATCGTGAAATACCGATAATTGAAAATTTATCGCGATTTAAGTATATACTGTTTCCATTTTGTGCGGTTCTGAAAGCAGGTATTTTCAGAGAAGCTGAATGCAGGGTCTGTCTGTCGGCGGACATGGGAAGTGAAAATTTATAGTATATCGGGTATGAAAAAGAATAAAAAAGAAGAAAAAAACTTTTTTCTGAAAAATTTTTAGGGAAAGAGCCTGAGTCCTCTTGATTTTCTCAGGTAAATTGTCCATAATAAAAATGATATGTAAAAGAGATTTTTCTAGGAATTATATTTTCATGTGAAATCGTTTTTTCTAGAGATGACTTCTTTCCTTCTCCGTTTTTTTGTACTGGCTTTCCATTAAATTTACTTTTATGTAGTTTTGCCAGTGAGGCTTTTCATGCACTGTGAAATGTCAAAAAACGAATTTTTATAGTATATCGGAAGAGAATTTCTGTTATGCGTAATATTATTCCATATTTATATTTTAGTCATAAGTGTGGAAGGAAGCATTTCATCTGGGAGTGAAATCTTTTTTACTTTTAGGAAATTACAGTTAAATATTTTCTGTGACACAAAATTTTATAAAGCGGGATTTCCTGTGTTTTACAGATATACTGGTTTTCGTTTAAATTTCCGTTTTCACGAGAATACGGGATCCGTGGTTCGTAGCTCCGACTACGGTTTTAAAAGCGGAAATCTAAAATAGTATGAGTATAAAAAGATTTTTTGGTATCCGTGTCGGTTTATCATATGATGAATGATTTTTCGTCTTTTATTTTTGGCGACTATTTTTGTGGTAATTTATATGTTACAGGAATTTAGTGACAGAGAATGAGAGGGGAATCGTTTTTTGCATATGTGACCGCAGGGTGTTTTTTTGAGTAAGGAGAAAGTTATGAAAAGTATTAATCGCCGAACGATGCTTGCATCTTCTGTGCTGGCGGTGGGTGCCGCCTCACTGGGGATGGAGGAAGTAAATGCTAAAACGCGTCGTTTTGTAAGACCCAGTGTACAGGAGAGTAATGTAATGAAGCGTTATCCGAATGAGTATTTTTATGATAAAGATGGAAAATTTATTGAAGAACGCGCAAAAGAAGCGTTTTATGAAATGTTCCGTTTTTATGGTTATGAAATCGTTCCACAGCTGAAAACTGCAGATTTTTGGGTGGTGGATTTTGGCTTGGGAGATTTCGCTAATTGTGGAATGGGTGGAATTTTCTGGATGAATAACCAGAAGTACAGTTATTTTGGTCATGAGATTTATCTGCTTCCTGGTCAGATGATCGCGGAGCATAAACATGTGAAGACGGAGTTCCCGTGCAAAATGGAATCTTGGCAGGTACGTTATGGTTCTGCGTATAATTTCTCGGAAGGTGAAGTGAAAAACGCCACACCAAAAGAAATTCCAGCCAGTCAGCGTGGGAAAACGATCTGCACTCAGTGTGAATATCTTGTAACAGGGGATATTCGTCATCTGGAAGTTCCTGAAACCTGGCACTTCCTTTTAGGTGGTGATAAAGGCGCGATTATTACTGAGTATGCAAATTATCATGATGGCGCCGGATTAAAATTCTCGAATCCTGATGCGAAATTATAAATTTATACACAGTCTGTAAAAAAATACGTATGATGGTACTTTCATTTTTTGTTTCTTGGCAGTTATCTTTAGCGAAGTAAATTGTCTGGAAAGTGAAACTTTCATCGTGTGTTGGTTTTAAAATATCCCGCGGGCGGAAGTCTGTGGGATATTTTTGTTTATACGAATTCTCTTTTAAATTCCGTTTTGTGCGGCTCTGAAACAGACATTTTTAGCGAAGAAAAATGCTGGGGAAACTGGCATTTATAGTGTACGGAGAATTTAAACCACTTTCTTTTGTATTTTTATTTTCCTGCCAGCAGCAGAATGAACTGAAAATATCTGGTATTCAGAGCGGCACAAAAAATAAATGAAAGGTGATGCCAGGTATATTCATGACGTGTTATTTATACCCGATGCACATGAATTTCCCGTTCTTCGGCATTTATACCCGATACACTATAAAATTCCATTTCCTTGGCATTTTGCTTCGCTGAAAATGCCTGCTTTCAGAGCCTCAAAAAACTGAAATTTAAAGTGGAACCAGTATAACTTCACTGAAAATGCCTGTTTTCGAAACTGCGTAAAACGGAAATTTAAAGTGGAATCAGAGTATATTTTCTCTCTTTCTCTCTCTCCATATTTTTTCCAAGAAATGCTGACGAAACTATTTTTTGTGACTGTCCGAAACGAAAATGGAGGCGGATCCGCGGAAGCGGAGGGGTGTACCGTGGAAATTATGAAATGTCACAGGCGTCTGTCCAGCACGGATGATTTTTTATGCAGAGTTCCAGATCCGAATATTCCTTCCTCTGGTAAACCATCCATCGGGCAGGGCAGTAAATTTTCGCACAGCGTGCCATCTGGAGATCTCCCCAGCGGTGATCCGTGTTAAAATATCCAGACCAGTTAGGCTCAGACATATATCGGTGTAATAATTTCATGATTCTGTGTCCGAATAATGCGAAAGCGTGTAAACGGTTTACATTATAAGGAATATAAACATGAGCATTTAGCGGCTGAGGGGCATGCCTGTCTTTATATAAATGCTGACCACCATAAAAAATCCACTCTGCATCGTGAGGAAGATGTGCGTGAAAGGTTTCTGCTCTCGCTAAAAAATCTTCACAAAATTCGGCATCATCCTGAAAGACCAGGAGATTTTCGGTACCTGCACTTAAACATTCTTCTAAAAGTCGCCGGTGAGCCAAGTAACATCCATAACTGCCGTGATGCCCCTTCCACCATGCAGGTAAAGAGAATTTTGTGCCATCAGTTCCTGAGTACTTTTCGATTTTTCCTTTCAGACAGTCTGGCAGGCCATCCAAAAAATGCGTCCATCTTTCTGGTCTTTTGGATAAGGTGATACATACGATACGTGAGTACATGGAAAAAATATCTTGAGTAATTATCATAAACGAGTTTCCTTCTCATATGGTAACTGCATCATGCTGGTTTACTTTAAATTTTCGGGTTATGTGGCTCTGAAAGCAGGCATTTTCAGCGAAGAAAAATGTCGGAGAAACGAAATCTTAAAGTGCATCAGATATATAATTGGTCCATCCATTTATTCTGGTAAAAATAGTAGACTAAAATCGGCTTCATCATAAATTTTAATGGAATTATTTACTGGAGGGCACCATGTGCCAGTGTTTCCACGAAACAGATGATTCCATCCGTAAACATTTCCGGAGTGATGAATGCACTGCTGGCGGAAAGTATAAGTAATTTGCCATGTAAATTTTGACGCGCCGGCTTCCAGCGTGGAACGATAAAGTTTATTCGCGCTTATACCCTCAAAAAGTAGGGTTCCTGTGGGACAGTCAAGAAATTTTTGAGAATTAATTTTTCCCTGTGTTTCTTGAATGGTATTCCAGGGAGGTGAGATGACCATGCTCCATACCAGAGTATGAAGTGTCTGGGGAACCCGTTTCGTTATGATGGTATTTTCAGGGAGAGATTCTGTGCTTTCATTCCAGACCCAGCCAGAGACGGGGAGAAGTATTTCCTGTGGTTCGTAGGTGAGTCGGTAAGTTAATCTGGTTCCAGAAGAAATAGAAATAGAATCCACATCCTGCGTTCCGAGTGTTTCATATTCCACGGTCGCCAGAGCCCAAGAACCGGAATATGAATTTAAGGAAGTGTGCATCTGAGTGATTTCTTTTTTGTTGACGGCCATATCATCCACTGGTGAGAATGTAAGTTTTACTGGAAGCGCGTCAGGTCTTTTGGGATAATAAGTGGAGTATGAATAATCGAATTCTTTCACATTTCCCATCACGTCATTTGCGAAAGCGTCTCTGTCGTCCCAGGCGACAAGAAATTTTCGGACAGCTTTAAATCCCTCGGAGGTGTAAATTTCAGAAGGAGAGCCACCCAGTTCATAAAATGGAACGGTGGTTAATGGTTCTGGAGTGATTATGTCGGCCATGATATGTTTCCTTATGAAAAAATATGTTCGTGAGAAAAATTGGTGTCTGGTTTATGGTTCTGATATACCGTGCGTTTCTTTTTTCGCGTTTTGCTCCCGATACACTCTAAATTTCTGATTTTCTTGAATTTTATGATCCGTTCTCGGATGATACGGGCTCACCATGAAAGTTCCGTTTTGTGAGGTCCTGAAAGCAGGCATTTTCCTTGAGGAAAAATGGTATGGAAGCAGAAATTTATAGTGCATCGGTTAAATGATGTGAGGTATTTCTGGAAGTAAGTCTAAACACTTCCTCCGGAAGGAATTTCCACCGGGGAAGAGGAAGAAGGAGTATTTCCTCCGGAAGAAGTGCCTGACACGGATGAAGATGGTGAAGAGGTACTTCCTGGTTCCTGGTATTTTTTACCAATAAATGCCAGATCATAGGAAGCATCATATTCTGACGGATTATAAATTTTTAAAATGTTCTCGCTGGCGGTGACACTCCATGCGGAACTTTCAGAAGAAATACATAAAAAACCACTGGCCGGAATCTGAAGAGTCTGATTATTTCCTCCTAAAAAAGCATTCCATGTAGATTCAGACGCTGCGCCGATCTGTAACGGACTCTGTGATGAATGGTTAATAATAAAAAATGTATTTACGGAACTGAAACGAAGATAAAAATAATTTTGGAATATTTCTTGAGGTAAAGATTCCAGATCATAAAGATGCGTTCCATATGCGGGCAAAGAAATATTTTTCTGTAACCACGTGGCGTCTGCTGAAAGAGAAACTGATGAAAAATCAGTCTGTTTTTTTAAATGGGTATGTTCTGTGTGCTGTCCATGAACATTATTTTCCTCGAATCTCCATCCGAGTTCTGCCTGTAATAATATTTTTTTTGTAAGTGTCATGATGTATGTAATCCTTTTTGTAAAATATTTTCATCCTGGTTTTAATACTCTGATTCTTCATTAAACTTCCGTTTTATGCGGCTCTGGAAGCAGAGGCATTTTCAGCGAAGCAAAATGCCGGAGAAGCGGAATTTTATAGTGTATCTGATATAAATTTTGTTTTATGGAATCACAGAAACAGGTATTTTTGTGATTCTCGGTTTCACCTCAAATTTCGTTTTTTGCTGGTCCTAAACAGGTATTTTCAGCGAAGCAAAAATGTCGGTGAAGCGGAAATTTATAATGCATCGGATATAAAATGCTGAAAAAGTGGAAATTTATAGTGCCTCGGGGCATAAAATATCTGGAAAGTAAAATTTATATGGAAAAAGGTATAAAATAATTTTTAAAATATAAGTAGTTGTGCATAAAATTTTACTGATTTACGCATGTATACAGCAGATCACCTGAGTTTCCATGATCCACTGGTCATGCCTCAGGCACGAAATAACATAATATTTTGGATATAAAATCGTGGATAATTCGTGGTTCTCTATTTTTGTAAAATGAGTCTGGTGGAACAGGTACGTCTCTAGCTGCTGTGTTAAATCATCCAGTTTTTGACGGTCATGAGCATAAAAGGTAATTTTTATTTTTGTGGATTTATAAAGATTTCCACCATTCGTATAATTTTCGGCCGTGATTTTCAGATCTTGAATAATCGCGTAAGGACAGATTTTATTTGAAGCCATTCCTGTAAAAATCTGTGAAACGTGAATGGTGTTCTGTAATTGTGGAATTTTTTGCCATAAATAACGAAAAAGAGCTTCTGTATTCATTTTACCTCCAGATGATTCATTTTTTCCACGACACACCGAGAAATATTTCCTTCTAAAATGTTTGGGTGAAATTCTTTGACAAGAAATCGGCGACTGTCCGGCGTCTGAAAACAGTCGTTTTGCATGGGATCAATAAAAGTTTCAAAAAAAATCTCATAAAGTAACTCGTTAAAACCAGTCTTAGAAGAGGTTTCCAGAGGAATAATTTTTGCGTTAATTCCAGTCATTTTTAGTTCGTATTCAGGAACAGGCACTCCCATGTTATTTAAATTCCATTTAGCGCGAAAGAAATGAAGCCAGGTGTCCAGTCCATATGTCAGACGAACGTCCAGCGTTTTACATTTCCAGCGCCCGGTAAGCGGGAAGTGTTTAGTCTCAAGAATCGTCCAAGAACTCTTCGACGTGTCCAAAATTTTATCGCCCGGAAGCGGAATCCACTTTTCTCCCCTGGCGTCATAAATTTCGTCAGTCAGGGTCCATATGGACTCCCGGCGAAATGTTTTAACGGCGTCTTCTGGTGCGGTAATTTTTATGTCAGACTGTACTGCGGCGGTAACAGACAGATTCTCGCTGCTTCCGGCACGTACCATCTGCACATTTTGTGGTGAATCAATAATTTTTAAAAAATCTTTGCTCGGTATAAAATCACACATATTACTCTGTTCCTGTTTTATTGAAAAACCAGCATATTTTTCTGCATACGATAAATTTTACGAAGCAGGAGATTTTACGTGAAAAAGATACTTGGTTTCGTAACGGTATTATATAATAATTAGTTTTATTTTCGATTTTTTATGCTTCTGAAATCAGATATTTCTTAAACCAGACGCACAATAAAATTTAGTTTTATGTGGCCATCATCAGGTATTTTCACCACAGTCTGGGGCAGTGAGAGAAGCAAAAATGCCAGAGAACTGGAAATTTAAGGGGTATCTGGATATATCATGTCCTGGCATGAGTGCGAAGTTCACAATTATTACTGGCCATTAATTGAGAGTCACACCAGGAAACCGTTTCTCTCAGCTGTTTCAGATACGTTTCCCACGAAACCGACTGACCGTCCAGGGAATAAGAAGGTTTTGGCGTGATGGTGATGTCCTCCAGATTCGCCAGTGCCTGTGCGCGAATTTTTTTTATACGCGTGAAATCTTCCTGATTCATATTTATTTCTCCTTTCATTAATAATATATTCTTTTAATATTTCATTTCACTTTATACCGGATGTACTATAAATTCCATTTCTCCGGCATTTTGTTTCGCTAAAAATATCTGCTTTCAGAGCTGCATAAAACTGAAATTTAAGGGAAAACCAGTATAAATTGAAGTTTCTTGCGGTTCTAAATGAAGTATTTTCTGTGAAGTATACACAGATTTTCCTTTACATTTTCGTTATATGATAAAATATTACTGATGTTAAATTACAAAAATTCGGAATCTTAAGATAATTTCTTTCTCATGCTGAGGGTCATCTGTCATGGTAAACCGATATACCACTAAATAATCACGGTTCGTGAGTGTAAAAATAGTGCCATGAGAATTCGTTAAAGTATGACAAAAATTATATCCAGTTTCATCAATTATCCATCTTTTATCTTTTTGTAATTCGGAATATAAAACATCATTTACTGAAAGACTAATGTTCGTATATCCTGTGACTGACTCCATTTTTTGTGGATCATCATTACTTAAAAGATAAATACTGTAATTAACAGAAGAAATGTTAGAGGGCGTCAGTACCTCTGCCTGATGACTGACTGCTCGCGCCATGAGGGTTACGCACCCACCCGTGAAAACATTTCCATAAATGTCCCGTGCAAGTGTCATTTTAAATTTCCTTTCATAAGTCATTAAATTTTTTATTTTATACTGGATGTATTATATATGTTCTCTTTCCCGCCATTTTTTTTTCATTAAAAATACCTACTTAAGAACCGCACAAAACGAAAATTTAAGTAAAATCGTATAAACAGAACGGATGGAAAAATGTTTTTTATTTCTTCATTTCGTGCTCATCCTCAGGCAGTATATTTCCCTGATAAATAAATCCGGCCCGAACACTTTCGCTGTATACCATTCCGATGAATGGTAAAAAAATACCACTTCCTTCCGCCGGCCTCCGTCTGGTACCAGAATACCAGCCTAAAATTTTTCTAAAAAGATCAAAAAAACTATTTTGGCTCATGAGTGAACTCCTATAATCGCATCTGCATTTTCGGAGGATAAAACGTTTAGTGAAGTGTGAAGTGTCTCACCATCACTGCGGCGAATATTCCAGAAATCTCCTTCCACTTTACTTTCAAGATGCGCAAGAATAATGGTGCACAGAGAATGAACGGGAGCGAGAGATTCGACTTCTGAGACATTTCTAGTTAAAATGGCATCTGAAATTTCCGCAGCTGTGGGTATTTCTGGTGCAGATGGAATATCACTTGCCACCACGTATGATTCTAAATAAAGTTCACATGGTTCTGATACGGCATTTTGTGTCGTGGAAGTAAATCTTAAAATAATATGACTGGCATTCGTCTGGGCAGCTGGCAGTAAAAGACGATAAACCCCTGGAAGATTCGTGGTGTCCATTTCCGTTATTTCAGGTGATGAAAGAACAGAAAAACTTCCTCCGTCCTTACTGATGTAAACAGTTAGTGTGTTTTGATTTTCATTAAGTACGGGAATTCCATTAAGATTATCGTAAACATAAAATGTGACGGAAGTTGTGGTGTTTTTTTGAGGCATATTCGTTTCTCCTTTAATTCGTGGGTGTTAAAGTCCATACGTCATAAATAATTCCGTCGACAAGAGAATATGAATGATCCTTCTCGACATGTTTATTTTCGGAATCATGGCTGTTACTGGGAGAGTATGGGTATCCGATTCCGAGTGAATCGAGTAATTCATCCGAAGGATTCGTCGTTCGAATTCCATTATGGACGATTACCCGAATCTGTGAAATACTGTGTTCGTTAATAAATTGGTAACGCATATAATCTTCTCCTAAAAATGAGTGAAATTAAGTGATGCCTGACGCGTTATATATCCGATGCATAATAAATTTCTGCTTCTCCGACATTTTTACTTCGCTAAAAATGCGTATTTTCAGAGGCGCACTAAACGGAAATTTAAGATGGAACCATATATCCGACGCATAATAAATTTTTGCTTCTCCGACATTTTACTTCGCTAAAAATGCGTATTCTCAGAGCAGCACTAAACGTAAAATTTAATATGAATCAGTAATAGGTGATCTGGCTCCACATTTACGCGATATAAGTGGACGTGACATGAGATTTTTGGACATCACAAAAAACAGTCTGCCCAGTTTTCTCCACAGCCAGACGGTAACAGGAATTCGCGGTGGGAATAAAAATACGCTCAGGCGTACAGTCATCTCCATTAAAAATCCATGAATCTGGACTGGAAAGAACGGTAGGATTATTTCCTGAAATAAAGTTTAATCCGCCGTAATTAAAATCTCCACTGATACTGATCGTCAGGGATTCTAAAGCAGTTTCATAATTCTGAATGCTGTTATCTGTAAGTGTGACTGTAACCGTACTGGAAGTGGAATCTGAAGCATACTGTGTTTTCCTTTCCAGATTTTCGTGTGCGTCCTGATCCAAGTTATGTTTTAATATAATTGCCTGAGGCGGTATGGAAAGAGTCATATAATTCTCCTGTAAATGATAAAAATGAGAAAGAAAAAAAGGTTTCTTTTCCCGAAACGCTAAAATTTTTCGTTTCTCTAAAACTTATATATCTGAAACGCTATAAATTTCATTCCATCAGTATTTTTGCTTCACGGCCAGCATCAGGTTTTGGAAAAAGCACCGTCTTTCGTGTCCGGGTGATGTAAAAATTTAAGGTAAAATCAGTATTTTGCATGATGTTATATGATTTACTTTGACCGGCATTTTATAGTGCATCGGGTATGAAAACGGATATATCATTCTGTTTTACCGATATTTCATTTCGTCGTACCGGTTTCACATTAAAATTAATTTTTAAGTGGTTCTAAACATAAACGTTTTTCTCGCGATTTACTGCTGTCATGGAGGCGAAGCTCCGTGGAAGTGAAAATTTATAAGACATGCAGCAAAAAAGGAAAGGTATACTGGTTCTCGTCAAAATTTCTGTTTTGAAGGGATCTGAAAACCAGCATTTTCAGTGAAACAAAAATGCCTGCGGAACGGAATTTTATAGTACATCGGGCATAAAAGGGAAACAGTCTTCGTATGGAACCAAAAGACTGTTTCCGAAAGAACGTTATTTAACCTTTATTACATATGACGCAGCGTGGATCCAGTACCGCAGGAGTTCCTCTTTCGCTGGCTTTAAATCGAATTAAAATATCCTGTGAAAAATCAGCTTCACTGAATCGTGAAGATCGGGTGACGGTAATTGGCCAATTTTCGATATACGCGAATGCTTTTTTGAAATCGCCGATATACCAGTATTCTTTAGCGTCTGCAGCACTAATATTTTCACCAAGAAGCAGCCGATACGCGAATGCACTGTCAAGAACTTTATAATCCTGAAGTGGATTTACCGTGGAAGTCATTCTTTGACCACTGGCAGAAGACCAGGAAATTTCGCTACTATTAAAGATCCGTGCTGCGGAATAACGTTTTCCGGGCATGACAAGAATAGTGTTAGACTTCATCAGAATCGGTTCTTGCGTGTTCGGGTCCAGCATATTAGTGAAAAGCTGCTCTGCCGTGTCCACGTTAGTCCAGTCTTCTAAAGAATTTCCACTGATTTCATTAATCCACGGAGCAGAAGCATCTGTGGAACTATAATACGTGTCATAATTTACGCCATTTCTGTTATAGGTGTTTGTGATTCCGAGGATCATCTTCAAAATGCGTTTTTCGCGGTCTATTCCTAGTATTTCTCCTACTTCTGAAGCTCGGCGCAAAATGAGGCCGGTCTGATCATAAAAAATAGCTTCTCTAGTAACGGGAACGATTAAACCATGTTTTGTCGTTTCTGGTGTGTCGACATATTCCTCTCCGAAACCCGCATGTGGATATTTCATGCCTTCATGAATTTCCAGGGATTTTGATTCTATTTTTCCGATTCCCGCGATTCGTTCTTTGGCCATTCTTGAAGAAATGGTATCCACAAGTTTTGACGTGACGAAAGATTCGTGCCGATAAGATTCGAGAATTTTTGAGAGGATAATTTGTCCTGAAATATTCAGAAAGGAAGTGGTGTCTACTGCCTCTCCTTCCATCAGGTAATCTCCGGCGCGGGGATCCAGAGTTCTGACCCACTCTCTTCCGTCAGAGATCGTGGCCTCTGCCAGATCTCGAAAACTAAAATCCTCGGGTGATAAATCCTTATTTTGTAATGCTTCCACAAGATGTTCTGTGGTTTTTTTGGGGCCATCTAAATCAAAACGTCTTTTTAATTCTCGGTAACAAATCGTTTTCATAACCTTTTCCTTTCAAAATTTACTGTAAAATGTTTTGGGTATAAATAAATTATACTTTGTTTTTGAGCGATACTCGATACACGATAACCTTTCACTTTTTGTGGCCGATATTCGATAAAATTTTGTTTCAGGCATTTATATCCGAGACACTACAAATTTCTGCGTTCACGGCATTTTTTCTCTAAAATTTTATGGGGAGATGAGCCGCACAAAACGGAAATTTTAAAAATAGAATCCGATAAAATTACATGAAATATCTTATTACTCAGGCTTCACAAAAAAATGAAATATTAATTCACCACGAACATAATCACAAAACTGAGGGCATTATGATCGTGTTTTAAATGAGGATGCAGATAAATTCGGAAACCCATCATCCTCCGCATGAATCGGGAAAATAATCCAGATATGCTAACATCCACCGCACATAACGGAAGAAGTAATGGTCACGTATACCGTTCCTGGTTCCACATCCATAATGTGTGAAACACGGCCGAGCGCCTGTGTTTTACTGCTTACCGGAACCAGTGTCTGATTTTCCAGCGCAGAAGCGTCGGAGTTATCATCCACTCCGACAAGAGATCCTAAAGTAACCTCCGCTCCAGTTTTATTGAACTGGAACGTGCCAGTCGTGGCGACACGAATCGGGGAATCGTTTCCCGCAGGGCTTTCTTGCATCGCGATACCTAAGAAATTTGGCGTAAAAGTGGTTTGTGCTGCACTGAGTGAAGCGCCAAAACTTGACGTGCTGGCAGGCTCTGCTTTTTTACTGGAAGTGTTAAACCATAACAGATCGCCACGATGAATCACAGTCGACGCGTCTACCGGCGTGATAATAGGATTCGTTTCTCCCCAGCGCCAACGAAAATTGTAATTAGTCATAATTTTCTCCTGTTAAAATAAAATGTAAAATGGATCTGAAATTATACTGCTTTTCCTTTAAATTTTTGTTTAGTGCAGCTGAGAAAGCAGGAATTTTTACCGAAGTAAAAATGACCGGGAATCGGAGATTTACCGTGTATCGTGTATTAAAATTCTCAAAATTCCAGAACTACTTTCGTTACAACAAAAAACGAAAATGAAAGGATCTTTCCAGTTTATGGTCTTTATGTTTTTACTCGTTTTCACTTAAATTTCCGTTTTTTGCGGCTCTAAAAAGGCATTTCATGTGAAGCAAAAATGCGGAAGAAGCGGAAATTTATAGTGTATCTGGTGTAAAATATTTTATAGGACAAAAACTTAACGAAGGATGGAACGCACAAAATCTTTCGTCGTGAAGTTTTGCGTCATGTTAATATTTTGTTCGCGAGATGTCGGTGCCTGAAAGCTTTTCGTGTTATCCTCACGAAGGTGAAGTTTATCGATAAGTTCTTTCATTTCTTCCAGCTGTGTTTTTATGGAATTTAGCTCTTCTTGAAGTGAATCCTGACGCAGGTGAGCATTCCATGATTCAAAAAGTCCCGTGGTCGTGGCAGGGTCTGCGACCAGATCCACACTATTTACACATAAGATTTTTTTTACCTGAACTTTCCCGTCCACGCGTTCTGTAATGGCACGAACATTATGAGAAAACCCAACATTTTTTGGGGAATGTTCCGCATCCCAAATTAATTGTTCTGCTAAAAAGTGGTGTGGATTAAAATACAGATCAGCAAAAAGTCCCGCATTTTGTTGAAAAATAACATTTCGAATATTCCCCAGCCGGTCCTGATAATCTCTTGGCGAAGTGGGATCACCTTTTGGATGATTAATATTTACTTTCGCCCCCTCATAAAAAATAGTTGCTTCATCCAGGGCTTCCGGTGCGTAATTTCTTCCATTACGTGATTCCAGACCAAGAATTTTTACGCCGTGAATGATTCCTTCTTCACGATTTACACGCATGGTTACACCATGTGAGTGTACATACTCATGGAGAACCTGTTCTGTTTCTTTCATTTTTTATCTCCTTTTATAATGCCATTAAAATAAGTGTGAAAGTAAAAATGCTGGTTTTGTGCGTATATATAATATGCCTGATGCAGAATAAATTTCCGCTTATTTTTGTTCGCCGGCACGAAGGTCGGCATTTCTTTCGCTAAAAATATACTCTGGTTCTCCTTTAAATTTCTGTTTTCTTCGCGTCTTTAAGCAGACATTTTACCGAAACAAAAAATCCAGAGAGCGCGGAAATTTATAGTACATCGAGTATAAAACATAAATTGGATGGAAGGTCAGAGTATTTTTGCCGGACCGGCACTTCATGTTTCGTAAAATTCAAAAAGTGTAAATTTATGGTCTTTCGTGTATATACTGATTTCCCATTAAATTTCCGTTTTCTGCGGATCTGTATGCAGAGATCTTTAGTGAAGAATACATTTTTTTCTTTTTCTCTTTAAATTTCTCTTTTACACATCCCTGAATACAGACATTTTAGTGAAGCGAAAATACCCGGGCAGCGGAATTTTATCATGCATCGGGAAAATGCCGTGAAAGCGAAAATTTATAGTGTATCAGGTATATAAAATATCAGGTATAAAATAACTGAAAATTTTGCTTTATCTTGTGCTGAGGGATGATGACAAATTATTTAAATGATGGTTCCATCCCGTGTCGCCGTGCCATGGTCTGTACGGACATGGCCCCCATTTCGACAAGAATTTTGTCGGCCTGAGTTTCTCGCAGACGGTCCCTTACACTGAGTGTCGGAGGAGTAACGCGGATATAAATCCGATCCATTTCATCTTGTGAAAATTTATTAGCATTTACCGCATTTTGCATTACCTGTTTCATTAGAAGGATGTCTTCACGTATTAATTCATGCTGCAGACGTTCAAACATTCTTACCGCCGGCCCCTCTGCGACCATCGTCGAAGAGTAATTGGCATTACTTGCGTCACTGGTGAGCATGAACTCAGGCATGACGATTCTGCTGGCGATCGCGCGTAATTCTGCCTGGAGAATGGTAACATAACGTGACGCATCCACGGCGGCGGCTGGAAATTCGTAATCCACACCAGAGGACGTATCAAGAATAGTGCCGGGTGAGTATTTTCGGAAATATTTTGCATTCTGGGAACCACCTGGGGTGAATTGTGTTTTATCCGCCGATGACGCGACGTAACTCTCGATTCCTGATCGGGTGGCGTTACTGTGCTTTCGGATAATGGCGATCGCCGACTGAATTTCTGCCACGATACTCATGTTTCGTAATAATTTTTCTGCGCGAAATAAATTTTTTCGCACGGGATAAAAAAGAGGAAGGCCACGACGGACATTAAAATCCACATTCGCTTTCCTGTGCTGAATATATTCAGCGGGAATTAATTCGTCGTCCACCCAGTATCCCAGAACTTTTTCGACATCTTTAGTGTCTGTCTGAATGCCGAAACGGTTACAGAGGTGTTCATCACATTCCTGCTGATTTATCAGGAAGGATGGCGCATGAATCTGATCTGGCTCAATAAATCGTAAAAAGGTTTCTCCGTCCGCATTACTGAAAAATCGGATAAAGACCTCTCCGTCACGGTCTTTCCTTCGGACGATTTCCTGCTGACGTTCACACCACCGGCTTTCGGAGATAAAATCGTCGAGCCACCTCTGCATTTTAATTAAAGTGGATTTCTGAAGCTCTTCTCCTTCTCGAACTTCCACACGATACGTGTGACCAGATCCGACGATAAAGCTGATCCGATTTTCATGCCCGTTTATGGCGAATTCGTTCGTCAGAGCCAGCTGCCGACATGAATTTCGTATCTCCTGTAAAGCCTCTTCTGAATGAATTCCTTCATAAGTCCCACTGGAACCGCGGCTGAGAGAGACCCAGTGCTCGTCATCATCAAAAAGATATTCGCGTGGATTAATATCATACATGGACTCATATGCTTCCTGTGCTTCTTTTATTAAATGATTAATATTCATGGTTTAAAATTTCCTGTAAAAATGAATGAAAAACGGCAGTTTTTGTTAAAATTTTATTATTTCGCTGGTTATTATTTTGTTTCCATTTTAAATTTCTGTTCTGTGCAGTTCTTAAAGCAGGCATTTTTAGTGAAGTAAAAAATGCTGGTGAATCGGAAATTTATCTTGCATGGGGTAAAAAACAGGTATTTTTAGTGACAAAATGTCGTGGAAATGGAAATTTATACTGTCACCGATGTAAACTTCATGGAGTAAAATTTATAGGTACCAGTAAATATATAATTTTTAGTGATTTAATATTTTTATATGTGTAATCGATTTCCCAGTCCGTCATTAAAATGTTCCATTCCGAGTTTTTCATGAAGCAGACGAATCGCCATTTCCAGTGCATCTGCACCGTCATCATGATCTCCGATCGGAAATTGTCGGAGCTGTTCCACGACGAGTTTTGCTCCAGGTGAGCCAGCATGAAAATGAATTTTTTTAGAGGCCAGATACTGACCTAAACGACGTATGCGAACTTCTTTTGATACGTGATTATGGATTAACCACGGCTGTGGAAACAGCATTCCGCGCTGGCGAAATTCTCGCGAAAACATTTCGGCTAACAATTCTTGAAACTGGTTTCCCTCCACTCCGAAAGCGTCTGGGTGAAAACTCTGGTATAATGTGACTCCTTCCGAGACGAGCTGTTCTGCCGAGCAGCGCATGAGTGCTGCGTCGACGTAAAAATCACCCTGACGACTTACGCTGAGCATAACGTAAGCTGAATAATCTCCCCGATTTGCGTGCTTTCCTTTACTGGGATCCAGCGCCATAACTTTTGCGATAATTTCTTTTGGGGGAATACTGTCATACCAAAAATTTTCACCTTCAAAATATTCTTCTGTCCATTCACACTGTTCGGGATCTATCGGCGAATTCTGTTTTTCACGGTTAAAAGCGACATGTCCTCCCTCAGCGCGCAGACACATTAATGTATACAGATCCTCTTCCTCTGGCCAGAGAACACGAGCTCCGTGATCCATTTCTGATTTATGCTTTATGTAAAAATTTTTCGCGTGAAGTTTACTGTCGGTCAGTTCCGTGTCAGCGTAAATATTCTCCCACTGCTGCCAGAGCTCCATATTTTCTGGGTAATTGAGAATAGAGCGAAATATTCGTGATTTCCATCCGGGAGTTTTACACAGCTCCATGGCCAGTGCATCACGGTGCAGCGCGGTGGCCAGATTAATGATGTTCGTCTGTTTCGTACCAGCTTTTATCAGAGAACCAAAAAACCATTCCCGAGTATTTTTTCGAAGTAACTTGGAACGCATGTGAAAATCATTTTGTAAATCATCACAGATGATAAGCGTGGGGCGATTCTCTCTGTGCCGCCTTCCCCGAATTTTTTGACCCATACTGAAGGCTTCCAGGCGTACTCCATTCCGAAGTTCGAGCACTCCAGTACGATATTTTATCGCACGGCGAATATCTTTTGACAGGAAAGAATATTTTGACATAAACATGGAATTATCTCTGATCGCGTGGTATATATTTTCAAGATGCGAACATGCCTGAGGAATCGTGTCAGACACGATCCAAATATATTTTTCACGTCCTTCCAGTGCTTCACGTAAGGGAAATGCCAGCGTTCCGATGGTCGATTTCGCTCCGCCTCTGGGACCTATGATATTTAGTTTCGTGCCCCGTGCCGTGCGCATATGATCTAAAAAACGCATAAACCACTCATGCATCAGAGAGGGAGGGCGTGTGAAATATTCTGGAAGATGATAAAAGCACCATTCCTTAAATTTCCATTCACCGGTCGTCTGTAAGTCATTTTTTGAAATCATTCTTCGCGCGTTTCCATGACATAATGCGAACTGTGAATGAAATTTTGTGATTAATCGTAAGAAGACACTTATCTGATGCGCTGAATTTTCAGTAAAATTTGTGGATACATGATCCATAAATTCATCGCTGAGATTTAAATGTTTCTTTTGATTTTTGCAGTGATCGCTCATTCTTGGTCTCGTTTATCGGAGGAAGTATAATTTTTAATCAGAGTTTCGACTTTTTGGAGAATCTTTTTTCTGATGGATGGAATCTTTACTTCCTCCACAATAATTTCGGCCAGGCGAGTGATGATTTTTGCGATTTCTGCAGGAGGAAGTGAGTCGGGCATTTTTTTGCCAAAATCCTCAGGATTTAATCGTTCCAGCATCCATGTCGCAGCTTTCCAGTATCTTTCTTGCTGCGCCGCGTTATGTATACAGCGCATGGATTCTATTTCTGCATTATTTTCTGCCTGTGCGAGAGCTTCCTTAAATTTCGGATCTTTGTTCGCCGTTACCTGAATACTTATGGGGGAACATCCAACATACCGAGCGGCGGTTCGTCGTGAGCAGCCGATCGAGAGAATGGCCAGAATTACTTTCTGCTTTTTCCAGTCCAGGACAGTCGCTTTACTCATATCTTATAAATCCTTTTTTCGTTTTTATTTCCTATAAATTATGAAATTTCACTTCTCGGCTTTTTATACTCGATACACTACGAATTTCTGCTTCCCCGGATTTTACTTCGCTGAAAATACCTGCTTTCAGAGCCGCACAAAACAAAATTTTAAAGTAGAACCAGAGTATATACGGATCAGAAATCCAGGATTTTCAGTGAAAATAATCTCGGTCCGCCTGCCGGAAAACTGCGGAAGTGGAAATTTATGGTACATCGGGAATATACACCGATTTTCCTTTATGTTTCCCGATTATGCGGTTCCGAAATCAGGATTTTAGTGAAACAAAAATGCCGAGGAAGTAAAAATTTATAGTGCATCGGGTATAAATATACGTGAAAATATTATTTTTATTTGGTAATCTTCCGGCCTGTATACTCGAATGATACGACGATTCGAGAATCTGCGCCCCGGTAACCAAAAACAGGTGAGTGAACAGGACGATTTTTCGCCTGGCTCACATTTACGGTTTTCCATAAAGGAGATTTTTTACAGTGTGCGATTACGGCAGGGTGACTGCCCGTGATGTTAATTCGTTCGTGATTTTCTATATACATTTCAGCGATCGATTCTATAAAACGCATTCCGATTCCCATTCCCTGAAAATCGGGGAGTGTGACCACGCGGCTAAAACGCCAGTGACCTTTCTTGCAGACCACAGGCAAAATGCCGCAAAATGAAACGGGCTTTCCCTCCCAGAGAGCCATATATGTCCGGCAGGCGGGCGCCAGGGAACCGCTCAGATAATGATGACGCGCAAAGAGTTTCCACGCTTCACGTCGGCAGCGAACGATTTCAAGTTGGATTCTGGGTCGCCGAAGACGCCTCCGTGAAAAGGTACCGGACGCCATATCAAGAATCCACTGTGGCTGAAGCCATGAAATAATGTCATAATGACAGGTAATGGCTACAAAACGTTTCGGAATCAGGTGATTCTGAATTCCTTTTGAAATCGTGGCAGAAGTGACTCGGGCCACATCCCGATCCACGACACTCGTAAATTCATCGAAAGCGACGATTTCTCCATCTGAACCCTGTGAAAGCGCCAGCGCCAGATCACAGCGAAAACGTTCTCCGTTACTTAATACATGGTACGGTTTTATCCAGCTCGGAGGAGAGCTGAAACCGACGGATGTGAACATGCCCGTAATTTCTTTAATGGAAAAATTTTGGGGAAATGCGTCGATTACTGCTTTATCATGTGGCCATGATCCTCCCAGATAAAAGGAACCTTTAAAAATTTGTCGTGCGACAGTGGTTTTTCCGCTCCCGGATGGGCCGACAATTAATCCGATGTTCCAGTCATCATTTAAGTCAGGCACTTCCACGGAGAACGATTCACGAATCTTTTCTTCCAGAGGGACGTTAAAAAGTCCACCGATCTGTTTTACGCGAAAAGAGTGATGCACCGGACATGAAACTGTCATTTTAAGTTGAGGCATAAATAGGTTTCCTTTTATTATAAATTCAGGAGTCGGCAGGGCAGACCTTCCTGAGAGAGTTTTTCATATATTTCACGCTGGTGATTCTCGTCTTTACATTCCACGACGACCTGAAATATTTCTGGAATGACGATTTCTCGAGGATGATTATTTTCTGAAGGGCATATTTTTTCGGAATTTTCGTCGTCTGACCATTCAGCATCCGTGGAGTTTTTGTCAGAAGAATAAGTGTCATGAAGGGAGGAGTCACGAATCACTTCCCAGTCTATTTTTGATGCGAGCGTCGTATCCAGCAGGTCTTTTACAGCCTGATTTGAGGTTTCCAAGTTTTGAATAAGTTCAGACAGAATGTCAGAATTTTTACCGGCCATGGAGGCCAGTGGATCTAAAAGTGCCAGCAGTTTATCGGCTTCTTCCTCTGTAACGTCCAGTACCAGTACGGGTAAAATCTGATCCGGAGTGGTTTCTGCGCGCAGGTGTCCGTCAATTAAAACCAGCTCGCCGTTAGGTAATTCCCGGGCGATAAGTGCGTCGGCAAAACCTATTTCTGCCAGAATACCTTTTAATGCGTTTTTTTGTGAATCAGGGTGTGTGCGCCAATTTTTTGGATTCGGCATTAAGGACCGGGCCTCCACCCGGCGGAATTCTTTAATTCGGTCACGAATAAGCATAAGTAAAATCCTTTTTTTAATATTTTGTGATGAAGGTATATCTTTTTTTCAGTTTTTGTTTTATATGGTTTTATCCCTGAGGTACTATAAAATTCTGTTTCGCCGGCATTTTGTTTTGCGGAAGAAACCTGCTTTCTGAGCCGCACTAAACGGAAGTTTAAAGTGGAATCATTACATTTCTATAAAATATAAAAAAATTAGTGAAATGAAAATTTATTGTGTATGGAGAATAAGATTAAAAAGTAGTTTCATTTAGTGCTGAATAAATAAATTGTTGAATTCGTCCAATATATGTTCCACAGACCGTGTTCATGTCAGTTCCCCAAAGAACGCCGATAAGTTCTCCGCGTGCGTTCATGATCGGGCCCCCGGAGTCTCCCATTTTTGCATTTCCCGTAACCACTAAAGTTTCGGCAGGTGAGTGAGCTTCGGTCGTGCAAAAACCTAAAAGATGTCCTGATTTTAGCTGATACTTTCCTGTTTCCCCGTAACATGCGTAAAATAATTTTTCTCCGACATATGGCGTGGTAATTCCCAGAGGAATGCAGGAGGGGAATCTTTTTATTTTTTTTGTGAATAAAAAAATGTCATGAAATTTTTTTTGTGAAAAATTTTGATAAGCAGAAAATGGAAAAATTTTTTGTGAATATGTCTGTTTTTGGTTTTCAAAAATAACTTGTTTTGATTCTGGAAAATGCGATCTGAAATGAAATTCATGAAATGATAAAATGGCCAGGTCTGATTTTCTGTCCAGGGCATATACTTTTGCATTAAAAATCCCGTGTCCTGGAAAAATAATTTGTAGGCTTTCTGGTGAATGGTTATGGAAAATGTGTGCGCAGGTGATCACAAAAAAGTGGGAATGAATGTGGATATATGTGCCTGTTCCATAATAGCGTAATCTTTTGTTGGTGATAATAATTCTTGTTACTGCAGAAAGCAGAGCGTTCTGTTTATTTCTTGTAATGTGTGTCATTTTATAGGTTTATGACGGTTCCGCATTTCTAAAAGTTTTGCATGCATGGCAGGATATGCTGATTTCAATTTATACTGATTTTCCTTTAAATTTCCGTTTTACGTGGTTCTGTACTGTTTCCATTTTAAATTTCCGTTTTATGTGGTTCATAAAGCAGGCATTTTCAGCGAAGCAAAAATGCCGGGGAAGCGGAAATTTATAGTGTATCGGGTATATCATGCATCGGGTCAGAAAACTGGTATTTTTAGCGAAACATAAATGTCGTGGAAACGGAAAGTTATAGTGTATCGGAAATATACAGGTTTATTTACGATAAGCTGAAATTCATGCTCTGGTTTTAGAAATCGCAGAATGCCGATGAAAGTGTAAAATCGGAATTTATAGGAGTTCTTTCACTGTTTAACATCAGGAGGTCTAATTCTCGTTCTCGACGCATGATTTTTTCTTGATGTATTTTTTCATAACGTTTTTTCCATTCAGGTTTTAGGTTTAGTGCCAGATCCGTATTTCTTTTTTTTTCTGAAATAATGCTTGGCTGTAAAAGGCGCATTCTTTCCAGTTTACACGCCAGACACGGCATGATGACTAAATGCCCGCACTGTGGACAGCGCCTGGGTGGAGTGTCGGAGTTTTGCTCATACTCTTTTCCTTTTCTGTACTGCAGGTGAAAAGCTGGAGTTTCAGATGGTGCAGTTAAATTTTTTTTAGGGCGTCCCGGTTTCGGAAATTTAGGGATCCATCCGTCTGAAATGGCACTTATAATTTCCAGAGGTGTTCCTGTTTCGGATGCGATTTTCAGAACATTCTTTTTTTTAGCCAGTTTTTTTTGAATGCGTAAAAAGGTGCGTCGTGTAACCATAATTTCTCTTATAAAAAAATTTATTATATGCCTGAAAAACGTATGTGCTGTTTTCTGATTTTAAGGCCACAAAAACTTAAATTTTAGGTGGAATCCATATAAATATGGCTGAAAAGAAAATAAAAAAAGCCTGTAACAAAAAGAGTTTATATGGGAACATATGTCCGTATAAAATCTTTTCATTACAGGCTCTGAATACTTACTTTTCCAAAGATTATAAAATATACTTTCAGAAAGCAGTTCATGATACCTGAGAAAATGACGCGTTCATGTGCTTCATCATTTTCTCGAATGATGGTGTTATTATAACTGACGAATTTTGAAAATGCAAGTATTTTTTTCTCTTTTTTTGTAATTTTTTTAAAAAAATAAGAATTTTATACCCGATACACTATAAAATTCCGCTTCTCCGGCATTTAGTTTCGCTGAAAATGCCTGCATTCAGAGCCGCGCAAAATGGAAATTTAAAGGAAAACCAGTATATCATACTTTTCTGAGACTATTATAATATTCATTCACGATATATTTTTTCTGTTATTTTGTGTGCATGAATGGTTTTATACCCGATGTACTATAAAATTCTGCTTCCTCGGCATTTTCAGCGATAAAAATGTCTGCATTCAGAGCTGCACAAAACGAAAATTTAAAGGAGAACCAGTATATGTATCGGGTATAAGATTAACGGATTTACAGAATGATAAAAATATGGTAATATATATGTTTTATAGCTGATGCACAATAAAATTCTGCTTCTCCGGCATTTTTGCGTTAAGGAAAATTCCTGCATTCAGAGCTGCAGAAAACATATTTTTTAAATGGATTTTAGCATAAAATGAATTTTCATCATCATCAATTAAAAAATGGGCTGGAGATAATTACTGAAAGGATGCCGTATGCCCAGTCGGTTTCTTTCGCTTTTTTTATTCGCTGTGGTTCATGTAACGAGTCTCCAGAAATAGCCGGGGTGAGTCATTTTCTGGAACATATGGTATTTAAAGGGAACCAGAAATGGTCAGCGGAAAAGGTAAATCGTACACTGGATGCGATCGGCGCAAATTTTAATGCCTGCACTACAGAAGAGTATACAGTTTATTATGCCTCTGTGTTACCGGAATATTTAGAGGCGGCCGTGGAAGTTTTTGCTGATATATTAAATCCTGTATGTCGAGAAGAGGATTTTGAATCAGAAAAACGTGTTATTTTGGAGGAGATTCAGATGTATGAAGAGTCACCTCCTTTTGGGGCGGATGAACGGTTACGTGAAGAATTTTTTGGAGAACATCCTTTAGGGCACAGCATTCTTGGAACGGTAGCATCTGTTTCGGCATTAACTCCTCAGCAGATGAGAAATTATCTGATGGAAAGATATTTACCTGGAAATATCACTTTTGTTGCCTGTGGGAAAGTGTGTGATGAAGAAGTGATTCAGATGATAAATAAATACTGTGGAGCATGGGAAAATCATGGTTTTTTTGTGCCTGGATTTCAGCCGTTTACGAAACCGAATTTAGGAGAGAGAAAGATAAATCGTCCTTTGGCGACTCAGCATTATATATTAAGTAATGCTTTGGCGCCGCCGCGAGTTTCCGAACTGCGTTATGCTGCCAGGGTCTTTCATTCTGTCGTGGGAGATGACTCGGGAAGTCGGCTTTACTGGGAACTGGTGGATAATGGCTGGGCAGAACATGCGGTTTTATCGTATACTGAATATGCGCAGGCGGGGGTTTTTACCACCAGTATGTGCTGTGAACCGGAAGATGGAGACCGAAATATGGAGGTTATACATCAGCTTTATCAAAAACTTCAGAAAAAAGTGATAACGGAAGATGAATTACAGTTAGCGAAAAACCGAATCGCCACAGCTCTGGTGCTCAGCAGCGAAAAATCATGGGGACGTCTTTTCATGGTGGGCAGTGAATGGGTAAATACACATCAGTATTATACTGTCAGTGAAGAAATGCAGCTGTTAAAAACTGTTTCTTTAGCTGATATTCATGCGGTAATAGAGCAGTATCCTCTGACGAAATCACTGACGTACCGAATCGGTGCAGATTAAGCTGTTTCTGAATTTCCGATTTTTTGTATGGAGGAGAAAAAGGTGCGTGTTTTGGAAAGAATATCTTCCCTTTAATTTAAATTTCTGTTTACCGGGACTCTGTATGCCAGGTATTTTCAGTGAAAGATACTGGTTCCACTTTAAAATTTCGTTTTTTGCGGCGCTAAAAGCCAGGCATTTTCATCGAAACAAAATGCCGGAGAATCGGAGATTTATAGTGTATCGGGGATAAAAGAGTGAAGATATTTTGTGATGTGAGGATATATGATCTGGGCTCATAAAAGGAGGATATTCACAGATGATATTAAAATCGGTGATCGAAAAGAATCTGGCTGAAATTTCACGTCAAATAACGTCTGCGGCAGAAAAAGTCGGACGTAATGCAGAGGAAATTTCTCTTATCGCGGTTACAAAATATGCACCGGATGAGGCGGTGGCTGCCTTACTGGAACTGGGAGTCCGAGATTTCGGTGAAAGTCGTCAGCAGATGCTTTCACGGCGTGCTCAAAAGTGGCCGCGAGAGATTTTTCCTGATCTCCGCTGGCATTTTATAGGGCCGTTACAAAAAAATAAGATGCGTCGTGTCCTTCAGGTGGCGCATCTTATTCACTCTGGAGAAAGTCTGGAAATGCTTACCGCCTTAAATCATGTGGCGCAAGAAGAAGGCTTACGAGCAAAAGTTCTTTTAGAAGTAAATCTTTCTGGAGAAAAAAATAAACATGGTTTTTCTCCGGAAACTCTTACCAGAGAGCTGGAACAGATTTTTACCCTCAAAAATCTGGAAATCCATGGTTTAATGGGAATGACTTCCCTGGATGCCACAGAGACGGATGCTCACTTTCAGTTCGCGCTTTTACGCCGATTACGAGACTCTCTCCGTGAACAGATTCATGTTTTTTCGCCAGATTTGGCTGCTATTTTTAGACTTCTCAGTATGGGAATGAGTGATGATTACCCGGTGGCGATTATGGAAGGTGCGTCGGTGATTCGTGTGGGTTCTGCGATTTTTGAAGGTATAAGTCCTGATATATGAATGATATTTCAGAAGGAAAGTATACGCTGATTTTATATTAAACTGGTTCCATTTTAAATTTCAGTTTTTTGCGGCTCTGAAAGCAGGCATTTTTAGCGAAGCAAAATGCCGGGGAAGCGAAATTTTATAGTGTATCGGGTATAAACTTAAGATTTTTGTGGCCGCGAAGCAGGTGTTCGGGCATATTTTGAAATGCCGAGAAAATGAGACGTATGTCTCTCTGAGTTCAAAAGTGCTTTCATGGTGCAGAGAAGAAAAAGACGTCTCTTTTTTTATGTCGGAGATGTTTTATGCCCCGAAACACTTCTTTCTCCTTTCCCTGTCGGCAGATATTTTATTTTTTGCTCTGCCCGAATGAATGGGAAATGCCTGTTTTTTATGTCTGCGTGAACGGGTATTTAAAGTAGTGTCTGTTATACTGGTTTCATTTTAAATTTCCGTTTTGTGCGCCTCTGAAAGCCGGTATTTTCAGCGAAGCAAAATGCCGAGGAAGCGGAAATTCATAATGCATCGGGTTTATACATGCCAATTTCTTTTTTATTTAAATAGGATGCTCTGACCAGTATGCTTTATGCATTACGGAATGTCAGAAATTTGGCCGCGGTACTACCGAAATGGAAATGAAATGGCGGAACCGATGTATATTTAAAAAAAGAAAAATATAGTTTTGCTGCAGAAATAAAAAAAGGCACGTTTTAGAGAACGTGCCTCAATTTTTTACGCCGAAGACAGATGAAAAGCAGGGTTAACGAAACCCAGAGGGGGAAAGTAATGATAAGTTATATCATTACAGGCGATTTATACTTCCGGCATGGAAACTGATCCAAAAACCAGAAAGGGAATGAAACTTTTAATCTGTCCCCGACGAATGTGCGGTTTATGATAATATATCTATCTAGTTTTACCTTAAATTTCTGTTTTCTGCTTCCAGAACCACTCAAAACGAAAATTTAAAGTGAAACCTGTGTAAACAAAAATATGTGGGAATTAAAGGTATTACAAAAAAATTCTCTGAAATAATTATTTTTACTGTGATAATTGGTCGAATATTTGTCGAAATTCGGGCATTCGGCCTTCCAGGTAATTTAACCAGTGTGTGGGATGCCATAATTCGACACATACGGCGGCACCAACGATCGTTACTTCTTCTCCTGGTTCCACTCCTAAAAAAGACCGAAATCCTTCTGGAATGACTAAACGTCCACGGCCGGCCAGGGAAATGGATTTATGCCGAGTGGATAAAAGCCGACCGAGCATCTGAACTTCGTCGATTCGGCCTTCCAGTCGTCCCGCATGCATCTTTTTTTCAATTAATTCGATTCCCTCTTTCATCTTTTCGTCCCACTGGGACGCATCCCAGAGGCTGAGGCACCCTGGCCGTTCCTTGGCGAGTATGCACACATTACTTTCGCTGGTTAAAACGTCACTCATTTCCGTGGGAATGGAAAGACGAAAACGTTCATCCAGTGTGCGCTGATATTCTCCAAGGATAAATTTAGCGTTACCGGTCATGGGAATGAGTTTTTTCTGTATGTACCAGGGAATTCGCTGAGCGAAAGGACGAAATAATGGAATTTTATGTTAGGTTTATATGAAATTTTAGTTTTTTTACAGTTTTACCATAATATTTTTAGTGAATTCCATCCGATTTCACTTTTAATTTTTGTTTCACTCCGATACAAAAACCAGTATTTTTGCTCTCTGAAATGCCTGTCTGTCACAGACAGGAAAATGAAAAATTGCCGTTCATCGGATTAAAATGCCGCCTTATCTGTCATCTGGCAGGGACAGACAAAATGTGTGTGCCCAGGTGTAAAAAGGATAAAAGTGGCAAAAACTGTCCAGAGAGAGGGAATTTTGGGTAAGGATAATTTGGCAGGAAATCAAATTGGGATGAAAACCCACAAAAATAAAAAAATTAAAATTTATTTTGGGTCTTTTCCCCACATTTTTTTATTTTATAATCTTTCTTATAAAATGCTAGTTTTTTTCTTAATTTTTCTTAAATTTTCTTAAAAAATTAAAAAAAATCTTTTTTAGAATCAGTTTCGTAAAAAAATTACTCTTTTCAAAAAAAACATTTGCATGTAAAATAAAAAGCTGATATAATATATTAATGGTGAGTTGAGTATAAATATTTTTTTGATGAAATTTTTGCCAGAAGGAGTCATACATATGAACAGAAAACATGAAATTTTATTAATCGCGTTTCTCATGACGGTGGTATGGGGACTCGGGCATTCTGCCAGCGCGCAGTATCAGAGGCAGAATTATCGTCGGTCCTATAATAATTCCAGAGTCGGGATGTCTGGTGTTCAGGCGGAAAAGGTACCTGCGGCCACTCCTGCTCCGGCGGGATATGGTGCGAATGGAACGGTTCCTTCTGCCTCCGGACCTGCGGCAGTTCCTGAGCGGACAGTGCAAAACGTGATGGGAAATCTTCCTGGAACATCTGCTGTTCCGAGTAATTTAAATCCTGCGGTGCCCGCGGCTCCGATTTCTGGCGTGCCAGCCTCAGGGACAGGCGGCACGGTGCCGGGAAATTTAAATCCTTACATGCCTGTTCCGAACCGTGCTGGAAGTGGAAATACGAGAGGGAGTATGCCGATAAATCCGTATCAGCCGACTTCTTCTAAAATTAATTCTGTGAATGTGCAGTATGGGGCACGGACACCTTCTGGAAATGTACAAAAACCGTTTTCGGAGTATCGTCAGCCTGATAGTATTAGTCCGTGGATGAAACTTTATCAGCGTGGGAATAATTCGGGAATCGACAATTATCATTTTTATGTAAAGCCAGCTTTAGAAGCCCAGCAGAAGCAGCAGCAGATGCAGCAGCAGATTCGTGAATTGCAGGTACAAAAAAATGCGACTGAAATTCAGCAGCAGCAAAAATCTGCATATGGAACAGCATTCGGTGTTTTAAATTCTGGTCAGGGTGCTTCATATGGATTTAGTGGTGTTTCCGGTGCGGGAACTTCTGGTAAGAAGGTGACTGTCACAGAAGCGAAAGAAACGCAGAATGCAGAAAATGATACAAAGAATGAATCTCTTTATTTACCTGGAAATTTTGGGACGATGAATCCATATGTTCCTTCATGGGATACATACCATTCCGGTGGCGGTGTAAATTCGTCGGAGTTACCCTGAAAAACTGAATTTTACCTAATTATACCCGATGCACTATAAAATTCCGTTTTTCCGGCATTTTACTTCGCTAAAAATACCTTCGTTTTTAGTGCCGCACAAAACGGAAATTTAAAGGAGAATCCATATATTTTTTGTCTCTGATGGACGGATCATTTTTGTTTCCCATAAGGATGCGGGACTCTGTGGCTGCAGAAAGTGGGAATATGTAAGGTAAAAAATTGGAGAAAATGGTGTGGCGGCTTTTAATGAAGCCGCTTTTTTAAATGGGATTTTATGCAGAAGGTATATAAGTTTCCTTTTTCTGTCTGCTGACATTCGGTCAGAATTTCGCTTTTCGTAAAATATGTTTTGATTTTCGTGACCTTACAGAACGGAAAGATAAAAGAAAAAGTGATATAATATCCGATGCACGATAAATTTCCGTTTCCTCGGCATTTTTGTTTCGCTGGAAATACTGATTTCAGAGCTGCGCAAAACGGAAATTTAAAGGAGAATCTGTATAACTAAAAAATAGGAACTTTTTATGGCTGAACTTATTCCTGGAACTTCACATTTTGAACTTTATAAACATCATGACCGTTTTTGGAAGGATTACGAGTATGTGTATCCGGTACTTAGTCGCCGTTCTCAGGGAATTTCTGTCGGTATAAATATTAATCCAGACGGTAATTGTAATTTTCATTGTGTTTACTGTCAGGTGGATCCGGAAAAAACGCGAAAGGGGAGCGTGATTTGTTTAGAAAAGCTGCGAGAAGAGCTGGAAACTTGTGTAACATGGGCAGTTCGCGGCGATATTTTTTCTCATGAAATTTTTCGGAACGTACCCCCAGAGTTACGCCGTGTGAATGATGTGGCGTTTAGTGGAGATGGTGAGCCGACGATATGTCCTCTTTTTGAGGAAGCGGTTCATGTCGTGACGCAGGTGCGACGAAAGTTAGTAGAACATGGAGAAAATGAGGTAATTCGACGCGCGGCAGAAGAGATGAAGCTGGTTTTAATCACGAATTCCACACAGTTTCGAAAACCTAAAATTAGGGAAATTTTGTCGGATTTCAGAAAAAATCACGGTGAAATATGGGCGAAACTGGATGCGGGAACGGAAGCGTATTATAAAAAAATAAACCGTTCTGGTGTGCCATTTCATGAAATTTTAGCGGGAATAACGGAAGTGGCACGGCAGCAGCCGGTGGTAATCCAGACGCTTTTCTGTTTATATGAAGGTGCTCCTTCTGAGGAAGAGTTACGGGCATATATAGAACGTATTCGTGAAATTACGGCCGCAGGAGGAATGATCGATTATATTCAGCTGCATTCTGTGTGTCGTCGTACGGCGGAGGCATCTTGTCAGCAGATTCCGCCAGAAGAGTTAAAGTGTATCGGGCAGGAAATTTTTAATCGGACGGACGTGAAAGTGGAAGTGTTTTAGTTTTTAAGGAGTGGGGAATGGCCTGATTATTTTTGATGTATGGTGATTTCTTCACTTTATATACCCGATACACTATAAAATTCCGCTTCCCCAGCATTTTTGCTTCGCTGAAAATGCTGGCTTCAGAAACGAGTAACATGAAGATTTAAGGAGAAGCAGTATATCTTTGAGAATGCCGGGCTTTTGTGGCCTCAAGAAAAACAAAATTTAAAGGAATTCAGATTTTAGGAAAAAGTAAAAGAGGAGAAAAAAATGCGTTTCTTAACACAAAATAAAATCAGATTTTGGAGTATCATTCTTTTTTTAGGAATAATCATGCTGGGGTGGAGTTCCGCTCATGCGGAAGATGCTTTATCGTCAGATCTTCAGGAGAATAAAAAAATGCCGAATGTGATTATCATTTTGGCGGATGACCTGGGAATCGGCGACTTATCCTGTTATGGTGCGAAGGTTCTCCAGACGCCGAATCTAGATAAATTGGCAGCAGAAGGACTGAAATTTAATCGCGGTTACGCGACCAGCGCGACATGTACACCCAGTCGGTATGCGCTGATTTCAGGATTATATCCGATACGAAATCCGAATGCCAGTATTTTGCCGGGGAATTCACCGTTAATTATAGATGTTCAGAAGATTAATTTACCGCGGTTATTTAAAAAGGCGGGTTATCAGACGGCGGCGGTGGGAAAGTGGCATTTAGGACTGGCGGACGGGCATCAGGACTGGAATAAGGAAATAAAACCTGGATTAAATAATATCGGTTTCGATTATTCCTTTATTATGGCGGCGACGAATGACCGGACTCCGACGGTATATATCGAGAATCAGCATGTCGTGGGTCTGGAATCAGAGGACCCTCTGCAGGTTTCGTATAAGCAAAATTTTCCTGGAGAGCCGACAGGAAGAGAGAATCCAGAGTTACTGACAAAAATGAAGTCTTCACATGGACATGCGGACAGTGTGGTAAATGGAGTGGGGCGAATCGGATTTCAGAAAGGCGGCGTTAAAGCACGGTGGAGAGATGAGGATATGGCGGATATTTTCAGCGAAAAAGCGAAACAATTTGTGACGGAATCCACAAAAAATGGGAAGCCGTTTTTCCTGTATTTCGCTCTGCATCAGCCGCATGTTCCTCGGATCCCACATGAACGTTTTGTAGGAAAGACTCCGCTGGGGCCGCGCGGGGACGTGATCGTGGAGCTGGATGATCAGGTGGGCAGGATGGTCGCGACACTCGAAGAGCTGGGGCAGCTGGAGAATACTTTAATCGTTTTTTCCAGTGATAATGGAATGGTTCTGAATGATGGTTATATAGATATGTCGGTGGTAAAAAATAATGAGACGGGGCATGCGCCCAGTGGAATTTTACGGGGCGGGAAATATAGTCGGCATGATGGCGGGATGCATGTTCCGTTTATCGTTTATTGGAAGGGAAAAATAGAGCCGGGAGTGACGGATGCGATTTTCTGTCAGGTGGATTTTCTGTCGACTTTCGCGGCCTTAACGGGACAGGATATTCCCATGAATGTGGACAGTGAAAATCATCTGGATGCTCTCCTGGGGGAAAAACCGGTCGGTCGTACTGAGTTACTGCTGGAGTCTTCGCGCAGGCTCTCTTACCGTACGGATCAGTGGTTTTTTGTAAATGATAATCAGAAGCCAGAACTTTTTGATCTTTCAAAAGATCCTTCTCAGAAGAAAAATGTCGCTGAGGAGTATCCAGAAGTGGTACAGCAGTTTCAGGAACGGGTAAAAAATATCCTAGATAAAAATTTAGAAAAAAAATAATTTTGGGATACGGATTTATACTGATGTATTATAAAATTCTGCTTTCCCGGTATTTTTGCTTTCTGAAAACGCCGGGCTTTTAGAGCCGCACGGAACGGAAAAATAAACGAGAACCAGTAAATACCGGATACACGATAAATTTTTGCGTCCCCGGTTTTTTTTCTTTCTGAAAACGCCGGGTTTTTAGAGCTGCACGGAGAGGAAAAATAAACGAGAACCAGTAAATCCCGGATACACGGTAAATTTTTGTGTTTCCGGTTTTTTGCTTTCTGAAAACGCCGGGCTTTTAGAGCCGCACGGAACAGAAAAATAAACGAGAACCAGTAAATCCCGGATACACAGTAAATTTTTGTGTTCCCGTTTTTTTCTTTCTGAAAATGCCGGGCTTTTAGTGCCGCACGGAACGGAAAAAAAAACGAGAACCAGTAAATACCGGATACACGATAAATTTTTGCGTCCCCGTTTTTTTTCTTTCTGAAAACGCCGGGCTTTTAGAGCCACACAGAGCGGAATATTAAAATGCATCCGTTAAAATGTGTTAAGACATAACATATGCGGACGATTTATTAAATGGAAGTTCTGAGGGTACCCATGAAAACAGGCATTTTCGATAAAGGAAAATGCCTGAAAATGGAAATGGTGGTGCGGTCTGAGTTTCATTTTACTGAATCGTCTGCATGGAAGGCTTTTCGATTCTCATCTGACGCAGAATCGCGTCGTCCGTTTTCCGGGTTTTCTGGATAACTTCCTTTAACGGGAAATTTTCTGGAAGTGTTTCGTTTCGCTGGTTCAGAATGATTTCATATTTATCGATAATTTCTCGTAATTCGGTACCAAAAAGATCTTCGTCCGTGATTTCCTTAAATTCAGGTTTCGCGACGACAGACGCCCAGTTTTGGATGGCACGTTCATAATTATTTTTGGCCACAACTAAATCACCGCTGGCATAAGCCTGGTTTCCCTCATATATCAGTTTTCGAGCTTCCATGATTTCTGGAGTCTGTTCCAGAATTCCTGTAAGCTGCCAAAAACGATAATTGACGATCATTCGGGAACGCTGGATCAGGCGTGCCTGCATGGTAGACGTGTCGATACGTTTTGCCAGCAGCAGGCCTTCATTTCGCAGGTCAGAAGGGAGTTCGGTGGCCCACTCTGTATTCGAAACACGGATTTTTTCTTTCGCTTCGCTGGAGAGATTTACTTCATCGGCAGTCATTTCCTCCATTTTCTTATCCACCACGGCCAGTTCCTGTGGCGTGAGTTTCGCGCGTTTCGCCGCGACTAGTCGGTCATAAAGCCCAGGCTGTAATGCCTCTAGCTGCTGGCGCGCGTCTTCAGCCTGCTGCTGAAGTTCCTCCTGATCATAAAGCCGGACAGTCTGACTGTCGGCGGTGGGAATCTCACGCTGTCCATATTCCTTCCACTCCTGAGCAAAATCTTGCCAGGCCATGAGTGTTTTCATGTCAAAATGCCCCTCTGTCTGGAGATTTTCAGCGTAATATGCCTGTGCATTCGGAGCGTGTGAGAAAAAGAGTGTCGGACTGATGGTCTGTAAATCCACGCCCTGTTTCGTATGGAGATCCACCGCTTTAAGATACCATTCTTTTCCCACCAGCCAGCTGTCACGCTCTTCCAGGGGACGATCTTTGTTAAAATCATCATCCTGCCGGAATAACTGGCGAAACTGAACGCGTTCATCCGACTTACTGATTTTTTGAGCAGTCGTCCAGCCGACATCCCATGTGATACGAATGGATTTTTGATTATAGCGTGTGCCGCGTTCCAGATAACGGATCCCTTCAATTACCCAGTCATACCGATCTTTATAATTATCACATTCCACGGAAACATTATAAGCGAGATTCCATCCCTGAAAGCGCCAGACCGTTTCAAAATGCGGTACGAGTAAAATGAGCTGTTTAAGAGTGGCAGAAAGGTTCGTCCAGTCCTTCTTTTTCTTGAAATCTTCTGCTTTTTGCCACAAAACCAGCGTGGCGACACCATCCAGGCCAAAAGTCCCCAGACGAATCGCCTCACCCGCCATGTTTACTTCTCCGATTTCCAGTTCACTAATTTTTGATTCTTGGCGTAACTGTTCCAGTTTCCCGCCTTTTGTACTGCTTTCGCCGTCCACGCCGATCGTGGCTGGCTGCCCAAGCCAAAACATGGGCAGAATCAGTATGACGATACATCCTGAATAAATTAATTTATTACGGAAAGACCGTGTACGGAGAGAAATTGTTTTCGTGTTCATATTTATAATCGTGTCAGGTTTATAAGGATCTGTTTTATGGAAAGTGGAAAAGGAAACCAAAAATGGAATAAGTTTAAATGAGGCACAGGATCTCTCCGGCCTACGATACTGGTTCCACTTTAAATTCCGTCTTGTGTGGTTCTGAAAACCGGTGTTTTCAGCGAAGCAAAATGCCGGAAAAACGGAATTTTATAGTGTGTCGGTTATGAAAATACTTCCTAATTTTGTGACCGTATAAAACGGAAATTTAAAGTAAAGTCAGTTTAAAATGAAATCAGTTAAAATTAGGTTCTTTCTGTGGAAACAGAAATACGAAAAGGATTATTTTTCGATTTCCCGAGTTTTCAGGAATAAGTATCCTGTAACATAAAGAGGAAAAACGAAAGATAAAACATAAATGAAATGAATGGCCAATAAATGTAAAGGAATATTAAAACCTTTTGAGACAAAAACGGAAGCGTCAAAACGTGTCAGAGAGGGAAGCAGGTGAGAGAAAAACCACATAAATCCCTGAAAAATGGAGTCAAAAATATTTGCCATAATCATTTCCGGAGTGGTTAAATCCAGCTCGATCGTAATATTTTCCTGATTAATCATGCGAATAAACGCCTCCCACGGCCCACCACCGAGAACAGAACCTGTTCCCAGATCGGCCAAAAAGGAGTGGAAAAATCCTCCCAGAACGACAAAAAAAGTCGCGAAAAGAGCCACGGGCGTACTTAAAAATGTACTAAAGAGAACGCCATACGCGATAACCAGCACCATCTGAAACCATATTCCGAGGTAACCTTTACAGAAATTCCAGGTAAAGGAGGAGTCGCCCGCGCGCAGATACATATCATGCTGCGCTGCGCCAAAATACTGCCCCGGCTCCAGACAGCGTACCCAAATTTCCACAGCATTTTTCACCACACGTTCTGTTTTCCCGTCAAAATATGTGAATTCTTTTGCCACTAAATCATTAAATAAATCGAATTCCGATTTATCTGCACCACCATAATCTCGCTCACCTTCTGGCGGAAACTGTAAAAGCTGCCCATTTTGAGAGGCGACAATTGACGTGATCACTTCCGCGCGGCGAATCGGTTTTATCGTCGTGGGAATAATAAATGAATCGGTTCCGTGTTCCACGGATTCAAAAATCCGCATTTCCACAGCCAGGCCTGTCGCGGGGTTCCGTACCATGATCGTTCCTAAAATCCGTCTGTCGATCAGACCCTTATAAGTACGGAACACTTCCAGAGTAAGTTCCACGGGAAGTCCTTTCGAAAATCGCTGTGGAGTTATATTATCAAAAAGCCAGATCGCGCGTGTTTTACTCTGTCCGGAAATAAAACTGCGGTATTCCCATTCATCTCCCACGTTTACGCCTTCATTTTTATCCAGTCCCATTTCATCACGAAATTTCAGTAAGCCATACTGTGGAATTCGTGCATGATACATTTCTGTCGGCCCACTTAAAATATAACGCGTGGAACCGTCTGGTAAGGTGGTATGCGAAACCTGATGAGAGTGATCGTTCCGCATTTCGATTTCTACATTTTCTCCGCCGGGAGCGATATAAACATCATGCCGGTGTTCGCGCGCAAGAGATGTTTTTCCACTTCGCGCTGGAGAGACACCGTCCGGTGTGCGTTCAGCCAGCGTGGTCATGTCCTGAATATCCAGTGTATGTGTATGAGACTGACTGCGTACGACGAAACCATAACTGAGGATACCCATTCCGGCCATCAGTACTGTTCCCATGACGACAAAACCTAAAATACGCCCCAGTACAATTTCTGAAATTTTAACAGGTTTCGTGACGATCGTATGAATGGTTTTTTTCTGAATATCACTGGGAAGACTGAATGCCGTTAAAAGAAGCATCAGCAGCAGGACAAGATAACCTGTCGTGGTAAAAATAAACTCGACATAAAGCTGGAGAGGATGACGACTGGAGGGGTCTAAAAACATTCCGGCAAAAAGGACGATAAAAATAAAAAGAATAAAACCGACGACAATTTTTCGGCGTACTGCTTCCTTAAAAGTTAAAAGTGCCAGCGCGCGAATTCTCTGGAATGAAACCCAGAAAATATCGGAAATCGCCTGCCGAATGACGTGCAGGACCATTTTTCCCGCCATTTTTGGCCCCATACGCAGACCTGCCAGTAAAAATGAAATGAGCGCAGTCAGTAAAATTAATGCCAGAGTGACCGCCGCCCAGATCAGGCCGGCACGAATAACCCAGGTAAAAAAATCAGGAATGCTCTGTTCAAGAACCATTTTCGCCTCCTTCTTTAACCACCGCGGTGTCATGAGCACGGCGGCCAGGATGCAATTTACTTTCCTCGACAATTTTTAAGAATAAATCCTCCAGAGAAGTCGTGGGATTTCCAGAAAACTTAATTTCTCCGCCATGTTTTTCCACCACGGCGCGAATTTCATCGATTACATCCTGTGAAAGCAGCGAAGTTTGGATGTCCGTTAAGTCACATACTTTCAGAAGAGAGTCCACGCGGCCAATTTCCTTTAATTCCCCCTGATAAAGAATCCCGATTCGGTCACAGACATCCTGAACATCTGCCAGTAAATGACTGCACATCAGAACGGTTTTCCCCTGTTTTTTCAGTGAAATGATGAGATCCTTCATTTCTTTCGTGCCGATGGGATCCAGACCAGAAGTCGGTTCATCCAAAATTACTAATTCCGGATCATTAATAAGAGCCTGCGCCAGCCCGATTCGCCGCGTCATGCCTTTAGAGTATTCTTTCAGCTGACGTTTTCTTGCCCAGGTTAATCCCACCATATGAATCAGATCATTCACGCGCTGCCGACGTACCACGGCAGGCATACGGAAAAGGCGGCCATAAAAATCCAGAATTTCTTCCGCATTTAAAAATTTATAGAGATATGATTCCTCGGGTAAATATCCGATTTTTTCATTTCGGCGCACGTCGGATGCATCACGGCCGAAAACCAGGGCTTCTCCATCACTGGGAAATAACAGACCCAGAAGAAGTTTAATCGTGGTGGTTTTTCCCGAACCATTCGGCCCAAGAAGACCAAAAACTTCCCCGCGCTGTATCTGAAGATCTAATGATTTTAAGGCATGAACTTTTCGTCTGCCCCAAAAGTCTCTATATATTTTTGTAAGGTTTCTTGTTTCGACTACCATTTCCGCCATAAAATTTTTCCTCGTGATAATGCTTAACCCAAAACATGTAATTTTATGTCTCGGGCACGATGAGATCTTTTTGTCTTATTTTTGATACATGATAATATGATTAATTTTATCTTTATATATTTTCATTTCTATTTTTCTTATACTGGTTCCACATTAAATTTCCGTTTTGTGCGGCTCTGAAAGCAGGCATTTTCAGTGAAACAAAAATACCAGAGAAGCGGAATTTTGGAATTTTATTGTGAATCAGGTATAAAATAAAATTTTAATGTAAAATCCGTTTTTTAAATGACGTCAGACAAGAAATCTGACAGGCCATGTGAACACGAAAATATGTGTGAAGGAAGGAAAATACAGTAAAAGTGAAATATAATGTACGTGAACATAAAAATAGATCAAGATAAATAAGGATACGTTTTAAACCATATATAGTTCAAAATAATTTATTCTTGAAATACCATAAAATATTATAAATAAATAACGCACATAATAATATCTGATATACGAGATATTCTGGGTTTTCTAAATTTTTACATATGTGAATGAACTGTAATTTTACCCAAAGAAACAAAATTCTAAAGAATGCCAGTATATCTGAGTAGATTATACACTGAAAGTATGGAAAAAGCGAGATACTCACCTAAAATTTTTAGAAGAAAATGGGAATTTTAAAATTTTTTATGAATTATTCAAAATTTATTCAGAATTACACTGGTTCCACTTTAAATTTCTGTTTTGTGCGGTTCTGAAAGCAGGCATTCTCAGAGAAGTAAAAATGCCAGGGAAGCGAAAATTTATAGTGTATCAGAGATATGTTCGTCTGAAGTGAAAAAAATTCTTTAAAAGAAATTTATTGAGGAAATTCGTATATTCAAATAAAAATTTGTGCGATTAAATAAAAGTCTGTGCACCGAATGTCCGAATAAAATGATAAATTTCGAAATTTTCAGAATAACGTTATTTTGTAAGATTTACAGTTATATATTTATAATGTACAAGATTTTATGTGATATATGATGTTCGGAAAACAGATGTTTATCATATGGAGAATATATAATATTATGGAGAAAAATGACGTAAGCCATCTGTATATAATAGATCGGATGGTATATGCTGTTTCCACTTTAAATTTCCGTTTTGCTCGGCTCTGAAAGCAGGGTATTTTCAGAGAAGCAAAAATGCTGGAGAAGCAGAAATTTATAGTGCATCGGATATAAAATAAACAATTAAAAAAATTGTTCAGCAGAAGAACTGGGAGAAATGGATTCCTGACGGATTTTTTGACTTAAAACGGCGGCATCATACCAGGTAAAACTTAAATCAGGATTCGAGGCATATCGCGCAAGTGTACGAAAAGTTTCTGCGCGTGTCGCCTCAGTATATAAAAAAACATATCGTTCTGCGCCTTTAACCAGTGCTAAAACATTTACATCCTGACTCACGGTCTATTCTCCTGATTCGAAACCCGCCGTTATTATAAATGGAACTTATCAGACCGTTTATTCCGATGTTTTATCATTCGTGTGGTTCCTGATCATTTTAAGTATGATATATTTTGTTTTATATTTCCGTTTTGTGTGGGTTCTGGATCAGGCATTTCAGTAACGTAAAATGCCTGGAAATCGGAAATTTATAATATATCGGATATATAAAATCCGTTAGTACGGAAATTTACAAAATGAGGAAAAACGAAATCGGATAAAATATAACCTGATAAAGAGGCCATATCTTTTTTTTCGGTCTTTTTGATCGCTTTCAGCATCTGAAAGCAGATATTTTGGAAACATTCGAAAAGGCCGGATGGTCTCTTGCGGGTTTCCGAATTTAAATTAAAATAAAATTTTACTTAAAACCGGTACACTGTAAATTTTCGTTTTGCAGGCATTTCGAGACTCAAAAACTGGATTTCGGGCTGTGGAAAACGTAAATTTTAAAAGTGATATCCGTATAATAAAGAAAATTGGGCAGATTTTTTATTTTAGCTGCGCTGATCTTCTTTATTTATTATTATCGGCAAAATTTGCGTAATTATTAAATTTTTACAGTTTAGCTTTTGTTTTTTTGAAAATTTTATAAATGAAACACTGTTATACCCGATATACTATCAAATTTCGCTTCTGCGGCATTTTGCTTCGCTGAAAATACCTGCTTTCAGAGAACCAAAAAACGGAAATTTAAAGTGGAACCAGTGTATTTTGGGGGTATTCGGATTTTTGTTTCAGTAAAAATACTTGTTTTTTGAGGTTCCTCTAAACAAAATTTAAGTAAAACCATGATATATTTAAGAGGCCAGAATCTAAAAAAAGGAATTTTGAGCTAAAATGAAACAAAAACATACACGGGAAATTCGTATAGGCTCAGTTTTTATTGGAGCTTCCCATCCGGTGGCGGTTCAGAGCATGTGTGCCACTAAAACGCAGGATGTTTCGGCCACTCTAAAACAGGTGATCCATCTGACGGAAGCGGGAGCGAAGATAGTGCGAATCGCGGTGGATTCTCCTCGGGACGCTGTGGCTCTGGAAGAATTAGCGCGTCAAATTTCTTTGTTACCATCAGAAATCCGAACGAAAGTGAATCTTTCTGTGGATTTACAGGAAAATTTTCGTCTTGCGGAGCAAATTGCGCCTTTTGTGGCGAAAATAAGATATAATCCTGGCCATTTAAATCATTTACAGAAAGATATTCCCTGGCGTGAAAAAGTACGCTGGCTGGCGGAAATCGCTAAAAAACATGAAATCGCGTTACGGATCGGAGTGAACTGTGGTTCAATTGACGCGGAAAAAGAAAAGGAATTTTCTGCACAGGAACGAAAAACAGAAAGGTTACATCCCATGCTCGCCAGTGCTCTGGAACATGCGGACTGGCTGGAGGAAATCGGCTTTACCAGATTCTGTGTTTCACTAAAAGATTCTGATCCGCGGCAGGTAATTTCGGTAAATACAATTTTTGCAGAAAAACGCCCTGATATTCCTCTTCATTTAGGCGTTACGGAAGCGGGCGTTCCTCCCCTGGGAATTCAGAAAAGCCGAGCTGCGCTGGAACCTCTGCTTTTTTCTGGAATCGGTGATACATTACGTATTTCATTAACGGTGCCTAATGAACGTAAGCATGAAGAAATTTTAGCGGGAATGTCACTTCTGGCGGACGTGGAGGCAGGACGGCGCACGGTGACTGGTGAATGGAAAATGGAAGGGTTAAATATTATTAGCTGTCCGAGCTGTTCTCGAGTACAGAATTCTCGTTTTGTGGAACTGGCGGAAAGAGTTCATCAAGAAACGCAGTATGCGAAAGATTTTCCGATTATTATCGCGGTAATGGGATGCCGAGTGAATGGTCCTGGGGAAACAGATCATGCGGATCTTGGACTGTGGTGCGGTTCAGATACGGTGAATTTAAAAAGTGGCGGTAAACTTTTAGGGACTTTTGCTTATGAGGAAATCCTTCAGGTGTTAAAACATGAGCTAAATAAAATTTTATCGGAGCGTGGATTTTTATAAAAGTCGATTTTTTGTCGGAAGTATTATTCTCTGATTTTACTTTAAATTTTTACTGATTCTGCGTTAAATTTTCGTTTTATATGGTTCTGAAGCAAGAATTTTCAGTGAAGTAAAATACGGCCAGGATGTCGGGGGCCGGGAAATCGGAAATTTATAGTAAATCGGATATATACCGGGTTCCACTATAAATTTCCATTTTATGCGGTTCTGAAAGCAGGTTCTTTTCGCGAAGCAAGAATGCCGTGGAAGCGGAAATTTATAGTGTATCGGGTATAAAATATCATAAAAGTCTGTCGGCAGAATCACACAAAATAAATATTCAGAGAGAGGATTCAGAACCTGTGTGGAAAATCTTTTTTTAACCCGCTTAAAATTAAAATACCTGATTCTGCGTTAAATTTTCGTTTTATACGGTTCTGAAACCAGCATTTTCAGTGAAGTAAAATACAGCCAGGATGTCGGGGGCCGGGAAATCGGAAATTTATAGTAAATCGGATATATACGGGTTCCACTTTAAATTTCCATTTTATGCGGTTCTGAAAGCAGGCTCTTTTCGCGAAGCAAAAATGCCGTGGAAGCGGAAATTTATAGTGTATCGGGTATAAAATAGCATGGACGGTCCATTTATTTATATCATAATTTTGGCGTATCCTCATGAGTGAAAATTCTCATATTACATAATCTGACGTAAACCTGCTGATTCGGTTCCAGCGCGAGATCTACTAAATCTCCATGCGTCATTTCGGCCATTAATTCTTCATCTGAGTCGGTTAAGAGTTCCACGCGGACACGTGCACCGGCAGAGTTAATCTTTTTGACTTTCGCCTGTAAATTTAGATGTCCCGGTTCATAAGTATGGGAAATCGTTAAATCATGAGGGCGCACAAATATTTTTGCGTCTTCTGCGCTGGCTTCAGGTGCGTCGATCACACACTGACCACAGAAACGGACTTTCCCATCAAAAATACGTCCGTGAAACTGATTCACAGAGCCTAAAAAGTTCATGACGAATTCTGTGGAAGGCTGGTGGAATACTCGATCGGGCGTGGCGAACTGCTCTACTTTTCCTGCATTCATGACGGCGACACGGTCTGCCAGTTCGAGAGCTTCATCCTGATCATGCGTTACAAAAACACTCGTCAGGTGGATTTCATCATGTAAGCGGCGTAACCACTGGCGCAGTTCCACACGAACTTTTGCGTCCAGTGCGCCGAAAGGTTCATCCAGTAATAATATTTGGGGTTCCACCGCCAAGGCACGCGCCAGTGCCACACGCTGACGCTGGCCGCCAGAAAGCTGATGTGGATAACGATATGCCATGGTATCCAGCTGTACCAGCTGTAATAATTCCAGTACGCGCCGACGTATTTCTGTTTTGCTCGGACGTGCTTTACGTGGACGCACATTAAGACCGAAAGCGACATTTTCAAAAACCGTCATGTGGCGGAAGAGTGCGTAATGCTGAAAGACGAAACCCACTCCCCTGTCTCCGACTTTAGCATGCGCCATGTCTTCTCCATTAAACAGAATCTGGCCACTTCCTGCATCTGCCTCTTCCAGACCAGCGATAATGCGTAAAAGTGTAGTTTTTCCGGAACCTGAGGGCCCCAGCAGAGCCACCAATTCTCCGCTATTAATGGTTAACGTGATGTTATTTAAAGCCAGGAAATTTCCAAAAGATTTTGTAATGTTACGTACTTCGATACTCATATCCGTCTCCAGTTTCAGGATTTCAGATGTTTCATGTGTTTACTGACCTCCACATAAAAATCTCGTTTTCGTATATTCTGAAACTGTGTTTCAGATTAAAAAAAGTGAAAATAAAATTTTATATGGGATCTGAGAAGTATTTTAAGGTTTTAAGGCCGAGGCGTTCTCATTTTTGTGAGCCCGTTCTGATTCATTATGCCTGATAATTCTGAAACTGTGTTTCAGATTCCACTTTAAATTTCCGTTTTGTGCGGTTTTGAAAGCAGGCATTTTCAGCGACAAAAAAGCCGGGGAAGTGGAAATTTATAGTGTGTATCGGGTATAAAATGCCTGTTTTATGGTCTGCGTAAAACAAAAATAAAAGGAAAATTAGTAAAAGTTTAAGTTTTGGAGTCTGCTTCTGCCTGTTCTCGTTTTCTGGCGGTTTTTGCTTCGATAAATGCTTTGGCAATTAATGTCAGTAAGGCCACCAGTGCAAGAAGAGTCGAAACAGCGAAAGGCGCCACGGGGTTCGAGCCGTGATATAATTCCTCTATTAAAAGGGGCATGGTATTCATTTTACCTCCGCTGCAGACGACTTTCACGGCACCATATTCTCCCATGGCTCGCGCATTACATAAAATGATACCATAAAGTAACGCCCATTTTATGTTAGGCAGCGTGACACGGAAAAAAATCTGAAGGCCGTTCGCGCCAAGAACTCGAGCTGCATATTCTTCTTCTGTTCCCTGTGACTGCATAATGGGAATTAATTCTCTGGCCACAAAAGGGAATGTAACAAACATCGTCGCCAGTACGGCGCCCGCGGTGGAGTACACGATTCGGATTCCCTGCTCATCCAGCCATCCTCCCAGAGGACTGCGCAGACCAAAAAGAATAACGAAAAGAAGCCCTGCGATAACCGGAGAGACAGCAAAAGGTAAGTCGATCAGTGAAATCAGACAGCTTTTCCCCCAAAAGTTAAATTTTCCGATGCACCACGCGGCGACGACTCCGAAAATAATATTCGCAGGAACCGCGATACAGACCGTGGTAAGTGTCATAAAAATGGAATTTATGGTGTCTGACCGACATAAAACGGCCCAGTATTCCCCGAATCCCCTCTCAAAAGCAGAGTAAAAAACAAGAATTAACGGTAATAAAAGGAATAAAAGCACATATGTCATGGCGGCGACGATCAGTATCCACCTGACAGGGGGTGATTCTGTGGTATTTCCTGAAGTTATGGATTTAGCCATATGTTTTTATAATGAATAATGATTTCTGTTAATTTTATACTCGAGGCACTATGAATTTCCCTTCTCCGGCATTTTTGCTTCGCTGAAAATGCCTGCGTTCAGAGCCGTATAAAATGGAAATTTAAAGTGGAACCAGTATAAATTTTTACGACTTAAATTTTCACGTCTTCGTCCGCCGACAGGCCGGCCAGCATTCTTTTTTCCTAAAAAATACAGGTTTTTGTGACGCGCAAAAACAGGGATTTATAGTGCATCGGCTAAAATTACATTTATGTGGTATGATAAAAAAGTTTCAGCTTTTTACTGTGAGACAAGATAACGCCGATTCATCCATGTCTGGAACAAATTAATAATAAATAATAAAATGAATGAAGCGATAAGCATGGTAACGGCCACCGCCACGGCACTTAAGTCGCCAGATGTGGAGTTTTCGTTTAAGCGTTCTACGATTTCCAGTGAGACGATTCTTCGCCCAGGCATACTGCCGGCAATAAAAATAACAGAGCCATATTCACCCAGTGCGCGGGCAAAAGCCATGGCGAAACCAGTAATTAAAGCAGGACGCACGGCTGGAAAAATAACTCGCCAAAAAGTCTGCCAGCGAGAGGCTCCCAGGCTGGCGGAAACTTCCTCCAGTTCGCGCTCCACATCTTCGATCGCTGGCTGCAGTGTGCGTACGACAAAAGGAAGTCCAATAAATGTCAGGGCGACTAAAACTCCCAGTGGAGTAAAAATAATTTTATAACCCAGCATATCCCCAATTCTTTGATAAAGCGCGGTCAGCGCGATTCCTGAAACCGCCGTGGGCATGGCGAAAGGCAGATCGACCATCGCGTCAATTACCCGCCGAAAGGGAAATCGGTAACGTACCAGCACCCAAGCGACAATAAATCCAAAAAATGCATTAATGCACGCCGCCAGAAATGAAGCACCAAAAGTCAGTTTAAAGGACGCCACGACAGAATTAGAGGTCATCGTGGCCCAGTACTTTTCCCAGGTAATACCTCCCACTTTCAGTAAAAGTCCGGAAAAGGGAATCAGAACCATAAAGCTCAGGTAAACCAGCGTAAGCCCCATGGTCAGCCCAAAACCCGGAAGTACACTTTTTTCTTTTATCTGAAACACACAGACCCCCGTTTATTAAAACGAAAATTAAAATTACGGGAATTTTTTTGTAATCGACTCATTTTGAACTGATTTTTCTTAAAATTCTTAAATTTTTATTTTATTTTACCATTCACAAATTATAGTTCTGAATATTTTAGTGAAATTCAGTTGTCTATAAAAACTTTTATTCTCAGTACGAGAAATGTCATAATTTTCAGTTAAAATTTTAGTAAAATAAAATTTATTATACGCGATACACTATAAATTTTTGCTTCCTCGGCATTTTACTTCGCTGAAAATGCCTGCGTTAAGAGCCGCACAAAACGAAAATTTAAAGTGAAACCAGTATGAATAACGAAAATTTGTGGAATGGAAAATTAGGAAAAAAGTTAAAAATAAATATAAAGTCAGATAATAAATTTCTGATTCGAAAATAATTTTCTTTCCGAATGTCATTATTATCGGCATTTTTAAGATTCTCCATGCCTGATTCATTCAAAAAGAAAAAAATTTATTTATCCATCATTTTATCAAAAATTCCACCTTCCGCGAAATGTTTCTTTTGTGCTTCTTTCCATCCGCCAAAAATGTCATCCACGGTAACCAGTTCTAAATCCTTAAATAAATGCTTATTTTTTGCCAAAATATCCGGGTTACTGGGGCGATAAAAATGTTTTGCCGCAATTTCTTGTCCCACATTATCATAAAGATACTGTAAATAAGCGGTGGCCAGTTCCCGTGTGTTATTTTTGTCGACATTTTTGTCCACCATTCCTACTGGAGGTTCTGCCACGATGGAAATGGAAGGAATAATAATCTCATAATCAGAATTATTTAATCCGACGGTCGTCAGAAGCGCCTCATTTTCCCAGGCCAAAAGAACATCACCCTGGCCGTACCGGACAAACATATTTGTGGCGCCGCGAGCACCGGTGGGCATGTCCACCGCCTTTTTGTGGAGTTTTTTTACGAATTCCTCTGCGGCCTTATCTGCTGCTGCGATTTCAGCTTTTTTGGCAGGATCTTTTAGCGCGTCAAAATTTCCTCCCAGCTGGCGTTTCATTTCAAAAGCCCAGGCCGCAAGATAATTCCACCGTGCCCCGCCAGAGGTTTTGGGATTCGGGGTAATAAGCCCCACATCTTCCCGAAGTAAATCATCCCAGTCTTTAATATTTTTAGGATTTCCTTTCCGTACCAGAAGCACGATCGTCGAAGTATAAGGGCAGCTGTTATTCGGAAATTCTTGCTGCCAGTCCGGCTGAATCAGATCCGACTGTTCCGAAATGGCATTAATATCATATGCCAGGGCAAGAGTTACGACATCTGCATTCTGACCCTCTATCACTTTTTTGGCCTGATCGCCGGAACCACCGTGTGACTGGATGACGGTTATTTTTTCACCATGAGTTTTCATCCAGTGTTCTTCAAATTTTTGATTAAAATCTTCGTATAATTCCCGTGTCGGATCATATGAAACGTTATAAAGTTCCCGTTTTGGCGTACCGTCTCCACAGCCCAGAATCATGGGAAGACCAAGAAAAATTATAGATAAAGAAAAAATGAAAATATAAGATTTTACATCAAAAATAATATGATGGTTTTTCATGACGAATTTTCCATTTAGGTTTAAGTTTACTGGTTCTCGTTTAAATTTCCGTTTTGTGCGGTTCTGAAAGCAGGCATTTTCAGCGAAGCAAAAATGCTGGAAAAACGGAATTTTATAATGCATCGGGTATATAAGAATGTTTCTTTATTTTGGTTCCAGGCGCACTATAATAAATTACATGAATTTTGTGTGGTCAAAAAGTCTTGCCTGGTACAAAAAATTTTAGGCTGGTTCAGGTCTCCCTCTCCTCCAAAACATGTTTTCTGTACGTGATAATATTCCAGAAGACATAATCTCATTTTATATGAAAAAAAAAAAGTTGCAACTATATATAATAAGAATAGTTCATTTTGTTTCTAAAAAACAGAGACATTTCTTATTTTTTTATTAGTGCGATAATCTCTGGTTTATTTCTTTAAAATTTTTTCTAAAAATAGAGTAAAATTTCAGTGTATATTTTTGTGCCGAAATTATAGTGTACTGTTCTGTTTTAAATTTTCGTGTTATATGATTTTAAAAACAGTATTTTAAGTTTCATAAAATACTGTGAATGTGAAAATGGAGATGCTGTCATGGTATAAAATGAGGCGTTTAGGGGAAAAATATGCACATACTGTTAAAAAAAACCGTGTTTTTTGAGATTTTTATCTTTATATTTTGATAAAATAAAAGGAATATTCCGATTTTATTAGTAAAAAGTTTTATACTGATTTTGTGGACAGTGATTTTTGTTATTTTAGGTATTTTGGAAAAGGAGTTTTAGGATGAAAGGAATCCGATCTCTGAGAGTCTGCCTATTTTTAATGGCGTGGACACTCATTTTCTGTCCCTTCAGTGAAGGAAACACATGTGCACAGGAATCTGTTATAGAAAATCAGTCAGAGGAAACACTTACGGTTTCGGTTCAGGAATGGCGGCAGATGCAGGATGATCTGAAAAGCATTCAGCAGCAGTTAGCGAAAGATAAAGAAAAAGCAGAAAAGGATGCACAGGAAAAAGAGGAGAAGAAATTTTCTTCGGCGAATACACGTCTAAGCATCCGGTTTATGCTGGATGGTTCCACTGCGACAGGAAATGATACTTATAAAGATATTATAGGTGACCCAGTCAGCGGTTCCCAGTTTCGTCAGGTAAGATTAACCTGGAAGGGAAATATGTATGATATGATCGAGTATTCTCTCGGTGTGGATTTTGGAGGTTCCGATTATGCGTTAAAAGATGTTTACGGTGGATTTTATAATCTTCCGTGTGGCGTGGGGTTCCGTTTCGGTCATTTTAAGGAACCGTGGAGTATGGAGCAGTTAATGAGTAGCAGTACGACTCCGCTTATGGAAAGATCTGCGCTGGATGGACTGAAAAGTATCGTCGGCGGAAGAAATAACGGTGTGATGCTTCATAACTGGCATAATGCAGATCGTTTTTCGTGGGCGGTCGGAGTTTTTACTTCCAGTATGGGCGAAAAGAGTCTTCGGTGTACCACAGATTCTGCGCATCTTGCGCTGACAGCACGGCTGACGTTTCTTCCTTTTTATGAAAAATGGTGTGATGGCCGCGAAAGTTACTGGCATATCGGAGGAGGTTATACTTACCGGAGATATGATGACAGTATGGCGTCCAGTACGGCCATTTCACTAAAACCAGACTGTTCCATGCAAAATTCCATGATTTCCACGGGGGCTCTTACGGGTTTAGAAGCCTTAAGCGCGTTTCAGATCGAGACGATTTTTGCGCGAGGTTCTTTTGCGGTGGAATTCGAACAGGCATTCTATTATCTGGATGATATAAACTGTAAAGATGAAGAAGCATTTATTCAGGCGGGTTATGTGCAGGTTTCTTATATTCTGACAGGAGAAGGGCGAAAATATCATCACGGTGGGGGGTACCGGGGAAGTGTGACGCCGAACTGCCCTTTCGTGAATATTTGTCGTGATGGAATGTATCTTGGTTCTGGCCCCGGAGCCTGGGAAATCGCTTATCGCTGTGGCTGGTCAGATACTGGGGAACTGGCCTCTCCTGCGGGAAATAGTGCGGAATTCACGGGTTATGGAAGTAAAACCGGTTTTATGCTGGCGAATACTTTTGGCGTGAACTGGTATTTAAATAAGAATACTCGGATGATGTTTAATTATTCTTTGGCGAAAACGGAGTATGAGGGTGGTGAGTATGAGGGAAAAACTGCATGGACGAATGTTTTTATGACACGTTTTCAGGTGTCTTTCTAAAAGAGCATTTCAGCAGCAGGTGAGAAGAAGGGAACTTTTTATGGTCTTTTTTTTGTAAGTTCACCGAGATTTTTTGCATGACTTAAGGACGGAGCGGATAAAATCTGTTTCGTCCTGTTTTAATTCCAGATACACAAAAAAGAGTTTTTTCTGGTATTTCTTGTTTTGCTGACCAGGTCTGTTTCTGCAGTTATATACCCGATACACTATAAATTTCCGATTCTTCGGCATTTTGCTTCGCTGAAAATGTCTGCTTTCAGATCCGCAAAAAATGGAAATTTAATGTGAAACCAGTATATGAAACCAGCTGGCCGAGAAATAAGAATGCACCAGGAGTAAAAAGGAGTACATCTGAAGTAAAAATAGTTTTAGAAGAGTGTATAAACTAAAAGAAGTTAAAAACGAAAATGGTGTTTAAATTTTTAGGGAGAAGAAAGGAGGGAGAGACAACAAAATTTATTCTGTGATGCCGGTTTCATTATGGAGAATGGTAAGTATATGGTCGTGAAATTTTCCATTACTGGCGACGCATTCTGTCGCGGTGTATGTTTTATTTCCTCGCCAGTCGGTAAAAGTGCCGCCAGCTTCCGTAATGATGGGATAAAGGGCGGCGATATCCCAGAGACTCATGACGGGATCTAGCATGACTTCTGCACGGCCGGTGGCCACGAGCATGTAACCGTAACAGTCCCCCCAGTTTCGTGCCAGCCGGGTTTTTTCTGTTAAAGCGTGCCATCCGGCATAACGTCCTGTTTTATGGAGTGTTTTTTCGGAGGTGGTAAGAATGAGGGCATCCTTCAGTTCTTGGCATTCAGAGACCTGTGCAGGAAGAGGTGCGCTGTTTCCTCGTGTATAAAACGCGCCGGAATTTTTCATGGCGTAAACACATTCTTGCGTGGCAGGAATGTGAATTACACCGATAACACTCTCATTTTCATACTCCACAGCGATAAGCGTTCCATAAAGTGGTACGCCGTGAACAAAAGATTTTGTTCCGTCGATCGGATCCAGAATCCAGCGGAATCCGGAAGTTCCTTCTCGTGAGGGAAATTCTTCTCCCAAAATGGCGTCTTGGGGAAAATGTTCGCAGATCATCTGACGCATGAAGGTTTCCGTTTCCTGATCTGCTTCGGTGACGGGAGAGGCATCAGATTTCCACTGTACGTGAAAATTATTTTGTAAAAAATATTTAAGGGTGATCTTTCCTGCGCTGTGAGCCATTTTAACTGCCAGCGAAAGTCGTTCTTTCATGGTGTTTTGCATCATTTTCGAAATTCTTGATTATCAGATATAACAGTTAAAGTTTAAATTCCAGTTTTTTTATTGAGTGGCCAGTCATACGTGGTGTTAAAAACGGATGTTTCAGAAAGTGGGAAATGTCATAAATCGGAAATTTTTTGTATGCCTGGCAAAAAACAAAAATTTTATGAAAATTCTGAAAAAACTTTTTTGGCAGCGAGAATTGTGTTTTGAATGTCTGTTTCTGTATGGGCGGCAGAAAGGAACATGGCCTCATACTGACTGCAGGGAAAATACACGCCCTGATGGAGCATCCCGTGGAAAAACCGAGAAAATGTGGCGGTATCAGAGCGTGAAGCGGAAGTCCAGTCGGTGACCGGTCCATTCTGAAAGAAGAAAGTAAGCATGGACCCGACACGATTTACGCACAGAGGAATATGATTTTTTTGTGCTTCGGCTAAAATACCGTCTGCCAATTTTTGGGAGATTTTCTCAAGATAATCGTATGGCGGATTTTCCTGTAAAATGCGGAGTGTGGCGATTCCTGCCATCATGGCTAAAGGATTTCCGCTGAGTGTTCCTGCCTGATAAATTTTCCCCGCGGGCATGACATGTGACATGATTTCTTTTCGTCCTCCATATGCACCCACGGGAAGGCCGCCTCCGATAATTTTTCCGAAAGTCGTAAGATCTGGCGAAATATTTAGAAGTGTCTGTGCACCACGATAACTGAGACGAAATCCAGTCATGACTTCATCACAAATTAACAGAATGCCATATTTTTGACGTACTTCGCCCAGCGCGGCACGAAATTCAGCGGAAGTGGGTACGCAGCCCATGTTTCCACAGACGGGTTCAAAAATGATTCCCGCGATTTCATTTCCGTATTCGGCACACGTATCCATTAAGGCCTGTGGATTATTATATGGAAGAACCAGCGTATCTTTTGCAGTTCCTGAGGTAACTCCAGGAGAATCGGGTACGCTGAGAGTCGCGGCGGCGGAACCTGCCGCGATAAGAAGAGAATCGGCATGTCCGTGATAATTTCCGGAAAATTTTATTATTTTTTCCCTGCCAGTAAATCCGCGTGCCACACGAAGAGCACTCATGGTGGCTTCTGTTCCAGAGTTTACAAAACGTACCATTTCCACGGAGGGAACCGCGGCGATAATTTCTTCCGCCATGCGGGTTTCTTCCAGAGTCGGTGCTCCAAAACTCATTCCACGTAAAAGCATTTTTTGGACTTCAGAAACCACCTCTGGATGCAGATGCCCAAGAATCATGGGTCCCCATGAGCCGACATAATCAATAAATTTATTATCATTTATGTCATAAAGATACGCTCCTTCTGCATGATGAATAAATACGGGAGAACCTCCGACTGCCTTAAATGCGCGTGCTGGACTATTCACACCACCAGGAATGACTTTCTGTGCTTCAGAAAATGCAGATTCACTTTTTGAAAAATTCATATGATTTATAGAATAAAAAAATTTGTAAGCTGAGTTCAAAATAAAAAAAGTGCTCTGCATCTTTACCGAGACACTTTTATAAACGATATATTATGTACCCGATACACTATAAAATTCCGCTTCCTCGGCATTTTGCTTCGCTAAAAATACCCACTTAAAGGGCCGCACGAAACAGAAATTTAAGGTGGAACCAGTATATAAATTTTAACTTTCCAGTATTTATACCCGATGCATCATAAATTTCCTTGTTCGCCGACAGACATGCCGGTATTTTGCTGCGCGGAAAAAACCTGCTTCAGATCCGCACAAAAAGGAAATTTAAAGGAGAATCAGTATACTTTACTAAAAAATTCTTTTTTAAACTGTGATTTTAAGGAAAAAATAGTGAAATCTGTGTGTTATAAAATTTTCATGGCTTTAAAAGTACACGTCCTTTTATAGAAGAGGACTCTTTTTTGACGGTGGAACTTTTAGGTAAAGCCGATTTTGTTTCAGGAGAAAGTAAGCGCTGGGAAGACGTGGAGGGTAAAGCACTCTGCGTGTTTTGTCGTCCAGGAGACGCTTTTAAAACTGGCGGTATGGCATTCGGAGCTTTAGAAGTTTTTTCCGTGGAAGGGAAATCCTTTAGCGGGGATAATTTTGTGTTATCCAGCAGCTTCTCTGCAGTTATTTCTGGCTCTTCTAAATCTGTTTCAGGAAATGTGGCAGAAGAATTATCTTGAGGGTTTACTGGAAGTGAAAGTGGTAATTCCGGTATATTATCTTCGCTGAAAACTGAAGTGGGAACGTCTGAATTATCTTGAAATTCATTTTTTGCCGTCTCTTCCGCGGTATCTAAATTCTGAAGCGGCAGAGAAGGTGCATTCCCATTTCCCTGTGAAGATTCTGCGTCCGGAGAAAATTCCAAAGAAAGTAAATCTAAATCGCTGTCTAAAGCGTCAGATTCTGTTTCTGGAATATTCTCACCTAAAGGATTCTGCTGCGGAGTTTCTATTTCCGGAAGCTCTGAAAGAGATTTATTTTTAATAGAATCTGGCGTATTTTCCTGCTGGTCAGACAAAATATTCTCTGTTTTAACAGGAAACTCTTCTTCCGACAGAGTATTTAAAATAGCCTCTTTCTCTTTCTGCTCCGGGGAAACATCCTCCAGCACGGGAATCGCTATTTCTTCAGGTATATCTTCCTCCCGCAAGTCTTTTTCTCCTGGTGCATCTTCCGTAAGAGTCTGTAATATTTCATCTGTAGCAGGCAGGGATAAATTTTCTTCTATTATTTTTTCTGATTCTTCAGGTAACGCTCCTGCCGTTTCTGTTTTTTGCAGGGCAGGAAGCGCTTCGTGTGTTTCCGGCTCCGTAATTTTTCCCATAAAGTCCAGAGGCATAAGGGTTTCTCCGTCCACATCTGTAATAATGATGACTTTCCCCTGAACGGTTCCGGGGGTTTTCCCCGTGTACTGCATTCCTACAGTATATCGGGAATCTGTAATTTTACGAATGTTGGCGGAAATATATGGATCCTGTGAGCGAATATCCAAAATTCGAAATGGTTCTTGTCCCTCCACGACTACAACTTTCGTGGCAGTCTGACCGATTTCCACCAGTCCGAAAGAAAGAGGAGAGGGGTTTACCGATAAAGGCTGGCGTACACGCCCTTCCACCTGAATGGGGAAACGCTGATTCCGAGGATCCGGGTCATTCGTAACCAGTTCTAGAAATTCACTGAAACGCCCTGCCGGTGCCTGCTGTTTCAGAAAAACTGTCATCTGATATGAGACCTGGCTGTAATTTCGACTCGTTTCACGTAATTTAACAGATAAAAATGGACAGGTGCTCTGAACATCCTGTATTCGCCAGTTAGGGCGGCCCACACAGTTTATATTAACATTTAGCGCGGGTTCTTTCCCCTGTGAAACCGTTCCAAAATATACGATTCCAGGATTTACTGCCACGTCCGCACGAATGTGAACATAAGAATGGAGCTGAACTTCCATGGGATATGGTTTAGAAAATCTTACAGTAATTGTCGCATTTTTATTACCGACAAAATTTTTGGTATTTACCGTAATTTTCACTTTCCCTTTTTCCCATGTTTTAATGGGTGTTCGAGTAAATTCAGGAAAAGTGCACTGGCATGAAGACGTAACAGAAGAAATAACGACATCTTCATTATATTTGTTGGTAAAAGTGAATTCATAATCTGTTTTAGATCCTTTTACCACGGTGCCAAAATTATGTGAGGTGGTTTCAAACATATCTGCTGCCCAGTTACCACTTCCTGTGGTCGCGCTGAGAGCAATCATCCATGACAGTAAAACAGCATGCATTATATTTATCCAATTTCTGTTAATAAAGTTTAAATAATCATTAAAATTTCACTAAATTATTTTAACATAAATATATTATATATGCAATTATAGATTTTAGTCAAGTGTTATATTTTTCACTGTGAATGATAAAATAAATATTTATTGAAACATCATTTTAGGAAATTCTCAGATGATAAGTTTTGTGCAAAATTCAGATATATGGTAAATTAAAAGGGGAAATTTTCAAAAAATATCTAAAATCTGGCCAAAAAACTAAAAAATACTGAAATACTTAATGTTCGGTGAATGAAAACACATAAAACTAAAATAGATTTTTAATTGATTTTAGGAGTGAAAATATTTTTAAAAGAAAAATATTTTGATTTTTAACATTTATCGGCTAATTTTAAGCGGAATAATCATTATAAATATAATGAAAAGGCTTTTTTTGTCAAAAAAGATATAAACTTTCTATTTTCTCCATCTCCCGAAACTGATAAAATTTAGTATAATATAAGTCAGGCAGAAAAATGGATGGAATCAGTTTATGTTTTGTATTTAAGTGCATAAATTATTTCTGTTTTCCTGATATTTTGGTTTACCTATTTCCTGACAGCACGATTAGTCAGCAGACGAGAGCTGGAATTTATTCTGATTTTATTTCCGATGCACTATAAATTTCTGCTTCCCCGGCATTTTGCTTTGCTGAAAATGCCTGCATTCAGAGCCGCAAAGAACTGAAATTTAAAGTGGATCCAGAATAGTGAAGTAAAATACTCTGAAAGCAAAATTTACTGTATTTTCAGATATAAAGTGGACCAAAATTTATATATAAATAATGAAATAATCAATTTAAATTTTTTAGTACTTTCAGAAAATGTTTTCAAAAGATAAAAATTTTCGCCAATTATTATGGTGCGCTCAAGAAATATCTGTGGAAAAAACATGGCTTTTCTCGAGAAAATGGCCCTGGATAAATCTATTATTGGGACGAAAAATAAATATTTTGCGGCGACGAATACCGATATTTATTTATTTTCTTTTTTTCTGCGTGGAAATGATTTTCAGTACACACTCTGTTTTTGTGCCATTTTCTTTTCTGGAAAGTGATTTATTTTTTAATGTGACTGCATCTGCTCAAGATATTTCGTTTCCGAGAAATAATCTGGAAGAAAATGAAAGAAAGGAGAGTAAGGAACCGGGAATTTTTTCTCCATATGTCCAAAATGGGAATGATGCTAAAAATAAAGGTGCTGGAGTTTCTCGTGCGGTATTTCCACCTGTGCCATTAACGCCCTCATCTCAAGAGGGAATTCCACTTTATTTAATGAATAAGGACGGACGCTTGGTGGTGGTACCGGGGATACGTTTAGAACAGTTGGAGCAGATGATCCATGTAAATGGCGGAGAACGGCCTGAAAAATCCTTAAAACCATCAGCTTTTCCGGAATATATTATTCATTCCATACAGGGAACCGGACAGATCGAAAAAAATTTTGTGAAACTGAAAGTTTTTTTCCGCGTGGAAACCTTTATGGACACCCCGATAAAAGTGCCCTTACGTTTTAATGAAAGTATTTTATGTTCCATGAAACAGGAGCCGGAGTCTGCCCAAAATCTGGAGGAGCAGAATGTTTTTCGGATGGTGCAGACGCCAAAAATGGAAAAGGATTCCGAGATTACACAAAATGAGCAGGAAAAGAAAAGTGTTTCGTTTCTGCAGCGAGATTTACGTCTGGTACATTCTTATCAGGGAGAAGGAAGAATGTGGCTGGAGTTTCAGCAGGAGAACGGCGGTTTTATCGCCTGGATTATGGGAAAAGGAATTCATGAAATGGAGCTTCATTTTCTTCTTCCTGTTCAGCGATCTGGGGAGGAAAATTTTCTGTCTCTGGAATGTCCTGCTGCGACCATGTCTGAGTTAAAATTTGAGTTACCACAGACACGGGGTGAGTCCGAAATGATGAATGTATCTGTTTCTGAGGGTGCCACTTTATTATCACCACTTTTTGTCGTTCTGGATTCACAGGAAAATCCAAATATCGCGCGAAATGACGAAAGAGGGATAACTCAATTAAATGTTATGCAGGTAAAAGATACATTACGTTTAGCCTGGAGTATACCTGAGAAAAAAAGGGAGCTTCCACGAACTGTGCGTGAAGTGGATGGTCTGATTCTGACGACAATTGAAAAATCAGAGATAAAGTTTACCGCTCAATTAAAGGTGAATATTCATGGACTGCCTACGAATCAGATTTTTGTGAGACTCCCATCTGAAGCAGAATGGATACCGACTTTTTCACCGAATTATATAATGCGCGTGCATCAGGAGGTGCAGCCTGAGAATATTTCATCCACGAAAGAAAACCCAGAGTCCACGACTTATGTTTCTTCTTCAGTGAAAAAAAACCATTTAAATCAGGAGGAAGTGACGTCTCCTCTGGAAAAGGAGATGCATATTCCTGGCATCCAGACGGATTCCATGGAGAATAAAAAAGACAGAGTGCTGGTGGAAGTTCTGTTAAAAGAAAAGATCACGGGAACTGTGAATGTGACGATTCAGGCCAGAATTTCCAAAGAAATGATGTCTTGTGATGACTGGTTCGATTTAGGAGGTTTCGAAGTTTTGGATGCTTCTCGACAGACGGGGCATTATGCGATTAAATCTGAACTGAATCGGCATAATCTCTGGGCTCCTGGTGACGGCGTGCGCCGAGTGGAATCTTTACCTGAGGGTACGGTTACAGAAAATTTTGAGCCCAGTTCTTCTGATGTTTTGCATGACGAGGAAACATCAGAATCCGGAGAATCTTCAGGACGGATGCTGAAGCCGAGCTCCTCCACAGAGACATTACCAGAAAATGGTTTTCGGGAAGAGAGTTTATCTCCATTTTCTCCTTCTGAGCAAATGGAGTCGGGTACTGGAGGTGAATCTGATATTTCGTTTTTTCCCCCTTTAAGGTCAGCGGATGATTCTTCGTTTATATGGAAAACCCATGGTTATTTAACGGCACTACACATGCCGGCAGAAAATGGTGAAGAAGAAATAAAAAATGAGTTACCCCCACGTGAAAGAAAGGGGGGAACTGAGGGAGCGGATATTATATTCATGGAAGGAAGTTCTGATTCGGTTATGCCGAAGTCTGTTACGGATTCATCAGGACATCCTGTACCTGAAAATTTATCGGTAACGTCTGATGGTATTTCAGGAGAGATTTCACCAAGAGTTTTGCAGGAAAAAAAGGAATGGGTGGCTGTTTTTGAATATACGTCACAGCCCATGAGGTTATTAACTCGCCTAATTACGCGCAGTGTTCGGTTAAACGTGGAGCCAGAATATCACGTAACCGTTACGGATAAGGAAATACAGTTAAAGGGAACCTGGAAGTGTTTTATACGTGGAGGACGCATTTCATGGATAGACGTGGATTTTGGTGACTGGAATTTTGATTTTGTTGGTCCGGAGAATCTGATTTTTCTAGAATCTCTGGAAGTGGATGCGAAAGGAAGGATTTCCGTACCTCTGATTCAGCCCACCAGCGGGCATTTTGTGCTGACGTTCCAGGCGCACCGGAAGTTATCTGAAAATGAGTCGGAAGTGGAGTTTACATTTCCGCAGGTGGTACAGAATCAGGCGGTTTCGGTGATTCAGACGGCCACTCCCGCAGAAGTATGTGTGCAGCCGGCGGTAAATATCGAGCTGGTACCGAATATGGAAAAGATAAGCTCCATGACACGCCTTCCCAAGATAAGCGGCAGTCAGAAAAAAACGTCGCCGGTAAACGCTTTTTATTATCGCTGCGAAAATGCACGTGCGGTATTCGCGGCCACGAGAAAGATTCATACTCAGGCGATTTCTGTGCGCCAGCTTTCACGTCTGGAGGTTTATCCAGAAAGATACCATGTGTATCAGACATATGAATATAAGGTTTCATATGTGCCGATTCAGCAACTAAAATTTATTTTACCGGAAATAAATACGGAAATGATGGATGTGTATATTTCACATCAGGAGTTTCCGAATGGTGATGTTCCATCTGGGGCAGGGGAAAGAGAGTTTTATATTTCTGGCGAGCATGGGATTTTAGAATATGATGTGTCGCATCAGAATGGAGGGACGGGAAGCAGTTTTTTGACGGATAATTTTTATCGGAGTCCATATGTGCCTGTGTTTACGACACGGCGTCCTGTGGTAAGAATTGCTCCGTTATCTGGCGGAGATTTACAGAAACGTCAGATGGATGTTACGGTGCAGCTGCCGGAGGAGAAAATCGGTATTTTTTATGTGACATTTAGTTATACTGTTTCTTCAGAGAAATTATCGGCGGCGGTCAGTCATCTTCGTGATTATTTTCTGGGCGTATCCCAGGACGGTACTCTGCAGGAAAACCGTCTTCGTGTTTATGCACATCCGTCCATTCAGGTGATGCCTTTACCGGTGACGAGTGAAAGTACGCAGTGGAAGGAATATCAGCTTATGTCGGAGGCGAATCGTTTCAGTGAAGTGGTAATTCGGGCGGTACAGGATGGTCTGGATTATGTGCAGCTGGGGATTTTGTCACCACGGACGGGGTCTGTGGGATCAGAGAAAACGGTGTCTGAGTCTGGGATTCCAGGGGAATTTAATATTCGGCCAAAAGAATCGCTGTCTGTTCAGGGTGAAGTTTCCGGTGGAGAAGTTTCATCCGAGGATAAAGCACGTTCAGCACAAGACATTTCTCTTTCTTCAGTTAAGAGAGTGTCCAGAATTCCATTTTTGTTGGAGTGCCGTTCTTCTTCTGCACAGGAACGGATTATTTTGGCTGTGGAATTACGAGAAAAAGATCCTCAGTCGTTAACGATAATAGATCGTTACTGGCTTCAGAGCTGGATAGCGGGGAATATTCGGCAGGATCGTGCCGCTTTTCTTTTCCAGCCGGTGGTAACAGAAAATACTTTTTCGGGGGGAGGGGAAGAATATAATGATGGAACGGAAAATAATTACATTCCTTCACGAAGATTTACGGTTCAGCTTCCGACAGGTGCTTCGGTGGATGAGGCGGAAGTATGGATTAATCATCGTCCCGGGAGGATGGGAACGGATGTAAAACGTCTGTCGGCCAATTCATTACAGATTACACTTCAGAGTGTTCCGGATAATCTTCCATGTACGGTGGAAGTGCGCTATCAATTTCCCTGTAATCTTCAGACGGAAGAAAAAATTCGGATGGAAGTGCCGTATGTGGAGGATGCGGCGTGGATCCGTGGAATGTACTGGCAGGTGGTGGTTCCAGGGAATGTTCATATTATATCACCACCGGAAGGTTTTTCCATGGAATATCGGTGGGCGTGGAACCGATTTTTTTGGGGACGTGTTCCTTTATGGGAGCAGGCATCTCTGGAACGCTGGAGTGGCGCTTTTCAGGGAACTCCCGCGCCTGGGACGATGAATCGGTATGTGTTCGCGGGAATGGGAGCCAGAGATACTCTGAAAAATGGAGTGTCCGTTTTTGTGGTGAATCGGACGACGCTTGTGTCTTTATTAGCGGTGGTGGTTTTTTTGTGTGGGTTTATTTTTATTCATTTTAGCTGTGTTAGACATCCGCTATTTTTGTTGGCATTACTGATTATTTTGGGAGGTTTTGGTCTGAGGTATCCCGATTTAACGTTACTTGCTCTGCAGGCGGCGTCTCTGGGTGCAGTTCTGGTGGTGATTTCCGTGCTGTGTAATTTTTATAACCGTGGGCCGTTCCGTTCTGGTGGAGAAATTGTAGTGGAGGCAGAGACGACGATTTCTCCATCTCAGAAAACTATTATTACGCCGATTACGGAGGATGTGTCACCATCCGCTGCGGGAATGCAGTCACAGAGACTTTCGCCGTCAGATAAAGAAGTGGAGCGGCCGGGATGATTTTTTCGTATATTTCTGGAGGCAGATTTTTACAGAGGCAGAAATGTCGTGAAGATTTAATATTATCTTTTTATATTCGGTGCACTGTAAATTTTAGTTCATATCACATTTTTTCCCCCGATGTACGATAAAATTTTGCTTTTTCAGTATTTTGCTTCATTAAAAGTGCCTGATTTCGAGCCACACAAAACGGGAATTTAATGGAGAATCAGTATAAAATGTATAAAATACGGTTTTTGCATGGTCATGAAAACTGGATTTTTAGAGAATTAAAAATATCGTGGATGTGAAAATTTAGAATGCATCGGATATAAAATACTCTGAGGAAATATAATTTTATAGATTCAGGTATATGAGTTTCTGATATGAATAGGCGGAGAATGAACTTTCTTTTGTGTAAAAATTAATACAGGTTCCGGTTTATTTTTGTTTTATTATAAACAGTTTCGGCCTGTCTTTTCGGCAGCACGAAATGCTGTGGTTTTGGAAATTATGGTGCGTCAGGTATGAAAATGCTGAAAAATGGTGTGGTATTAAAATGTTTTTTACATACTCTGCTTTTTTGTGGAGTGGTGTCTGGAATGTTATGGATATTTTCAGATTTTTGTATGGCGCAGCGAGAGATTCGTTCGGATCTGCCGGTAAATATTTCAGAGGAAAAATCAGAAAATGAAGCGATTAAATCAGAGAAAAAATCAGAAACGGAAATAGAAGGAAGTTTAAAAACGGAAACGAAAGAAGGTTTACGAAAAGAAGCAGAAGCAGAAGGAGAAATAAAAGAGAGAACAGAATTTTCAGGGAGGAATTCGGAAATAGAAAAGGCAGAGGATAATGATTTAAACACGGTTCCATATGCATTTCGGCGTGTATATGTGCCGACAGAATTAGTGGAGTCTTTACCGAATAGTGGAGTCGCGTACTGGCCGATAGAAGCGGAAAAATTTGAACGGTGGGTCAGAGCCGTGGAATCTGAAAAGTCTCGCCCGAAACAGGAGGAAGGTGAGCTGATACCTCGATCTGCGTATTATTGCGCGACTTTTGATAATAATATGCTGATAAATGGGATGTCCCTGATTAACTTATGTAGTGCTGAAGAATGTATTTTGTCTGATACCATACCGAAAAATTATGTTTGGCATTTTCGTTCGGGAAATTTTGCTTTGGATCGTGTGGTGTGTATGACAGAGGCTCCTTTCCAAAATCTGGAAGAGGTATCCGTTTTTGCTGCGAAAGAGTATAAACCGAATATGGAAACTCCAGAGATGGAAAATGTATCATTTTTACCTGATGGAACAGGTGAAATGAAATTTCCTCATACGGTGATTAACCAGCAGAAAGAAAGTACTGTTTTTATGCAGTGGACGCAAAAGAATAGTCTGCTGGAAAAGGATCGTGCTATTTTTGATCTTCATTTTTTTTCTGCGCTGGATACGACTTTTGATATTTTCTTGCCAAAGAATCAGGTTCCGGTAATATCTCATGGATTACGAGAATGTCTTGGTGAATTTTCACATGAGGAAAGAAAAATGGAGTCTTTCGTTTTATGGCGCTTTCACCTGGGAGGTAATCACAGGGTAAAGCTGGTCGTTATGTCGCGGGATTCTTATGATAATATTTATCCAGTAAAATTTTCTCAAAAGAACTGGTATAAGTTTCAGAAAACAGGTTTAGATGTTTTAGTTCGTATGAGTATGGACGCATTTTTAGATAAACTGGAGAATGAACGAGAAAATAATTCTCCACAGTTTTATAAGGTTCGTGTGGATTCCAGGCTAATACTGACGGAAGTGACGTATAATCGTGAGCCGGTGAAATGGCGGTATCTTGAGAATGACGGTAAAAATACGAGGAATGGATTAAATTTAGATGATGGTTCTGAAAGTGAAAAGGAAGTAGATATTTTGCTGGAATTTCCTCAAGAGGTGCGTGGAGAAGGAAATATTTTGGAGTTTCGGGCGATCGAAAATCCCCTGGGGGGAGGGGCGGTAACGGCAGAACATTCGGATGTTTCGTATATTACAGAGAATCAGAGAGAGGAACAGTTTATAGTACCGGGAACTGTTCAGGCGGTGGGTGTGGGGGCATCCAGAGATGGGAAACAAGAAAAGCGCCCTATTTTGAATTGTGCTGCAGGGAACCGTATATCCGCTGAGAGGGAGATGTCTTTACCGAAAATTCGTATGCTGAATGCTTTTTGGTCTGAGGGAAAAACTGTAGTTTTGACGGAGGAGCCGATTCAGGTAACGGATATTTATCTGGAAAAAGGACAGATTCTTTTTTCTGATCAGGAGAAAACTTTAGCGAAAAAGGAAAAGAAAGGGGATGTTTCTGAAGAAGTACCTCTGATGGTGTCATTACTGGAAGTGGAAGAATTTTCACAGGATGCTTCACTAAAACTCCACCTTACCGTTTTACAGGAAAAGATTTTTGTAAAAGCTGTAACATTACTGAATTTTCAGCAGACGGATATTTCTGCCACGGCTGAGTTTCATTTTTCATCAAAAATCGGTGAGAAATTTCTTGTCGGAGTGCCGGTGGATTCTCGGTGGATTATTGATTCAGTAGAGTCCGTTACACCTGGGATGATTCAGGACTGGCGTCTGGATGAAATGTGGGAAAAAGATATATTACAGAGTCGGAATCCAGAGAGTCAGCAGAAGAGTATTATTTTTGAAGAGAAAACACGAGGAATGAATACCCGGCTTTTAAGGGTAAATCTCGTGCATGCGGTCAGACCGGGGCATGATTTAAAGCTGCGTGTCCGCGCCCGAAGATTAGGTGTGTTACCTCGCGAAGAATTTACATCAGGTGAACTTATTCCTTTTCCTTTTCATGAAAATCAGGAACAGGAACAAGAAATGTGGATGATAGTCGGAACCTCTTTTTCATGGGAATTATGTCTTTCGGATGAATATCAAAAATGGCAAAAAGAGATTTATGAATTAAATTTTAGTCAGAATAAATCTGTCCATGGAATATCCGGAGAACCTGTGGACGCAGAGAAGTCTGAAAATATGTCATCTGTAGTTTCCTCAGAGATAAATACATTTCCTGATTATGTTCAGGAGTTTCTTGCCCGCCAGAAGACTGCTGATGCATCCGATGATTTTCTTATCATGAAACGAATTCCGGAGCAGGATGATATGGTGATGCTTCAGGTGGCGCACCGACCTTCTGTATATACAGCGGAAATAAAGGGGTTTTATGATTTAACGTGGCCCCCGCAGTCAAAAGCAGTTTTTACAGTCATGTGTACACCAAAAAATTCTTCGGTGGAAAGAGTTTTGGTGTATATAAATCCTGCGACATATTTTGATCTTACCTGGAAATTTCCCGAATATTTAGAGGGAAGTGTCGTAAGATGTATAGAAAAAGTAACGAAAGATGAGAATATCTTTGAGGAAAATTCTTTTGAGATATGGGAAATCGTTTTTGCTTCTCCACGGACCCGACCATTCCAGTTCGATTTATTTTTGTTTCCACCAGATTTTTCGACTCTAGAAACCGCGGCGCATGAAAGTGAGTATGATGATAAGGTTACACAAGAAATTGGAAATTCAGAGAAAAGGAACATTTCAGCTGTCGGAAATCAAAAAACTGAATTACTGAAAAGAGCGGAAAAGTTTTTAGACGTCCTTCGTGTATCGAAAGAAGGAATTCCATTAAATCTTATTTCATTACCAGAAGCGGAAGAAAGTACCGCAGAGGTTACCCTCAGGCGTAACATGTCTGGATATATTTTTCCGCGCTGTCAGCGAATGACGCCATTATTTTTTCATGTGCCCTCAGGAGATATTCCGCCAGGTATTTTATGGAGCTTTCGGTATGTTCCACAGATGCTGGAATCTCGGCTTTATTCCCCACAGCTTCATTTAATGTGGAAGCAGGAAGAGACAGAAAAGGCACAGACCTGGATATGGAATGAGGAACATCAGTCACAATTTTTCCCGGGAGGAGTCGTGCTACATATAATTACCTGGGATATAGAAAATCCGGGCGCGACGGATTTTAAAATTGACATGACGGATATTTGTGGAAAAGACTTTCATTTACTTGGCGTGTTCATGGATGGCCGCAGAATTTCTGGAATTAAGTGGGGAGAGAATGTGGATAATATACTTAAAATACAGCTCCCGGAATGGAAAAGTAATACGAAAGTAATATTACAGTGGATACAGAAAGATGATCCTTTACAGATTTTGGATACCTTAAAATCACGGCGTCCGAAAACGAATCTTCTGACGCTAAATTCCACATGGAAACTCTGGGTTCCGGATAATTATGCACCGATTCATTTACCCTGGAGTTCTGATGCACTCATTCAGGAACTGTCGGAAAGAAAAAATAAAAAAGAGAAGGAATATACGGAACCGTATGAAAAATTTTTGCATTCTGAAAATAGTGTAATATATCGTTTTCTTGGGAATATGATTTTCAGAGGGAGTTTTTTACAGGATACCCCGTCTTCTCTTGCTGCACCGGAAAACCATACTGCGGATATTTATGAAAAATCTTTTTTGATGGATAAACAGGACTGGCTTTCTCTGGTGGCCATTTCGCAGCAGTGGAATTCGGCGAATCTGGAATTTCATGTGGGATGGACCCCTTTTCTGGCGTCCGATATTTCCTCATTCCGCGTGGTTCATCGCAGTGCACTGGAGGCTTCTCGCTGGTTTCTTCTCTTGGTGTTTTTTTTGATTTTTTCCCGTTATTTTAAGAAATATCGAGCATTCAGGATTTTTCTTTGCGGTGCTTCAGCGGCTGCCTGTCTGACAGTTTCCCCTGTATTTTCTCCGATATTTTCAGGGATATTTCTTGGAATGCTTCTTTCTTTTGCGCTTCATTCTGCACAAAGACACAGAATTAGAATTCGTGAAAAATATCCAAAAGTTATTCGCGTATTTACGCCTGAAAGAGTCGAGAATTTTTCCACAAAAACTGGGCAGCATCTCTCTTCCACCTCCCATAAAACGGTGGATTTCCCTGTACCGATCATTCAGTCGAATAACAGGAGTCCTGACAAATGAAAATATATCTAAATAAAAACGGAGTTATGAAAATAAAAGTTATGCATGGCGTCAGTTCTGAAAAAATATACTTACGGAAATACGACGAATATGTTTTGCGAAACACACACAGAAATTTTTATAGATTTCTGATGCTTCTGTTTATCTGGAATGTAATGTTTTGGCCAGAAAAAAATCATACTCTTCAGGCACAGTATTTTATTCCGGAGAGAACGGAAGTTTCTGATCCCATGCGGGAACGTTCTGTGCCTCTAATTTCTTCGCAAGAACATTCTCCCGGGATTTCGTATACGCCGGGGATGGATACAGAATCTGGTAATGACAGAGAGAGTTTAGATTCTGAAACTGGGAATGCGCATGTTCGGAGAGAATCAGTGTACGGTGAAGTGTCTGGACCGAAAATAGGGCTTCAGGAAATTTTGGGGCGCGATAAAAAAACAGAGATTATAAACGGAAAAAATACGGGTGATGTTTCGAGTATCTCTGCGAAAGATTACCCATGGATATTTATTCCAGTGGACAAAAATAATGTTCCCACAGGAGAGGACTATTATATTCCGCTGGACATGTTCCGACATTTACATAATGGTTTGTCGGAAGGAAATATAAAAAAATCTGAAGACTATAAATTTCGAAAGGCGTCTTATCATGGTCAGTTACGTTTTTCCTCTTCTTCGGCGGAGACGCTTACACTGGATACAGTTACTGCATCATATGAGCTGGAAACTTTTTCGGAGAATACTCGGATTTATCTTCCGATGCTCGCTTCTGAGATATATTTGTCCGCGGGCGGTGCCTCACTTAATGGGTATCCCTTACAGGCGATTTGGGAGAATGGAAAATTGGCTTTTGACATTCCGCGTGCAGGAATTTATGTTTTGGAAATACGTTTTTTTTCTGTGTTAAATAATGAATCCTCCCTGACGGCAAGAACCCCGGCTTCTTCGAGTAAAAAAACGGTTTCAGAAAGTATTTCAGAATACCAGGGAGAAATACAGTTTTCCATTCCTCCTGTGGCCAATTCACGACTGATTCTGGAAGTGCCGCCGAATTCAGGGGAAATTGATTTTCCGTCTGCTAAAGGAAAAATATCATATCAGGCGTCTTCTCAGAGATGGCAGGTTCAGCTGGGTGATGCGAATAAAGTGAAGGTGCGCTGGAAGAAGCCGATTCCTCCTGAAACGTTTTCTTCGTCCATGAATGTGGAAGAATTTTATCACTGGATAATTACGCCAAAAGGAATGACACTTCAGTGCAGGTACCGTTACCGGATACAAAAAAAGAATCAGACGTATCTAGAGTGGATTACGGAACCACACGCTCTTATTCAGAAGTTACCTGTGCAAAATAATGAATCGGTGAATGTTTTTTCTTTACCTTATGAATCGGGACGAGAAATGGGTAAAAATGAAAGAACGGTAATGGGAAATTCTGCACAGGGAGGAATTTTTTTGACAGACGAAAGAGTCGTGGTGCGCTCTTCAGTCGGGGAAAGAAATTTATCGGATGAAATTTCCCGAACGGAGGAAATGGTATCTCAAAATATGTTGTTTCCTGTATTAAAAACGTATGCGGAAGATGCACGTCAGAAAATTCGTATGGACTTTTCTTCCCCTCTGGAAGGGCAAGTTGTCTTGGGTTTTGATGTTCAGTTTCCTCATGTTTCGGTAATAGGTAAGCATTTATTTCCCTGGATATATCCCAGTGATGTGAAGTCGATTCGTCGGTGGATCGCAGTGAGCGTCATGGATTTAGAGGGAGAACTGAAATATCTTTCGGCGCCATCTGTTACGGAGCTTACCATTCCAGAATTTATGTCTGTCTGGACGGATATAAACAGTATTTTGAAACTGGGACAGCCGAAGGAGCGTGCGATTAATCCGAAATTTGTAAGAGATGATACTTCTTTAAAGAACATAATTTCTCGCACGTGGTATATGGAAACCATTCCTGGAAAGCCGGTTTATCCGGTGACAGAAACACAGTCACTTCTCTGTCTTCTTGATCGGATACATGTGCAGTACGTGGCGGCATTTTCTTCTGTGGATGCCATGCCATTTTTTTGTCATCTGAATGTACCTGAAAATTTTCAGCCTAAAAGGATGGTTTTAAGGGAAAAGAATCGTGAATTACCAGTACGTTATCGGTGGATTTCTCCGACAGAACTGGGTGTTTATTTAGATAATTCGGTTACGGAACGAGTTTTGGGCGAAAACCGGTTTTTGCAGAGTAATTCTCAGACGACGATATTACCTTCACTGAAGGTGCCACCTGCGCCGCAACTGATTCTTGAAGGAGAGATCGCGCTTCCGGTAATGGGAGAAACAGAAAATCTTTCTGAAGGGAATGAGGAAAAGGATTTTGGCGAGAAAAATAAGAAGAGAGACTGTGAAATTCCATTATTTAGAATAACGCTGAAGGATGATTTTTTTACGTTTTCATCTAGAAGAGTAAAGATATATCGTGGCTCAGAAACTTTATTGGATTTTAAGGATCTTCCGGATGAAGTTCTGTCCCGGTCAAGTTTTGCATCTTTTGGAATTTTGGAAAAAGAAGATTCGGCGGTAAAACCCCCGGTGTCTTCGGAAAGAGAAGCGTCTGATTTTTCGAATGGTGGAGGAACGGTTTATTTAACAGAAAATACGGGTGAAGGTTTTCGTAATGCACAGCTTTCCGCCAGTCTTTCGTATCTGGAGAATGAGGATATAAAAGGAAAAATTATCATAAAAGCGAATTCTCCTCGTGTGGAAATACGTCAAAGAACGTCATTAATTATGGATGAGAAAGAGGATGTCTCTCCCACGGAGGGGACTTCACGTGTGGTGGGAAATGGAAATCATGGAAATAAAGAGTCCTGGTCCTTTCGGATGGAAATTTTATTGGATGTTAAAGATGGTTTATTGGATGAGTTTACTCTGGATCTTCCGTATAACTGGAAAGGCCCATTTTCTTTGGAGCCGGCCATTCCGTTTTCCATAAGTGAATATGAAAAAAGAAAATCATCGGTGTATAATCCTGTAACTTTTTCGTTACATTCTGGTATTAAAAAAGAGAAAGTGACGTTTTCCACAGAAGAAAATTCAGAGGAAAATGTTTTAGGGCAGGAAACGCGAAAACGAATGATTATTCGCCCATTTCATCCATTTCGTGGAAAGCAAAAAATAATTATTACTGGCTCTGCGCGAGAAATTCAAAATGCATTAATAAAGGAAGAAGTGTCTTATGTATTTCCTCGTGTTTATTTTCCAGAGGGGGTGGTGATTCAAGAAGATTTTGTCATGCCGGAATTTTCTGAAAATATGAAAATGGAAGGAAAAGTGCTGGAATGGAATGTAGAGGGAATGGATCTGGTGCAGGTATCTAGTCTTGAGGGAGAGACTGTAGATGTGAAGAAAACGGATATACCAGAGACTGGGAAAACAGAGGAAAAGAGAGGAATCGCCGAAACGGAAGAAGCGGAGCCGAGGATGGTGAAATTAGCCGAGGAGAGCTCATTATATGAGGAAGAGAAGCACCAGAAAAGGGAGGAACTTTCAAAAAGAGAGGGTACCGTCGGATCTGGGCGGAAAGGTTCCGCGCAGACGGTAATAGAGGCAGATTCCAGTCGGATTTATACGCAGCCTGGTGTGAGGAAAATTTATCGTGCCAGAGAGAAAAATTATATGGCACGGCTTTTGATCACATCAGTTGCGCCACCTAAAGTGCAGCAGCTGTGGGTGTCACATCATCTTTCTTGGAATTCATTTCAGAAAAAAAGTGGAGACATAAATTTTCTTCTGTTATCTGTTTTTGATATTCTTCCGCATCAGGCGAGTCACTGTGTGGTGGTGTTACCGGAAATGGTGTCACCTCTGGAATTTCGGATGGACGGATTTCCCACCCAAGTAAAGCGGTTATCTTCATCAGAAATTTCAGGTGAAAATATTTTGCCCGGTTATAATTATTATCAGGTTTCTTTTTATTCAGGGTTTTTGCCAAAACGTCTGGAAGTTCTTTCACGTGGTCATGTCAAAAGGCGATCGGTGCCGGTAAATGCCGATTCTTCGGTTCCGTCAGGAATTACGTCTCGAGAGGCAAGTTTTGTATCTTTACTGCAGTTTCCCTTTTTGTATAATGCTGTTTTCCCCGAAGATAAAGAGGATAATAATGTTCATGGAAGCTGTTATGTGTATTTACCAGAAGCATGTGATGTCCGTATGTGGAAATGGAAAGATGCGCGAGCGGTAACACGGATTTCTGCTCGATCTTTGTTAAGAATAGAGCTGGACTGTATGAATTATTTATTTCGTATGATGCAGCGTGCTTCTGAGAGTGATAAGATAAAAGATACGGAAGTATTCTCACCAGAAATGGCTGAAAATTTGCCAGAGGAATTTATTATCTGGAGGCGATTTTGGGAGATGATCTGGCAGCGGAAAGTTTCATATGTCTCACAGTTATTACAGCATCAGAGGCGTAATGATTTAAGAGAGTATATGCAGGATTTTGAAGGATTACGTGAAAAAGGTGAGAAACTGTTTTCCGGAGTGAATTCAGTTTTTGCAGGAAAATTTTTAGAGAATCGGCCATCTGTGACGCAGTGGAAACCGCTGGAGGAAACTTTCAGGGAAAGTTTATTTCCTGCATCTTCTTCAGATGTTCAGAGGATGGTACCAGGTGCGGAGTTACTCGTTTTTGATTTTGAAAATCCGGAAGAAACAGCGAGAAATTTACGAAATTCTTCTGCGGTACATGAACTTTTTTTGACGGAACTGATTTCTTCCAGTGGAATTCATGATACGCTGAATTTTATAAATCCGGCGTGGCGCTCTGAACATTTTTATGCCGCAATTTTTGTTTTTGCTCTGACTATTTTATTTGCGCTGGGAATTCATTTTTTTCCTGCCGTTTTAGATATTACGTACACGACACCTTACTGGCTGCTGGTGTGTGGCTTTTTGTGGTTACTGTGTGATTTCCCTGTATGGTGGGTGGCGATATTTTTATTTTTGATGGCGGTATTTATTGTCGTCTGGCGCGCCAGAAATGTAGTGAGAAAAAATTGAGCACGAAATATATTCTGGATGAAGTATTCTGATTTCATCTCAGTTTATACTCTGCTTCTCCTCTAAAATTCCGTTTTTATGCGGTTCTGAAAGCAGACATTTTCCGCGAAATCTGCTGCTGACAGGGAAGTAAAAATGCTGGAGAAATGGAAATTTATAGTGCATCGAGTATAAGTTTTTTATAGTCACGAAAATGGGTATTTTATAGTGCATCGAGAGTAAAGGGAACTGAAGGATGCGAAAATTATTTTTGTATGTGGTGATATTTTTAATCGTGGGAATATTTTCTTATGATAAATTATATGCTCATGGTGCGGAATATCAGGAGTTTAAAATCTGGACTGATGTGGCACCGGGAGAAGCAGAAAATTCGTCATACCCGACGCTTTTACTGCGTAAGCCTAAAGAGAAAAAGTCAGACGTCTGTATGGTGATATTTCCTGGCGGGGCATATATGAATTTAGCAAAAGAACACGAAGGGTATAAAATTTCAGATTTTTTTGCCAGTAAAGGAATTACATCTGTCGTGGTTTTTTATCGGGTCCCGCGCCGAGAAGGAGTGGAGAAGCACCGAGCTGCCTGGCAAGATGCGCAGCGTGCGATAAAATTTGTGCGTTTTCATGCGAAAGAATGGGGAATTCATGAAGAAAAAATTGGGTGTATGGGATTTTCTGCTGGTGGACATCTGGCTCTGATGATGGCCACCACTTCTGAGACATCAGCGTATGAAGGAGAAGAAGAAGTGGATAAAATGCCGTGTCATGTGAATTTCGCGGTGCCAGTTTATCCGGCGTATGTTTTGGAGGATGGAAAGAATGGTCCGAATTCTAAAAAAGGGAATGATGCTGATCTGGTGAAGGATTTTTCTTTTGATACGAAAACTCCGCCCATGTGTCTGATTCATGGAGATGAAGATAAATATTCCGCCATGGGAAGTGTGGCGGTATATCATAAATTACGAACGATGAATATTCCTGCGGAACTACATATTTATGCAAAAATAATGCATGGTTTTGGCAGTAAGCCGGTGGGTGAAAATGAACATGTGGGTGACTGGCTGAATCGTGTATATGCATGGATGCAGATAATTCTCCCGGATGCACGGTAAAGATCCTATTTTTATAGCCGGTATACTATAAATTTCCGCTTTTCTGGTATTTTAGTTTCGCTGAAAATACCTGCTTTCAGAGCTGCACAAAACGGAAATTTAAAGTGGAGGCAGTATAAAAGCTGTACAAAACGGAAATTTAAAGGAAAACCTGTGTATATAAAAAAGAATGTGATAAAAAGGAAAGAGGGAATTTTGTTTTATGGATAAAAGTATCGCTCGGTTCTTACAGTATCTTGTGGCGGAACAGAATGCGTCCGAGTTTACCATTAAAAGTTATCGGGAAGATATGACGGCACTAAAAGAATATCTTTTAGTGTCTCATCATGGAATTCTTCCTAAACCTGCGAAAATTACGCTGAATGAGTTACGTGCATACGTATCTGCCATGAATGAGGCGGAGTATTCGTCGGCGACGATTTCTCGTCGGCTGGCTTCATTACGGAGTTTTTTTAAATTTTGTCAGCGTGAGGGAGAGGTGGAGATAAACCAGGCAAAATTTTTACGTAATCCGCACCGTTCGCGGCATTTACCTCACTTTTTAACCACAGATGATATGAAACGTCTTTTAGGTGCTCCTTCTGCAGATACCCAGTCTGGCTTACGTGACCGTGCCATTCTGGAAGTGTTATATTCGGCCGGTTTACGAGTAAGTGAACTGGTGGGTCTGAATGATGGAGATGTGGATTATGATGAAGGTGTGCTGACGATTCGTGGAAAAGGGAAAAAAGAGCGTCTGGCACTTTTAGGTTCTTATGCGGCGGAGGCGTTAATGGACTGGGAGAAGGTGCGGAATGTCCTTCCTCAGCTAAAAAAAGGAGTGGATACACCTGTTTTCACGAATCGTTTTGGAAGCCGACTGACCACGCGCAGTGTGGGACGTATGCTGGATAAATATCTGAAAATAACGGGTCTGGATCTTCGTACGTCACCTCATACATTACGTCACAGTTTCGCGACTCATCTGCTGGACCGCGGGGCGGATATTCGCAGCGTTCAGGAATTATTGGGGCATAAAAGTCTTGAGGCCACTCAGATTTACACTCATCTTAGTACCGCTAATTTACTGACGGTTTATACAAAAGCTCATCCCCGCGCGAAATGAATTTTCCAGACAGAAGAGATTTTTCTTGCTGTGCGTTTTGGAGAAATTCATGGGATTTTTGATTTCATTTTACACTGCGCCATTTTATACTCGGTACACTATAAATTTTCGATTCTTCGACATTTTACTTCGCTGATAATACCAGGCTTTCAGAGCCGTAAAAAACGGAAATTTAAAGTGGAACCAGAGTGTAATTACTCAGAAAAAATGGTAACCAGATCCGGGATCAGTGCGCGTAAGGCGCGTGCACGGTGACTGATAAGGGATTTTAATTCTGGAGATAAAATCCCGAAAGGACGGTGGTATTCAATAATTTCAAAAAGCGGGTCATATCCGAAACCGTTATTTCCTTCAGGAGAAAGCAGGATTCTCCCATAACAATAAGCTTCTGATTCAGCACGAATATTTCCAGAAGGATCACTTAACGAAAAATGACAGACATATTTTGCCGTCCGTTTTTCGGGCGGTACGTTTTTGAGATTTTCCAGCAATTTACTATTATTTTTTATATCGTTCGCACCTTCTCCGGAATATCTTGCAGAAAACACGCCGGGCTGACCGCCGAGCGCATCCACTGCCAGTCCGCTGTCTTCCGCCAGAACCCATGTGCTCAGATGTTTTGCCTGGACACTCGCTTTTTGTCGCGCATTTTCAGAGAAAGTGCTTCCCGTTTCTGGCACTTCCAGAGCGGATGGATAATCGGCTAAATTTTGAAGCGTGATTCTCCATGGAGCGAGAATTTTTGCCACTTCCTTTTTTTTATGCTGGTTATGTGTTCCCAGAACGAGAGTTGTGTGAATGTTCATGTGTTTCCTTTTTTACGTGTGTGAAAGGGGGCTCTGATGCGTATTAACTTTTTCTGTTTTTCGGATTTTCATAATAAAAGTCTGTTTTTGCGGCCACATAAAATGGAATTTTAGAGTGGAACCGTTATTCTATTTAGATCCTGACTCTCCTTAAATTTCCCATTTTATGTGGTTCTGGATGAGGCATTTTCAGTGAAATATACTGGTTCCACTTTAAATTTCCGTTTTTTGCGGTTCTGAAAGCAGGCATTTTTAGCGAAGCAAAATGCCGGGGAAGCGGAATTTTATAGTGTATCGGGTGCATGGACTATAAAATATCTCGTGTATTTTGCGGATGTTTTTTATGAAAAATAGTGTTTCTGGTAAAAAACTAACAGTGTTTCCGGAACCAGGTAATTAAGGCATTCGTGGATGCATCATGTTTTAATTCTTCTGTATTTTCTCCGGTAAGCTCCGGCAGAATGCGATTCGCGAGCACTTTTCCCAGTTCCACCCCCCACTGGTCAAAACTATTAATATTCCAGATGATCCCCTGCACAAAAATTTTGTGTTCATACAGAGCGATTAAGGAACCGAGAATTTCTGGCGTCAGTTCTTCTGCCATAATGGTATTTGTCGGATGATTTCCCTGAAACACTTTATGTGGAATCAGTTTTTCCGGCACACCTTCCGCGATAACTTCTGCGGCCGTTTTTCCGAAAGCCAGAGCTTCTGTCTGTGCAAAAACGTTCGCGATTAATTTAAAGTGGTGCTCTTTCAGAGGATTCCCGATCGGGTTATGAGACCGCGCGAAAGCGATAAAATCCGCGGGAATTAACTGTGTTCCCTGATGTAAAAGCTGATAAAATGCATGCTGACCGTTCGTTCCCGGCTCTCCCCAGATGACGGGGCCTGTCTGCCAGGTGACCTGTTCTCCGCCAAGCGTTACAGATTTTCCGTTCGACTCCATATCCCCCTGCTGAAAATAGGCCGCGAATCGATTTAGGTACTGATCATAAGGTAAAATCGCGTGACTGGAAGCACCCATGAAATTTCGGTACCAGATGCCGAGTAACGCAAGAATAACGGGCAGATTCTTCTCTAAAGGTGCCGTGCGAAAATGTTTATCCATTTCGTGATAACCGTCGAGGAGTTTTTCAAAATTTTCTGGGCCGATGGAAATCATCAGAGGCAGGCCGATCGCCGAGGGTAAGCTGTAACGTCCGCCGACCCAGTCCCAAAAAATAAACATATTTTCTGGATATATGCCAAATTCTGTAACTTTTTCCTGGTTCGTCGATAAGGCCACGAAATGCCGTCCGACGATTTCACGGGCAGAAATTTTCTGTGTAACATCATCTGGAGTTTCACGTGCAGTATTTTTCGTGGTGCAGGAATTTTTATCGGAAAAGTGGGTGCTGGAAATCTCATCCGCCGCATAATGCCCAAGCACCCAGCGTCTGGCGGAATGAGCGTTCGTCATGGTTTCCTGCGTGGTGAAAGTTTTACTGGCGACAATAAAAAGCGTTTCTTCCGGATTTAAATCCCGAACTGCTTCCGCAAGATGTGTTCCGTCAATATTCGAAACAAAACGTATGGTTAAATTACGGTCGGAATACGTTTTAAGGGCTTCATATGCCATGACTGGCCCCAGATCTGATCCGCCGATTCCGATATTTATAATATTTTTAATCGGTTTTCCACTAAACCCCAGCCATTTTTGTTCGCGAATTTTTCGAGAAAAGTCATTCATTTTTGCCAGTGTGGCGTTCACCTCCGGCATGACATCCTCTCCGTCCACGTAAATCGGTGTGTTACTTCGGTTCCGCAGCGCGACATGAAGTACCGCACGATTTTCCGTAATATTAATTTTTTCACCAGAAAACATCTGCTCCATGATTTCAGGCACCTGTGCTTCACGTGCCAAAGCAAAAAGCTCTTTCATGACCGTTTCGTCGACTCGGTTTTTAGAGTAATCCACATGCAGACCGCATGCGTCCAGTGTCATTTTTTCTGCGCGTGTGGAATCTGTCCGGAAAAGTTCTCTGAGATGTTTTTCATTTTCCTGAAAAGTTTTTGCCAGTGCTTTTAGCGTATTCCACTGGGGTAATAAAGTCGGATTTTTAGTAATTTTTCTCATTTTTTATCCTTTCTTCACATGATTTTATATCCGATGCACTATAAATTCTGCTTCTCCGGCATTTTTGCTTCGCTGAAAATCCCTGCTTTCAGAACCGCATAAAACGGAAATTTAAACGAGATCCCGTATATATCCGAATTCACATATATTTTTAGTGTCTGCGATATAAATTTTAGCGTTTTCGATATTTCATGGTGCATAAAATGCCTGGCTTCCACGGTATTACCCGATACACGATAATTTTCTGCTTTTCTCTGTCCGCTGACAGGCAGGTGGATATTTTTGCTTCGCTGAAAAAACCTGCCTTTATGCCCGATGCACTATAAAATTTCGTTTCCAGGGCATTTTTTTTGCTGAAAATCCCTGCTTTAAGAGCTATAAAAAAATCCCTGCTTTCAGAGCAGCACAAAATGAAAATTTAAAGTAAAGCCAGTATGTCAAAAACTAAAATTTAAAAAAGTGAAACCCGCATACACAAAAAAATGCATGGTATTTTAACTATTTTATCTAAATTTTATATAATGTTTTCTTTAGTATCTATTATTTTGGAAAAAATACAATTCCCGGTATAAAAAAATTTAAAAACGCTTGACTTTCGGGCATCTTCGGTTAAAATCACAGTATGAGAGATATATTTTATCTTAATATATACTGGTTCCAATTTAAAATTTCGTTTTGTGCGGTTCTAAAAGCAGGCTTTTTCAGCGAAGCAAAAAAGCCGGTGAAGCTAAATTTTATAATGTATCGGGTATATTATACTGATTCTCGTTAAATTTCCGTTTTATGCGGTTCTGAAAGCGGATTTTCAGCAAAAAATGCCGTGGAAGCGAAAATTTATAGTGCATCGGGTATAAAATTTTGCTTCCTAAATTATTTTTGCTTTTCGATATACTTTTTGAGTAAACACCATGAGATTTTCACCTGGAGGATCATTCACGTGAATCCGAATGACCTTACGGCCTGTGCGCCGGCAAAATTAAATCTATTTTTTGAGGTTCTGCGTCGGCAAGAGTCGGGGTATCATGAAATCGAAAGTCTGGTGACAGGAATTACATTATATGATACTTTACATGTTCGTCTGCCGATAAAAAATGCGGTCTCTTCTGGAGAATATGAACAGGGAATTCATTTTGAAGTGCAGTTTCCAGAGGATTCACGATTTCAGACGTTATTTAAAGGGCATTCGATTCCCGCCGACGAGAAAAATTTAGTCGTGAAAGCGGCATATGCTTTACGAAAAATTGCTTTGAAAAAATGGTGTAAATCAGAGTCTCTTCCCTGTGCAGATATAATTTTAATGAAACGAATTCCTTCCGAGGCAGGTTTAGGTGGCGGTTCCAGTGATGCCGCGACGACTTTAATGCTGTTAAATCGGTTATGGAACTTAAATCTTTCCCGTGAAGAGTTAATCTCCCTGGGAGCGGATTTAGGATGTGATGTACCTTTATTTTTAGGGAAACTGCCCGTAATTTGCCGTGGAAGAGGTGAGATTCTGGAAGAAGTCCCTCAGGCAGAGATGCTTCCGAAACTGAATTTCATACTATTAAAACCGCCGGTGGGGCTTTCCACCGCTCAGGTATATCAGAAATGTGTGCCAAAGGAAAAATGTCAGCAGTTAGGGCAAGAACCTCTTCCTGGTCTGGAAGAAAACCACATTTCAGCGATTATAAATGCTTGGCGGGAAAATAATTTGTTGGGAATCGCACCGCATTTTTTTAATCGGCTGCTGGTTTCCGCCAGATCCGTCAGTCCGTGGATTTCCTTAGTGGAAACTCGATTTATGGAACTTCCGGATCCCTGCCTGGCTTTTTCCATGACAGGAAGCGGCAGTGCATTTTTCGGTTTATGTCGGGATGTCATTCACGCGAAAACTGTCGCGGCACACTTAAAACAGTATCCGATCGGTGAGGTTTTCGTCATTCAAACGTCTTAAAAAGCATACTGTATTATATTCAAAACTTAAGGAGAATTGCGATGCAAATTACAGAAGTCCGCGTTAAACTCATGGAAGATCAGACAGAGCGGTTAAAGGCGTTTTGTTCTATTACTTTCGATGATTGTTTTGTGATTCGTGATCTGAAAATCATTGAAGGGACGAACGGTCCTTTTGTCGCCATGCCGAGTCGAAAGCTCACGTCTCACTGTCCGGTATGTCGATATAAAAATCATATCCGTGCTGCATTTTGTAACCAGTGTGGCACCCATTTACGTGAACAGGAACCTTTTCGTGATGAGGATGGCAGAGCAAAACTTTATGCGGATATCGCGCATCCAATTAATTCTGCTTGTCGTGAAATGATTCAGAGGGAAGTGATCGCGGCTTTTGAAGAAGAGAAAGTTCGTGCGCAGACACCTGGTTATGTTTCTAAATATGATGATTATGACAGTGATTTTGAGATTACGGAAGTGGATGTTCGCATGTCGGTAACGGAGTTTTCCGAATCTCAAAATAATGAAAAATCTCAGGCTGAGAATACAGAAAAAGAAATAGGTACGATTCATGAATCCGATTCTTCCGATGAAACTCGGGGGCCGCATCTTGGTTTTGGCCGTGAGCGTGTTTCTGATTCGGTGAAAAATTCTGAATTCGGAACTGGTATTTTTGAAGAGGAATAATTCTGTTCAGGATTTTTTCATTCTTTTGTTAAAAATATATCCAGATTTTGCCTTTATTTATCATAATTTTTCGTTTCTTTTTCAAAAATTTAGAAATATGCTGTGGTTTCATTTAAATTTTGTTTTGTGAGGCCACGGCAGATGTTTTATGTGGCGGAAAATACGTGTGTGTGGTGAAATTTTATGGATGTATCAGAGAAATATGCCCGTATATCTGAAATTTATCGTATATCAGAATAAATTTCAGATTTTCTTTTTATGCCTGAAAAGAGGTGTCTTTTTGAAGAAAGCCAAATAAAATCTTATATTTATGGGAACGGACTTTTGTTTTTTTGCTATAAATTTTTATGTTTTTTGACCAAGAATGTGCATATTTTGATTGAAGCTAAAATACCGTGGAGAAAAAATATATATCTGGATGTACTATAAATTTCCGTTTTTCCCGCCCACTGACAGGCGCTCCGCATTTTTTCGCTGAAAATACCTGTTTAAAAATTACACAAAATGGAAATTTAAAGTGGAAACAGTATAAAACTTCAGATATAAAATATTTTTGGGGGGTCTTGTTTTTTTAATTTATCGTTTTATACTATAAAAAATAGAAAAATAAAAAGCCGGAGTGGCGGAATGGCAGACGCGATGGATTCAAAATCCATTGTCCTCACGGACGTGTGGGTTCAACTCCCACCTCCGGTATTTTGTTTCTATTTTCATACTTCAGAGATTTCTTTTATTCTGAGGTGATCTGAAAAAAAATCTGATTTTTGTCTGGCGATTCATCTTTTTTTTGCTGGAATATACTGATTCTCCTTTAAATTTCCGTTTTTTTGTAGCCATGAAAGCAGGTATTTCTTGGTGTCTTGGCAGCTAAAGTTTAGTGTATGGGTTAAATAATAGAAAGCTCATCTTATCCCAGATGCACTATAAAATTCCGTTTCTCTGGTATTTTACTTCGCTGAAAATGTCTGCTTTCTGCGCCGTGTTCTGGGAAGATAATGTAACATGAAATCTGTATGCGTATATAATTTTAGAGGAGGAAATATGAGGCTATTTTACATAATTATTACATAAAAACACGAAATAAAACCAGGAATTTTATGGAATGTAAAAATCGTGTAAAACTCGTTTTTTTACGGGGAATGAAGTCTTGTTTTTTTGTGTTTTAGCGATAAAATGACGGAAAAAGTGTGGAGATTTTTGCTTCGGAGATTCTTTTTCAGAGTGAAAAAGTCTAGCATATTTTTCCTTCAGAAATGTTTTGTTTTCAGTTCGTACGGTGCATTTTATTCGTTCCACTTTAAAAAATTTCCGTTTTATGCGATTCTTAGAGTGGGCATTTTCAGCTCAGACTGCTGCTGGAAAAATGTCGGCCTGCCTGTCGTCGGACGGGGGAAGCGGAAATTTATAGCGTATCGGGGATAACGTATCTATTTTTGTGGCCAGGCAGTATAAAATTTATGTGTGCCATAAAAAAGACGGGAATATATGCGGACTCATTTTAATTTTTTTGAGCGGTGCGGAACATGGTATTTCGGCCGGGCTGTCTGCGGACAGGGAGGGGCGCTAAATATAAAGTGCTTCGGAGACAATGCATGATGTACATAAATATTTGGTAAGGAAAGGTAAAATGAAATCCTCCAAAAATATTAAATATTATTTTCCTGAAGAAGTGGCCAACGCAATTTCTCACGGTCTGGGAATTATTTTATCCGTCGTGGCGATTATGGTTCTGATGGTGAAGGCGGCGAACTGTGAATGCCAGCAGTATCAGATGAAAGTAATGATCGGCGGTTTAATTTTCGGATTTTCACTCTTTACGCTGTACTTATGTTCGACACTTTATCACGCGCTGATTCATACACCGCGGCGTGAATTGTTTCGGATGCTGGATCATGTGGCAATTTATATTTTGATCGCGGGATCTTATACCATTTTTTGTCTCTCCACTCTGGATTCTGCGTCGGGTATGCGACTTTTAATCGAAATTTGGCTCTTGGCGATTATCGGAATATGCTGTTTTCTGTTTCTTGGAAATCGTTTTTCTTGGATTTCTCTGGTGTTTTATCTTGCCATGGGCTGGCTGGCCGTGACGGAAATGGACGCTTTTAAGAATATTTCGTCCACGAGTGTATTTTATCTTATCCTTGCCGGTGGATGCGCTTATACCGTGGGCAGTATCTTTTATGCTTGTCAGAAACTAAAATGGATGCATTTCATCTGGCATTTATTTGTCTTGGCCGGAAGCACGCTTCACGTTTTGGCGGCATGTTTTGCCATATGATTTTACCTGTTTTTCTGTGGAAAAGTTTTATATCCGATACATTATACCTGGTTCCACTTTAAATTCCGTCTTATGCGGTTCTGAAAGCAGGCATTCTCAGCGAAGCTAAATGCCGGGGAAGCAGGGTTTTATAGTGCATCGGGAATATAAATTTCCGCTTCTCTTCCCGCAGACAGGCCGACATTTTGTTTCGATAAAAATGCTTGGTGTTTAGCGCCGCAGAAAATGGAAATTTAAGGTGTATCAGGATATGTTCGACGTATGACAAATTTTATTGTTTTGCCATTTCGCGCCGTGTGACTTCGGATGTCATGGCTGCAA